>CAZVSE010000004.1:0-68619 GCA_964629445.1 uncultured Ruminococcus sp. | reverse complement strand
TTGACCCCGGCATCTTTTCCATCGGCGATACTATCTGCTCGGGGAGTGACAAGTTCCGATTTGAGGGCATCCCCACCTTTGCGCCGGAGCATTTCGCACTCGTGTCGCTGGTGGACACGATGAAGCGTAAGCAGTTTGTCAAGGGCATCACCCAGATCGCACAGGAGGGTGCTATTCAGATTTTTCAAGAGCTCGGCGGCGGTATGGAAGAGGTCATCGTCGGCGTGGTCGGCGTGTTGCAGTTTGAGGTGCTGACCTACCGCCTTAAGAACGAGTATAACGTCGACATCCGAATGCAGAATCTGCCGTATCAGTACATCCGTTGGATCGAGAATGAGGACATAAACGTCAAGACCCTCAACCTCACCTCAGACACCCGCCGCATTCAGGATCTCCACGAGCGCAAGCTCTTGTTGTTCACCAACAGCTGGAATATCACCTGGGCGACCGAGCACAACCCCGACCTGGAGCTGTCGGAATTTGGTAAGAATGAATAAAAACACAGAAACAGACCGACGGGCAGTTTAAACTGCCCGTCGGTTTGTTTTATGCCGATTTTATTTGATCTCACAATTGGCGATCGCATAATCCAGCAGGATGTTAATAAGCTCGTTCCTCGAGCGGTTGGTCTCGGTCGATAACGTATCGAGATTGCGGACGGTTTCGTCCTTAATGCGTATAGAGAAGGTCTTATATCCGTCCTCGCCTTTTAACGGTTTCTTGTTGATAATGAGTTTTTCTTTCATTTGAAATCACCTCACCTATAGTATGCCTTGACAGATGTTAAAGTTATATGTTATAACTTATAACATAATTCATAACATAACGAAAAGGTGAGTGAAGTGGTATGACAAAGCGCATCAAGATATCCGTTGGAATTTCGTTTGTTTGCTTGTTTATGGTTGTGGCAGGGGGTGGCATATACAACAAATATTCGCAAATATACCACACAGTTGACGTGGCACCATCCGGACTGAATGTGACGCTGTATAACGGTCAGTACAGTCGCGGGTTTTCTTGGTGGACAGAGGACAGCAGAGCAGTCGATGAGCAAACGCATCTCTACTTGTCACAAAGAATGTTTAGTGAGGACGATCTTGATGAGGCGCGCGAAAGTGATGGCGATCTGAAGTATCAGCCGATCGATGGCATTTACCTGATCGAGGGCGAGACAAAGAGTGTAGCGGACCCTACGCGTGCAGGGCGATTGTTGGGTGTTTCTTATTGCAATCATCGGGTGTTCGTCGAGCATTTGACCAAGGGACAGACATACTATTACGCTGTCGGCGGAAACGAGCAGTATCAATACGGCGAATTTGAGGTTGCCGAGGACGAAAAAACGGTCGTCATCAATTTCAGCGATTATCAAACCAATGACGGACAGAAGTTGTACTATGGGGCCGACACCCTGTCGGCGGCTGTCACGCGGTTAGGTGTGTCGCCGGACTTTTTTGCGTTCGGCGGGGATTTCACCAGCACCTTTTCTCTGGACGGTAAACAATACAATCATTTTCTCGGATGGATACGAAGCCGCGAAGAGCTTGCGCCGTATATTGGAAGCACCCCGCTGATTATGGCTGCGGGAAATCACGATGCTACCGATGGGCTCTTTTTAGCGAATAACACTGTTGCTTTTGACGGTCTCACCGCTAGCGGCGGTTACTATTCGTTCGATTACAACAACATTCATTTTACGGTATTAAATACAAACGATTTCGGAGAAGAACAGTACCGATGGATGGAAGGGGATTTGACGGCGGCGGTCGAAAATACCGCTATAGATTGGCGGATATTGATGCTGCATAAGGCACCCTATACGACAGGCGATCACGGCTTTTCAATGGAAGAAGATTATATAGAACAAATAGCGGGACTTTGTGCTCAATATAAAGTGGATCTGGTATTGCAGGCGCACGATCATACGTACAGCAAGACTCTCCCGTATACGTGGGGTGGTGTCGGGTATACGTTGAATGAGGAGGATAATACGGTAATCGAGCATACCACAGAAATGCTTGCGGAGAATGGAATTGTTTACGATCTTGACCCAAACGGTACGTATTATATAGCCTGCGGCGCATCCGGTCATCGCATTGGCGAAAACACGGAATACGCGCAGAGTGACGGCGAAAGATCCTATACGAACAGGAAGTATAAGGTGGCTGTATCAATCGTCTCGGTACAGTCGGACTATTTCGATATAGGCAATGTCGCGAGCGCCGATCTCGGTGTTCCAATGTTCGGTGTGTTGACGGTCGATGGGCAAAGGCTTGTATATGAGTTTTATACCGTAGAGGCAGGAGAGGCGGTGCTGGTTGACCGTCTGGCTGTAGCAAAGGAATAAAGAACGCCCTCGGCAAATTGCCGAGGGCGTTCAAATTTTTCGATTGTAGCAGGACAAAAATGCCCTGCGTATGCTGATAGAGGGGTGTTAGTTGCCGAGCGTGGCGAAGTCGTAACTGCCGCTCGGATCGTATAGGATGAAACTGTCCGCACCGCCCGCGACACAGCCCTCCATCGCGCTTTTGATCTGCGCAGGGGTATAGTCGTAAGCCTGTAGCCACGGGGTGAGGGTTGGCTGCTGATCCTCTGCCATGACCTTGATGCGCAGGGTCATCTGGTTGACCAGCGCCTGCACCGTGGCTTTCAGGTTATCGGGGGTATTCTGGACGGTTTCGGTGCCGACGGTGACGGTGCTTTTCATCTCGCCTGTGAACAAGGTGGGCGCGGCCACTGAGGGTGTAAAGGTGAGGGGGTTTGCGCCGTAGGTCAGTGTATCCGTACCGAGCGCGCCGTCCGCTGTGCAGGAGAGCATCACGGGACAGGAGTCACCGAGCAGAGTGCGTGCCTTTTTGATGAAAGCGGTCAGCATCTCATCTCGACTGAGGTTGACATTGGAGGAGTTCCCGAAGTTTGCCGAGGAAGTCTGCGCGGGGAACTGCACCCCATCCAGCAGGATGGCGGCGGCACCCTCATCTCGTAGTTCTTTCGCGAGGTCGATGATGTAGAGGTGTGCCTCGTCCGCGTAGGGGTTGAGCCACGCCTTGCCGCCGTTCGCAGGGTTGGCGTCATACCACACCCACGACGGATCGCTCTGATGCGCGATGCGGGCGTTTGTGAGCACACGGGCGGCGGCGTTATCCATAAAGGCGTACAGTCGCGGGATCGGCATTAGCCCCGCCTCGCGGATCGTCGAGAACAGCGCCTCGGTCTCGTCTGCAGAGAGCGCGTCAGCGGCGAAAGCATTCACTTGTTGCGCGCGTTCGGTCTCGGACCGGAAATAGAGCGTGCCGTTTGCGTCTTTGAGATCGAATACCACACCGGTGAAGCCCGCCTCGACCGCTTCAGTGAGGGTAGCGATCAGCGTGTCGCGGCTTTTCAGCGCATCAAACGGCAGATAGAATGCCCGCACCTGCTCAACCGTGACCGTCGGTTTGGTGTCGGAGGTTGGGGTGTCGTTCGATTCGGTTGTGGTGTCGACAGGCAGGGAATTGATCTGCGATTCGCTCGGCGTGCTTTCGGGTGTGGTGTCGACCGGATGCTCGGTGAAATGCTTCGCGCCGAAAAAGCCGACAGCAATGACGGCAATCGCTCCTACGATCCAAAGCAGGATGCGGGGCAACAGATGTCGGCTGCGGAACACGCGGCGATTGCGGTGAAGTTTCATTCCCATAGGGGATACCTCCAAAGATGGTTATTCGTGTCACCCTAAATCAGTGAGAAATCGGATGTAAAGCCCATCAGGGCGAGGGCGAGGATGCCGATATAGACCAGTGTCGCGGGCATTCCGCGGAACGCATCGGGCATATCGGGGTTATCGAGGCGCTCGATGCCCTCATCGACGATGAAGGTCAGCAAGGCAAAGCCCAGACAGGCACCGATCGCCAGACCGATGATGCCGCCGATGGTGGAAGAGAACTGGACATTTGACACGAGCGCGACGCCCACCACCAGACTGTTGAATGCGGCGAGCGGCATCGAGCGGCTGACGCGGTTGTAAAAGCGCGGGGCAAATCTCGACAGCAGCAGGACTGCCAGAATATACACTACCGCTGTGATGCCGAGCAACATCATCGGGCGCCAAAAGTTGGTGATAGCGGTGCCGAACAGGCGGTCAAGCGGGAATGCGATGACCACCGTCAAAACGGAGAACACCGTCAGCATTCCGCTGAACAGCCAGACGTTTCGCGGCTTGCGCACTACGCGCAGTACGCTCGACGAGCCGAAGCCGGTCGTGAGCACGATGTTTTGCAGCAGGGCGATGGTGATAAAGAAGGAGAGCAGTTCCTTGAAGACGTCATAGACGGAAGAAAAGAAGTCGGTCATTGATGCTCAGCCTCCTTTTTGCGGAAATAGGCGGCGATGTGGTGGCGCGTCCATTGCAGCAGCGCAGACATAAAGCCCAACATAATGAATGCGGCGAAGGGTGCCGCCGCCTCGGGCAGGGTGAAGCCGTTGCCGACGGGGAATCCCCACAGCGTACCGCTGATGGCCACCTCGCGAATGGCGGAGATGGTACAGATGACCGCGCCGAAGCCGATCGTGCTGCCGAGAGCCTCGAGAGCGGTCTCCAGCGGATGCATCGTGCGTGCCATAGACGAGTTGTGCGCGCGCAGCATATTCACCGCGATGAGCGGGATGAACACATACAGCCGTGCATACAGCTCGGGGGATATTTGGGTCTCGAGCAAATAGGACGCCCCGACGAGCGCGAGTGCGGCGAGCAGGACATACAATACGGGGCGCAACCAGCGGGGTAGGCGGTTACCGATGAGCGGCATCAGCAGGCTCAGAGGGATGAGCACGGCTGCGGTACAAAAGGTCAGGGTGACACCGTTTTGCAGGGTGACGCCGGCGGCAATGATGGGGCATATACCGATCGCTTGCGTCAGCACGAGGTTTTTCGTGACGGCGGTCTCCATAAAGGCGTCTGCCGCCTGCCAGAAGCGGCGTTGCAGGCTCTTATGCTTACTCATGGGCTTTCACCTCCCGACGGATTCGAAGCAGGCGGGTGATGTTTCGCCAGCCGTAATAACTCCAACGGTCGATGATGGGGGATACCGTGTTCATAATAAGGATGGCAAAGCAGCTGCCGGCCTCGACACGTCCGATCCGTTGCAGCAGCATCACCAATGCACCCGTCAGCACGCCGTAGATGACTCGACCGAGCCAAAAGCGCGGAGTGGTAACGGGATCGTTGAGTAGGAACACGCCCGTGAACAGCACATAGCCTGCGCAGAGCTGTGCGGCGGTACTGTGCAGGATCCCGAGACCGGTGCAGGGAGTAAACCACGCGATGATCGCGCAGGTGATGAGATAGGGCAAAATCGTCCACGCGGACGCGGTGCGGCGGATAATGAAATACGCGGCACACGCCAACAGCACAATGGTTGCGGTGGTACCGATCGGACCGACGAAGTCGCCGAGCAGCAGATGCAGACGGTTGACCGTCGGGGTCGCGCCCGCGCGGATCTGTGCGGCGAGCGAGGTGCCGATGGCGATATCCTCCGCGGCGATAGACATCGTCAGCGGAAGCTTCATTCCGGCACCGATGGCAGGATAGGTGAACAGTCGCGCAGGGGTGCAATAGGAGAGGATCGCGATGCCGGCGGCAGCGGGATTAAACACATTGCGTCCGTAGCCACCGAATGGCGCTTTGACCACCAGAATGGCGAAGGCTGAGCCGACCATCGGCACCCAGTAGGCGACCATCGGGGACATCACGAGCCCGATGAGTGTGCCCGTGACGGCGGCACTGCCGTCGAGCAGAGTGCGAAGGGATTTTCGGCGTATCAGACAGCAGAGTGCTTCACAGACAATGGCGGACAGCATGCTGAACAGCACGATGTACACCGGTCGAAGCCCGTAGTTAAACACCGAGAATACGCACAAAAGCGCGGCGGCGACGAGCACGTCGATCGTCATATAATGAGCCTTTTGCTCGGTGCGGATATGGGGCGCGAGATTATTCTTCATCTTCATCATCTCCCCAGTTCAAGAATACAGGGCCAATGCTCTTGCCGGCGTGAAGCACGGCGGCGGCAACATCTCGTCCTGCGGGACAGATGTATGAGCAGGCACCGCAGCCGTCGCAAAGATGAGCGGTCAGGCGGCGCAGACGTTCGTAGTGCATATTCTCTGCACGACGCACGATCTCATAGGGCAACAGCTTTGCGTGGCAGACCGCGGCGCAGCGACCGCAGCCGATGCAGGGTTGAGCCGTTACCGCACCGCGCGGTTTCATCACCAGCAGTGTGGTGGTGCCGGGTAGCAACGGCGTGTGTTGTTCGGCGCAGGCGACACCGGTCATCGCGTCGCCGAGTACGACGTCGACCGTTCCGCTCACGTCGCACTGCTGAAGAATATCGGCAATATCCGTGCCGTAGGGCACGCGCAGATTACGGGATGCGAGCAGGCCGTCGCCCGCGACGGTGATGACGGTTGAGAGCGATTTGCGCCCTTGCCGTACGGCCTTTGCCAGTGCCAGACACGCCTGAATACCGATGCGGAACATCTCGTCACGGCTATCGGCGTAGTCGGTCACGGGATATTCGTCGCCAACGGTGTAGACATTAATCCGGCCGATGGCGTGGTATAGCGCACGACGCCGTGACTTGGGCAGCATCGTTGCGATGTGATAGCGGGTAAAATGAAGTGCTTTTGCTGCGAGTTGCAGACCGTCGAGCGCGGTCTCAGGCTCCTCGGCGAGGACCGCCCAGGCTGCGCTGCCGAACACATCGTTTTCGGTCGCATCCGCCACCAACACACAGAAAGGTGCGACGGTGTCGTTGGGTGGTAGCTGCCAGGTGGCGAGCTTTTCCGCGAGAGGGATGCCGTCGAGTTCATCATAGATGGCGGCATCCTGCGCGATGCGTAGGATCTCGTCAGCAGTCAGTTCCTCGTCGGGGACGACGGGCAGCGTTTCTTCCTCGCCGTCATCGGCGGGATTGAGCTCCGCGCACAACAGCTTACCGTACTGAGGGTGCAGCATTGCCACCGTGCCGACGAATTTGCCGGTGATCGGTGCGAGCACCGGCAACTCGTTTTCTTCGTTGTATAAGATGCTGCCGCGTGCGATCAGCGTATCTTCTTTGAAAGGCAGGCTCGGCACGGGCGCGTTGATGTCCAAGCGTACCAAAGGCACGCGCACCGCGGCGGTCGCCTTGAAATCTTCGATGTTGTGGAGGATGGCGTTTCCTTTTTGGAAGGGAAGGACAACGCCTCGGTCAAACAGACCCATAGGATCACACCTTTCTTCAGATGCCTGTGGTCAATACGGGGTAGGAGGGAATTGTTCCCGCCGAAAATATCCACTTGCTATGGATGGAGCATAGGTCTTATGATAGTGTTGGAAATAGCCGAACACTGTTTGGAAAAGGAGGAAGGTCGCGTGAAGGTCGAGCCGATATCCAACGGCAACCTGCGCATTTGGTTGTCGGAGGAAGAAATGAGTAAACAGGAGCGGGATATCGGGTCGCATCTGCAGCAGGTACTGCAGGCGGCGCAGACTCGCCTTAAGCATTTCGGCAAGCATATACTGGTCGAGTATATCCCCGTCGCGGGCGGGTGTGTCGTGCTGGTCTCCGCTCGCCGAAATCCGCAGGACAATGGGATCACGGTGTATCGGATCAGGGATGTCGGCGCGCTCTTTCGGTTGGCGGAGCAGTGGGCGGCTTGCCTGTCCGACGGACAAATAAACGCCCACATCTCGCTGTACGAAACGGATGATGGGTACGCCCTCGCGGTGTATCCCGCACCGCGGCTGAGCCGTCTGCAGACGGGTCTGCTGAGGGAATACGGCACGCTGATCGGTCGTGGCGAGGTCGCCGTTGCCGCTGTTGCGGAGCGCGGTCGCCTGTTGGCGGCAGGGGATGCGCTCGGCAAATTGCTGGCTACATAGCGTGTACGGCGTCCACCAGCGCCTTCGGATCTGGGGCGCCGAACAGCGCACTGCCGATGACGGCAACGTCCGCACCTGCTTTGGCGACGAGCTTGGCGGTGTCAGCGTTGATACCGCCGTCCACCTGAATATCCACATCCAGCCCGCGGCGGTCGATCTCGGCGCGCAGAGCGGCGATCTTCGGCAGCATATCCGCCATAAAGGACTGCCCGCCGAAGCCGGGCTCCACCGTCATCACCAGCACCATATCTACCATCTCGAGATAGGGGAAGACCTCCTCGGCGGTGGTCTTGGGCTTCACGGTGATGGCGGGCTTTTTGCCCAGTGCGCGGATGCGTGCGAGGGTGTCTGCCACGGGAGCGGAGCTCTCGAGGTGAATGTTGATGATGTCCGCGCCCGCCTTGGCGAAATCGTCGAGCAGACGGTCGGGATACTGCATCATCAGATGCACGTCAAAGCACAGGTCGGTGTGCGGGCGCAGGCAGGCGAGCACAGGCGGACCGAAGCTCATATTCGGGACAAACACGCTGTCCATCACGTCCAGATGCACCATATCCGCGCCGGTGGTTTCCACCATACGCAGCTCGTCTGCCGCGTGGGCGAAGTCACAGCTTAAGATCGACGGAGAAACTTTCATCATCAAAACCTCCATTAAAAGTATAAAAAATAATCTAAATTATAAGACGTTTATATTTTACTGTATTTTCAGTCAAAGGTCAAGTCTGCACGGGCAAGGTGTCAAGACTTGGCAGGTCGAGCAGCTCCCTCAGCCGACAGATCTCGGGGATCTCGGGTGTGATCGACTGCTCATAAATCGGATGGTCGGACGGGAAGCCGTAGTCGACCCGTACCGCCGCCATTCCCGCGGCGCGAGCACCGCTGATATCGTTGATCGGGTGATCGCCGACGAACAGGCATGCCTCACATGGCACGCCCAGCCTTGCCGCGGCGCGGCGAAAGATCTCGGTGTGCGGCTTGCTGATCCCTTCAGTCTCGGAGACGAGGGTGAGATCCACGAACGGGCGCAGTCCCGAAAGTCCGAGTTTGTGATCCTGCAGGAAGGTGTAGCCGTTGGTGATGACCCCGATAAGATAGCCGCGTCGCCGCAGTTCGCGCAGGGTGTCGGCAACATCGTCGAGTAGCACGCTGTTGTCAGCGAAATTGAGAAAAAACTCTTTCAAGTCATTCGTTTCGCGATCGCAGACAGCATCCTTCCATTCATTGAGGTATTTTTCGATATACTGCGCATACGAGAGTGGGCGTCGATAGCCGTAGTCGTCAAAACGCACCATCTCCTCCCACCGTGCGGCGTGTTCAGCCTCACTGATGGAGGGATAATGCCGTCTGAGAAAGACGTGGCACGCCTCGCCGAACGCGTGGTCGCGCAGATGCAGGGTGTCGTCGAAGTCGAACAGCACTGCCTTGATCGGCGTGCCGCCGTCACCGTGAAACACGGTGCGCGCATCGGCGGCATCCTGTTCGATCTGTGCCTTTAATTCTTCCAGCGTACCAAATGCGTGCTCGTCACGCAGGAATTTGACGGGATAGACACGGATGCGTTGCCCGTACAGATCACCGTCAAAGCCGTCGATCCATGTTTCGGCGAGTGGGGCATCCGCACCGACGGTGGGGCGCACGCCGATGTTGGTCACGCCGTAATGCACCCGTCCGTTGATCTCCACGCAGGAGGCATAGACACCGAAGCGCGGCAGGGCAAAGCCGGCGGGCAAGAGCTGATTAACCGTCGGCATCCCGAGCCGCCGCCCGAGGTGCTGTCCCTGCTCGACGGGGAGGTCAAAGCCGTAGGCACGGTTCAGCATTCGCCGCACAGTGGCGATGTCGCCGGCGGCAAGTGCCGAGCGGATGGCGGTGGAGCTGACGGCTTGCCCGTTGCTCTCCACCGCGGGCACGACCGTCACCGCGATGCTGCGTTCGGCGCACAAATGCTTGAGTAGGGCGGCATCGCCGCCCCCGCCCTTGCCGAAGCGGTAGTTAAATCCGCAGATGACGGCTGTTGCGTGTAGGGTATTTTGCAGAATCTCCTCAACAAACTGTTCGGGTGAGAGGTCGCATACGGCGGCAAAATTCGTTTCGAATATCTCGGTCACGCCCATACGGTCGAGGATGGCGATCTGCTGTGCGTCGGTGGCGATGCGGCGCAGATCGCCTTTAGTATATAAGGTTGAGGGAGAGAAGGTGTAGACAGCACAATGACCGTGTCCCGCACGGATCGCCTCGGCGACGACGGCACGGTGTCCGATGTGCATCCCGTCGAACAGTCCGAGTGCAACCGTTCGTCCGACAGCGGGGACACGGTTGGTGTCGGTTGGCAAATGGTAGATGGTCATACCGTTCTCTCCTTTCGTTAGGGTGAGCAGTCAAACTCGAACTCCGTTTTGGAGAGGCGAATTTTCGCTCATCCTTTGTTAAAATACTCACCAATACGGCAGTATTGGTTGCGTTTTTGCCTCGGCTGAACAAAAATTCGCTCTTTCCAAAATCTACGACCGCAAAGCGAGGAGATTTCGAGGGATTTTTGTTTCGATCGGGCGAAGTAATGCTCGTGCCTTGCGAGCACGGGCGGAGCAAAAAGCACCGAAATATCCCGCTTTGCGGCGGGTTCGGGTTTAACTGCGCACCCTAAGTTCATAGTTGTGCCAAGTAGCCTACTGTCAATTCCCCCTCGGCAGGCAGTCCTAAGCCGAGGAAAATGCCATCGGGAGAATAGATGCGGGTCGGTCCGTCGACAGGTTCGCGCAGTCGCTCGAGGGCGAGCGCACCGCCGTTTCGGAAACGGATTGCCTGCGGGGCGGTGACGGTGATGGCGGGATAAGGGATGAAAGCGCTTTCAATCGGTAGAACGCACTCTTGTAGTGTACCGTTTTGTGCGCGTTGTTTTGCCTCGGCGACAGTGATGCACGCATTGAGTGGATAGCCCGCCGCCATCGTACGGCACAGCGCGGTCATCACCGCACCACAGCCGAGCGTCCGCCCGAGATCGTCGCAGATCGAGCGAATGTAGGTGCCCTTTGAGCAGTGGCAGTCGATCGTCAGCTCGCCCTTTTCCTCGTCGTAGGCGACGATGTCGAGGGAATAGACGGTGATCGGGCGCGCCTCGCGCTCGACCTCGATGCCCTGTCGTGCCAGTTCATACAGCCGCACGCCATCCTTCTTGAGTGCCGAGGTCATCGGCGGCACTTGACGGATATTCCCCCGCAGGGACGGCAGCGCCGCCTCGATCGCCGCGCGGGTGGGGAGGGATGCGCCGGTCTCCTCGACCGCGCCCCAAATATCCAGCGTGTCGCTGACCGCGCCGAACCGCATCGTGGCGGTATAGCGCTTGTCCTGTGTCGGCAGGCGGTCAAGCGCCTTGGTGGCGCGACCGATCAGCAGCGGCAGAACGCCCGTCGCGTTAGGGTCGAGCGTACCGGCGTGCCCGATTTTCTTTACGCCGAGCAGGCGGCGCAGGATGGCACAGCAGAGAAATGAGGACATTTCACTGTCTTTATTGATGAGTAAAATTCCGTTTGTTTCGGTCATAAATGGATCACCGATTTTCATCATTATAACTACAACACGCGGGCAGGGTTCACCCTGTCCGCGTACGTGTTTGTATTTTAGCCGGTGGTGATGCGGGCAACGACCTGCTCCACCGCCTGTAGGATGGCGGCGGTAGCTTCTTCGCGTGTCCCGTCAACAGCGCAGCCGGCGGCACGGTCGTGTCCGCCGCCGCCAAGTACGGCGCATATCGCGGCGGCATCGGCGTGGGTGCCGGTGCGCACACTGATCTTATAGTTCCCGTCCGCCTTTTGGCGCAGGGTAATACCTACCCACACGCCTTCGATCTGACGGGGGATGGGGGGCAGACCCTCAAGGTCGTTTTCGCCCGCGCGGCTTTCCTCGACCATCGCGTTGGTGATGGTCATCACTGCGACGCGCCCGTTGTGATAAAAGCGCATCCCGTCGAGCGCCATTCGCTCGAGTTCGATGCGGGCGCGGGATTTGGTGTCGAAATTGACGCGGTTGATCATCTCGTAGGGGATGCCGACATCGATGCAGTCAGCGGCGATGCGGTGTGCGAGCGCTCCTGCGTTGGCGTACTTAAAACAGCCTGTGTCGGTGGCGATGCCGGTGTAGATGCATCGCGCGATCGCGGGGGTCAGCGTGATGCCGAGCAGACCGATGATGCGATAGACGACCATCGCCGCCGCCCCGCAGGTGCTGTCCACGCAGGTGTGGGTAGCGAAGCCGGTGTTGGTGGCGTGGTGGTCGATACACAGATCGATCCGTTTGCCGTATGCCTGCGCGGTCTTGTCGCCGAGCAACTTGATATCCGCTACATCGACGGCGCAGATGAAATCGGGTTCGAAAGACGGCTGCGGCACATCCGTATAGAGATAGTCGTACTTATCGGGGATGACATCGCCGCAGTAGACGCGCACGGTCTTGCCCAACGTTTGCAGAGCCAGACACAGAGCAAAATTAGAGCCGATGGTGTCGCCGTCGGGATACTGATGCGCGAGCAGCAGAATGTTGTCCGCCTGCATCAGTAATCCGGCAACTTCCTGCTCGTTAATCATCTTGGTCATCGGCAGCAGCCTCCGGTTTACTGATTTTGTTGATCATCGCGGCGATGTTGGTGCTGTATTCGATGGAGTCGTCCGCGACGAAGCGCAGCTCGGGGGTGTGGCGCAGTTTGAGAGCCATCCCGAGTTCCCGCCGCATATAACCGGCGGCGGATTTGAGTCCCTTGACTGCTTCCTTGGCGGCGTCGATGCCGCTCATCGAGCTGATATAGACAGTGGTATAGGACAGATCCCGCGTGACATCTACCCGCACGATGCTGATCATCGAGCCGTTGACGCGGGGGTCTTTGACCGTACGCAGGATGGCGGTGAGTTCCCGCATAATATCCTCGCCGGTGCGATCCATTCGGTAGTTGGGCATAATAAACCCTCCTTTTCATTAACACAGAGCAAATATGTCCGATTTCGGCTTTGCGAAATCGCATCTGTTTAAGATGCGAAGGGCATATTGCAGTGATTAAACGGGCATAATGCCCGTTTAATCACGATATTCCTCGATAATATAGGTCTCGTAGATGTCGCCTTCCTGGATGTCGGTGAACTTTTCCAGACCGATACCGCATTCGTAGCCCTGCGCGACCTCTTTTTGGTCGTCTTTGAAGCGCTTGAGGGAGATCATCTTATCGTCGCCGATGATAATGCCGTCGCGCACGATGCGTAAGAGATCGTTACGGCACACCTTGCCGTCGAGGACATAGCAACCCGCGACAATGCCGACGCCCGTGATGCGGTAGACCTGACGGACTTCTGCACGGCCGTGCAGTACCTCGCGCGTCTTGGGCGCGAGCATGCCCTTCATCGCGGTCTCGACCTCTTCGATCGCGTCGTAGATGACGCGGTACATGCGCATATCGACACCTGCGTTCTCCGCGGCGACCTGTGCGAGCGGGTCGGGGCGGACGTTGAAACCGACGATGATGGCATTGGACGCATCCGCAAGCATGACATCGCTCTCAGACACCGCGCCGACTGCGCCATGGATGACGCGCACGCGCACCTCTTCGTTGGTGAGCTTCTGCAACGACTGGGTAACTGCCTCGACAGAACCCTGCACGTCGGCCTTGACGATGATCTTGAGTTCCTTCATCTCGCCCTCGTGCATCTGATCGAACAGGTTATCCAGCGTGACCTTCTGATACTGGCTGAACAGTTCCTCCTTTGCGGCGGTCTTGCGCTGCTCGACCAGCTCACGCGCGAGACGCTCGTCGCTGACGGCGTTGAAGATATCACCGGAGGCGGGCACTTCCGCCAGACCCATGATCTCGACGGGCACGGACGGACCTGCTTCGGTAAGTTTTTTGCCGTTTTCGTCGGTCATCGCGCGCACGCGACCGACCGAGGTGCCCGCGACGAGAATGTCGCCGGCGTGCAGGGTGCCGTTCTGCACCAGCACGGTCGCGATGGGACCGCGACCTTTATCGAGGCGCGCCTCGATGACCGTACCCTTGGCGGCACGATCGGGATTTGCCTTGAGTTCTTTCACTTCCGCGACCAACAGGACATTCTCCAGCAGGTCGTCGATGCCCATACCCGTGTGCGCAGAGACCGGCACACAGATGACATCGCCGCCCCACTCTTCGGGCACGAGCTCGTGCTCGGTGAGCTGCTGCATCACGCGGTCGGGGTTGGCGGTGGGCTTATCCATTTTGTTGATTGCCACGATGATGGACACACCGGCGGCTTTGGCGTGGTTGATCGCCTCAATGGTCTGCGGCATAATGCCGTCATCAGCGGCAACGACCAGAATGGCGATATCCGTCACCTGCGCGCCGCGCGCACGCATCGAGGTAAACGCCGCGTGACCGGGGGTGTCAAGGAAGGTGATGGACTGACCGTTTGCCTGCACGCGATACGCACCGATATGCTGAGTGATGCCGCCCGCCTCGCCCGCGGTGACGCTGGTCTTGCGGATAGCATCCAGGATAGAGGTCTTACCGTGGTCAACGTGACCCATTACCACCACGACGGGGTCGCGGGGCAACAGGTTGTCGTCGGCATCCTCGCTGTCGTCGATGATGCGCTCCTCGATGGTGATAACGACCTCTTTTTCTACCTTGGTGTGGAATTCCTCCGCCACCAGATAGGCGGTATCAAAGTCGATCTCCTGATTAACCGATGCCATCACGCCGAGCATCATCAGCTTTTTAATGACTTCGGCGGAGGTTGCCTTGAGGCGCAGAGCCAGCTCGCCGACCGTAATGGTCTCACCGACCTGAATGGTTGCCTGCTTCTTTTTACGCTCCATCTCGATGCGGTTCAGGCGCTCTGCCTCAGTCTCCTTGCGGCGTTGCTTCTTGTATTGTTGCTTGGAGCGCTGGTTGATCTTTTGCTTTTTAATAGCGCCGCCGTCACCGCGTACACGGTTGGAGGTCTGCGCCATCACGTCGAACTTCTCGTCGTACTTGTTGGATGCCAACATCTGCGGCTTGCGGGTGTCGACGGTGCGGCGCTCCTGCGGCACCTTCGGCTGCGGCGCAGCCTTCGGCTTTTCCGCCTTGGGCGCGCCTGCGGGAGTTTTACCTGCGGAAGGCTTGCTCGCGGCGGGCTTTGCGCCGCTCTGTGCGGGAGCCTCGGCGTGCTTTTCCTCGACCTTCGGCTCTTCCTTCGGCTTGCGGTCGTTCGCGGTGGCGAAGTAGGCGTCAAGGTTATCGGTATTAAACTTTTGGGTGTAGTGTTCAAAGATGACGTCCAGCTCGTTCTCCTCGAGCGCAGTGGCGCTCTTCTTTGCAGGCTGGAAGTGCTTTGCCAGCAGTTCGACGATCTCCTTACTGGGAACGCCGAAATCCTTGGCAACATCCGTCACACGGTATTTAATCATCATAAGGCAACATCCTCCTTTGTATCAATGCCGAGATGCTTTTGCATCGCGGCGGCAAAACCGCGGTCATCGGTGGCCGCGACGGCAACAGGCTTCTGTAACCCGAGCGCGTGGGCGAGGGCCTCCTTGTCGGCGGCAAGCACCCGTATGGGGCAGGGGCTTTCCTGTGCGGTGTAGCGCAGTTCCTTTTCGGTCTTGGCTGAGCGGTCGGCGGCGAGCAGGACGATCTGCGCGCGTCCGTCGGTGATCAGCGCCTTGACCGCATCAAAACCGATCGCGATGTGACCGGCGCGGCGGGCGATGCCGAGCAGACCCAACACCTTACTCTCCACTGTCCATCAACTCCTGTTCCATACGGTCGTAGATCTCCTCCGGAATGGCACAGGAGAAGGACCGCTCAAACCGCCGCGCTTTGCGCGCGACGCGCAGGCAGTCGAGGCTGGGACAGAGATAGGCGCCCCGCCCCGCGGCGCGTCCGTTGAGATCGAGGGAGATCTCTCCTTCAGGACTGCGCACCACGCGAATGAGCTCTTTTTTCGGCTTCATTTCGCCGCAACCGCTGCATTTACGCAGCGGGATCTTCTTGATATGTGCCATGGGGATCACCTCTCAGGATTATTCTTCGGTCGTGGTTTCTTCTTCGGTGTCTTCGCCGTAGAAGCCGCTCTCGGGACGAATGTCGATCTTCCAGCCGGTGAGCTTCACTGCCAGACGGGCGTTCTGTCCCTTGTTGCCGATGGCGAGAGAGAGCTGAGCGTCCGGCACGGTAACGTGGCACGCCTTTGCGCCGTCGGGATCCATATCGACCGAGAGCACTTTGGCGGGCGCGAGTGCCGCCGCAATGAAAACCGCGGGATCCTCGCTGTATTCGACGATGTCGATCTTCTCGCCGCCGAGTTCCTCGACGATGTTGGCCACACGGGTGCCGCGCTGACCGATGCAGGCGCCGACTGCGTCGACGTTCTCGTCGTGCGAGATGACCGCCATCTTGGTGCGGGAGCCCGCCTCGCGGGAGACCGCCTTGATCTCAACGATGCCGTTGAAGATCTCGGGCACTTCGTTTTCAAACAGGCGGGTCACCAGACCGGGATGGGTGCGGGACACAAGTGCGCGCAGACCCTTTTCGGTCTCCTTGATCTCGACGACATACACCTTAATGTGGTCGCCGACATTGATCACATCGCTCTCCATCTGCTCGCTCTTGGGCAGGACGGTCTCGCCCTTGCCGACCTGAATGGTCGCGGCACCCGTGCGGGGATCGACGCGGGTGACCAGTGCGGTGACCAGCTCCTGCGTGCGGCGTTGGAATTCCATCACCTGCTGGTTCTTCTCCGCTTCGCGGATGCCCTGACGGATGACGTGTTTCGCGGACTGGGCGGCGATGCGACCGAACTCCTTGGTCTTGAGCTTGATGTCGATGACCTTGCCGAGCTTGGCGCGCTTGTCATACTGTTTCGCCTGATCCAGCGTCAGCTCGAGATCGGGGTCTTCGACCTCTTCCACCACCGTCTTGCGCAGGCTGACGGAGAATTCGCTTTCCTCGGGGTTCATCGTGACAAAGATGTTCTCTTTGCCGCCGAAGTCCTTCTTTACCGCGACCACGATCGCCGCCTGAATACGCTCGATGAGGTATGCGGGGTCGATGCCTTTTTCTTTCGCCAGCATCTTGAGAGCTTCGAAAAATTCTACGATTTCCTTGTTCGTCATTGTTATTCCCTCCACAGACCGTTATCGGTCATTGTAATTGATTGATTAATGGTTTATTCTTCCTCGTCCCATTCGTCGATGGCGTGTACGCTGGCGTATTCCTTCTTGCCGAATACGCGCCTGGTGCCGTCCTCGAGTGTGAGTGTCAGTTCGCTGTCGGTGTATGCCGCGAGGATGCCGGCGATCTCCTTTTGCCCGTTCTCGTCGGGGCTATAGAGCTTGATGCTGATCGGATAGCCCTCGTAGTAGGCGAAATGCTCGCCGCGGAGAAGCTCGCGGTCTGCACCGGGGGAGGTGACTTCCAAGCAGTAAGATTGCTCAATGGGGTCTGCCTCGTCGAGCAGGGGGCTGAGCCGACGGGAGACCGCCACACAATCGTTAATAGACACGGGCGCGTCCTCGCGGTCAATGATCACGCGCAAGATCCACGTCGCGCCCTCCTTAACGAAGCGGATGTCCCACAGCATCAGGCCGAACTCTTCGGTGAGCGGCTCGACGAGCGGCGCAACTCTGGCGGGGATACCACCGGGGGCTGTGCTGTTGCCTTTTGCCATATTCAAACCTGCCTTTCTTTAGCGCGGCAGGAGATAGCCGAATCTGCCACCGCTTGACAACGACAAAGGAGCGGGTCGCCCCACTCCTTTGTCTACTGTACTATTACACTGTCACTAGTATACCACGCAGTGTATGAAAATGCAAGTGTTTTTTTATAATTGTAGTAAAAACACACGTGCGCGACTAATTTAAAAGGTAAATGCCGAGGTTGAGATAGCCCGCAAACGTTACCCAAACGAGGTAGGGAACGAGTAGCCAACCCGCGAGCGGGGAGATGGCGGCGAAGCGGCGCAGGGTGATGAAAATGAGCGCCCACAACAGAATAAGCCAGATAAAAGCAACGAGATATGCTTGCCAGTTAAAGAAAATCGGCGACCATAGGAAGTTGACCGCCAACTGTAGTCCGTAGACCGTCAGCGCGGAGCTGATTTCGCTATGTCGCGTGCCGCTGACGGCGACGAGATAGCTCGCCAGCCCCATCAGCAGATAGAGGATCGTCCACGCCACGGGGAACAGCCATGCGGGCGGCGACAGCGGCGGCTGGTTGAGCGCGGAAAAATTCCCCATTGCATCCATTGTCAGCAGAGCCGATAACCCACCGACCGCGAGCGGGACAAGTAGACAAATAACGAGTTTCTTCCAGTGGATCTTCTTCATAAAAATACACCCCCGACGCCATTGTATGCGACGTCGGGTGCAGGATATGTCACGGGAATTTCACCGTGACCGCGGTGGGGTTGTCTGGCTCGCCGAAGACGGGCTATAATAGTCGTTTTCGGCTGTAAAATGGAACGCCGGTCCGTCTACAGCCGCAGCCTTCGGCGGGGTTTCGCCGACAAAGCGGAACAGGCCGCCCTCTTTGAGTCGGAAGGAGGAGTTTGTAAGCGCTTTCATAGCCACAGGGGGACATATATTTTCCGGCAGATCGATGGGGCGAAGTCGTCCTTGACGGGCAGGACAAGATATGGACAAAAATCGTCGTATCCGTCAAACATAAAGGCGTGCTCCCCCTCGCCTCGAGCCGTACCCACGGCGTGATGATGCCGATAATGGCGTGCTCGCTATCAAGCAGAATGGGGCGTTTTCGGATAGTCTGAACAGCGCATTTCCTCCGTTCGTTTTGTGCAAGATCACACAACGATTTTCCTTGATGGGGTTTCGCGCACGATATAGTGTGAAGAGGGCGCGGTGTCAATAGCGGGTGATGGTGATTTTTCGCGAAAAAACAGGCAATTTTTTGTGAAAATTGACTTGACAGCAACCCCTTTTTGATGTATTATATAGACAACATAAACATCAATATTTTGGCACAGCATCGAAAATTTTTGGTGCTTATGCACCATAGTTGCGTCATTTTTTTGGTGAAGTATAACAAAAAGTGCGAAATTTGGCATTTTTCCACGAAAGGTATTGCCGTCATTTTGACAAAAAAGACGGATTCCTCTTTGGGATAATTGCGCTCATTTTGCGCTCTTTTGGCGTTTATTCGTCCCTCATTTCGGTAAATTGCCGGCATTGACCTCGCCCAAACGGTCGTGTCCGCGCATTTTATAATGTCCAGTGGAAAAGGAGTTAGCTACATGAAGAAACTATCATTGTTCCTGTGCTTGACGTTGATGCTGAGCCTTGTGTTCGGGTCGACGGCGGGTGCCTGGGTCAGCGCCGCGGGAGAGACCGATGGTGTGATCGAGACAAAAGTGGAAGCGGACGTGATCACCGATCCGTTGGAGATCACAGTCAACGTCCCTCAGGACGGCACGTATGCGCTTGGCTTCGAGTACAAAGCGCTCGACGAGGGCATCTCGGACTTGCAGGTCGCGATCAAGATCGACGGCGAGTATCCCGTTGAGGCGCTCGAGGATATCGTGCTACCCCGTTACTGGACGACGAATGAGCCTTATCGTCTGGACGGTCAGGGCAACCAGTTTGCGGCGGAACAGGTGATGTATAACGATTATGTTACCTATTATCTGCTGAGCTCGGCAAACTTTGAGGTTCAGCCTTATGTGTTCGATCTGACCGCGGGCGAACACAAGGTGTTGCTCACTCCTCTCGTTGGTGAGTTCAGCCTCAAGAGTGTTAAACTGGATAGCGGCGCGCAGGCGGCGAAGTATCAGCAGCCCGTGTTGACCGACGAAAACGCCTATCAGGGCGAGGATATTGTCGTCGAGGGCGAGTCGGCAAATATCAAGAGCAGCTATTGGCTGACCACCGGTTCCGACATCGGCTCCTCCAAGGTTACGCCGGCCGATCCGATCTATTCCAAGATCAATTACGTCGGCGGTTCGACCTGGAAGGAGATCGGTTCCACGATCTATTGGACGGTGGATGTGCCGCAGGCCGGTTATTATCATCTCGGTTTCTCGTACCGTCAGGGTTACGTTCTTAACGGTAATACATATCGTTGGTTGCAGATCAACGGCAAGACTCCCTTTGAGGAGGCAACCTCCATTACATTCCCCTATGAGACCGATTGGGCGGTCCGTATGTTCGGCGCGACGACGGACGGTGAGACCATCGATCCTTATGCCGTCTATCTCGAAAAGGGTGAAAATCAGATCAGTTTGACCACCACACTCGGTGAATATGCCTCTGTGTGTACCGAACTTGAGGATGTGGTGGAGCTGCTCGGCGACCTGTATCTGGATATGACGATGGTCACAGGCGAAACGGTCGACATCTATCGCGACTATCGTCTGTTCGAGCAGATTCCGCGTTTTGAGGATCGCTTAAAAGAGGCGGATGCCGCTTTGGCGGCGGTTGATGAGAAGCTGGTGGCCCTTACTCACGGCGAGACCAGCAACTACTCCGCTTGTGTACGCAACACCCGCGAGGTCATTCAGCGTATGCTGGACAACCGCTATGATGCGCACCGCTACAAATCCAGTTATTACAGCAACTACTCCAGTCTCAGCGCCAACCTGAATGATATGCAGGATATGCCGCTGGATATTGACCAGATCATTCTGACCTCGGTTGAGGCGGATGAGATCGTCAGCAAGAAGGGGGAAAACGTTTTCGTCGAGTTCGGCGAAAAGTTCGTTTTCGCTATTAAGCGTTTTATCGCTTCCTTTACGCAGGACTACAACAACATCTCCGGTGTTGTTGAGGAGAATAACGAAACGGTCACCGTTTGGGTCAACTGGGGTCGTGATCAGGCGCAGGTGCTGAATATGCTGGTGCAGTCTTCTTTCTCGCAGCAGCAGCCGAACATCGCCGTGAACATAAAGATCTCCAACGCGACGATGATTCAGGGTGTTCTCTCCGGTGCCGGTCCGGACGTGACGTTGATGCATAATCGTGCAGAGCCGGTCAATCTGGCGATGCGCGGTGTGCTGTACGATATGAGCCAGTTCAAGGAGACCGATCCCGAATATGACGCGGTGATGAATCGTTTCCACGAGGGCGCTACTGATCCTTATTTATATAAGGATGGTTTGTATGCACTGCCGGATACGCAGAGCTTTTTTGCGATGTTCTATCGCACCGATGTGTTCGAGGAACTCGAGCTTGAGGTGCCGAAGACATGGGAAGAGTTCAGAACGGTTGCCCGTATTTTGACTCGTAACAATCTGGATGTTTGGTTGCCCTATATGCAGATCACGGCGATGAATCTGGTCAACACCGGTGTTGGTCATCTTAACCTATTCCCGACCCTGCTGATCCAGAACGGTCTGTCGGTATACAATGACACCCTGACGGCAACTTCCTTTACCGATCCCGAGGTCATTTCGGTCTTTACTGAGTGGACGGACTATTATACGAAGCTGAAACTTCCTTATCAGCTTGACTTCTTTACTCGTTTCCGCATCGGCACCTGCCCGATCGGTATCGAAACGTATACCACCTATAACACTTTGCGCGACTCCGCCAAGGAGATCGAGGGCAAGTGGAAGATGGTGGAGATTCCCGGTGTGATGCAGGCGGATGGTACGATCAACAACGCCTCTGCCGGCGGCGGCACCGGTTGTGCGATCTTGAAAAATTCCGCGAGTCCCGAGGCGGCGTGGACTTTCCTCAAATGGTGGACCGACGCCGATACACAGCTGACATATTCCAACAACCTGGAGTCTATCCTCGGCCCTGTCGGTCGTGTGGCGGTGTCTAATGTGGAAGCGCTCAAGAGTATGACATGGGATACCGAAAGCCTTAACACCATCCTTTCCTCGTGGGATCACGTGCAAGAGATTCGCGAGGTGCCCGGCAGCTACTACGTGTCCCGTTCTTTGGATTTCGCCTTCTGGAATGTTGCCAGCATGAACAAGAACCCCAAGGATATGATGCAGACATGGGGCGAAGAGGCAGATGCTGAGATTAAGAGAAAGTTGGAGCAGTATGAAAACAGATAAAAAAGCCTTGCGGGCCGGTCGTGCCGACCGTCCGTCGGGGATCAATAGCCGGAGCGAAAAGATGGCATACACCGGGCTGCTGCTCCCCTTTATGATTTTGTTCGTGGTTTTTACGATCCTACCGATCCTTTCTTCGATCGTGCTGAGCTTTTTTGACTACGATCAGGTATCGACCCCCATCTGGGCGGGTCTCGACAACTACCTGCGTATGTTCACCGGCGATCGTATTTTCCCCATCGTGCTCAAAAACACGTTGGTTATGGCGGTCATTCTCGGTCCGTTGAGCTATATTATGGCCTTCGTTCTGGCGTGGTGTATCAGCGAATTTCGCCCGATCGTGCGTACATTTCTGGCGTTCCTGTTCTATGCGCCCGGTCTGGTCGGTAATGCGTACTTCATCTGGTCGATCATCTTCTCGGGTGACGCGAATGGCTACGCCAACAGTCTGCTGATGAGCCTCGGTCTGATCACCGATCCGATCGTGTGGTTCAAGAATATGTCCTACAATATGATCATCATTATTGTCGTTCAGTTGTGGATGAGCCTCGGTGTATCGTTCCTGTCGAACATCGCCGGTATCCAGAATGTGTCTCACGACCTCTACGAGGCGGGCGCGATCGACGGTATTCGCAACCGTTGGCAGGAGCTGTGGTACATCACCCTGCCCTCGATGAAGAGCATTCTGCTTTTCGGCGCGGTTATGCAGATCCAGTCCTCCTTCTCAATTGGTACGGTCATTACCGCTCTTGCGGGCTATCCCAGCCTTAACAACTCGCTGGATACGATCGTTACCTATCTGACGGATATCGGTACAGCCCGTTACGAATTCGGTTACGCAGCAGCGATCTCGGTCGTGCTGTTCCTGATGATGCTGTTCTTCCGCGTCGTCGTCGGTAACCTGTTAAATCTGCTTGGAAAGTGAGGGCCGGAGCATGGATAAAAAAGTAAAAATACGCCGAGCCAGTAAAACGGCTCAATATCGGCGTTACACACGTTCCAAAGCGGGAAACTTCTTTTTCTTCTTCTTCCTGACGCTTGCCGGCCTGTGCTCGGTGGTGCCGCTGTTCTACTGCGTGATCACCTCGCTGAAGCCTTTGGATGAATTGCTCATCCAGCCGCCCCGTCTGTGGGTGTCTCGACCGACACTGCAGAACTACACGGTGTTGCCTGCGCTGATGGCATCACTTCGTGTGCCGCTGTCCCGCTACATCTTCAACAGCGTGTTCGTCGCGGCAGTGACGACCTTCTTTCACATCATCGCATCGGCGATGGCGGCCTTCGTGTTCTCGAAGTCGCATCTGAAATGCCGCACGTGGCTGTTCGCACTGGTACAGTTGGCGCTGTTGTATAACGGCTATACGCTGGCGATCCCGCGTTACCTGATCTTCAGCTTTACCAACATCATCGACACCTATTGGGTATACATACTGCCCTCCATCCCGTCGGCGATGGGCTGCTTCCTTATTAAGCAGTATATGGACGGCAGCGTGCCGGATGCGATTTTGGAGGCCGCCCGCATCGACGGCGCCGGCACCACCCGTATCTTCTGGCAGTTGGTTATGCCGCTGGTCAAGCCTGCGTGGCTGACCCTGTTCCTGTTCTCCTTCCGCGATATGTGGACGATCATTCCGTCGGGTACGATCTTCAGTGAAGAGCTCAAGACGCTCCCCCAGATCATGTCCTCCATTACCGCCGGCGGTATTGCCCGTTCCGGTAGCTCGATGGCGGCGACGGTCATTATGATGATTCCGCCGATCCTTGTTTTCTGGGTCACGCAGAGTAATGTTATGGAGACGATGAGCAGCTCGGGTATTAAAGAGTAAACAGTCAGAAAGATGGGTGAAACAATATGAAAAAATTTTTTAACCGTGTTGTAGCCCTCTGTGTTGTGGCTGTTATGCTCTTTGGTGTCAGCGCGCAGGCAGCGATGGCGCCGAGCTACACACACTGGGAGACCGCAGGCGATAAACTGACGGTGCCGGCACGTGATATGTACCGTCCGATCGCCTCGTATGATGCCGCCGACTGGGGCCTTGACGAGCCGATCGAGGGTATCACGGATATTTTCTGTACCGAGGACGGGATGACCTATCTTCTGTGCGGTAACGAGAGCAGACTTTATTTGCTGAATAAGGACTACAGCCTGAATAAGGAGATCGTGGTCAAGGACGCCGAGGGTGAAGAGGTCGATTATGAGGGTGCGCTCGGTGTTTACATCGAGGGCGATACCGTCTATCTCTGCGATACGACCAACGCGCGTATCTTGTTATTGGACACCGACGGCATCGTCAAGGATGAGATCACCATTCCGTATTCCGATGTTATTCCGGATGATTTCCTGTTCCAGCCGACTGAGCTTGCCCGCGACGCGGACAATAATCTTTATGTTCTCAGTCAGGGCTCGTACTACGGCGCTCTGGTGTTCGATGAGGGCTTGAATTTTACCGGCTTTTACGGTGCGAACACCGTCGAGTACACCGTGCTTGATTTCTTCGGCTATGTATGGGATATGCTGACGATGACCGACGCTAAGCGTGAACGTCAGGTTCGTACATTGCCTTATGCGTTTGTGTCGATGACCTCCGACAGCGATGGCTTCATTTACACAACCACTTCCTCCACTACCGGTCAGATCAAGATGCTCAGTCCCGGAGGTACGAACATTCTCAAGAGCCGCGGTCTGAACGGTGAAGCGGTGGATGCGGCTTCCTTTAAGTTCACGGAAAAGAAGCTGATTAGCAATTATAAAAAATATATGACCCAAAGGATGGCCGTCATCGACGTCAATGAAAACGGCTATATCTACGCTCTGGAGAGTTTGTACGGTTTGATCTACATTTATGATAATGAGTGTAATCTGCTGTGTGCGTTCGGCGGCGGTGTCGAGCAGGGCGATGAGTTGGGTATGTTCAGCGCTGCTACGGCGATGTGTCTCAACGGCAACGAGATCGTTGTCGGCGACAGTGAGACCGATCGTATCACCGTGTTTGAGATGACGGAATACGGCGCGCTGGTTCAGAAAGCCGAGAATATGTATCTCGCGGGCGATTATGCGGATGCTATGCCGCTGTGGGAACAGATCCTTGCGATGGACTCCAACAGCCGTTTGGCCTACCGTGGTCTTGCTAAGGCGTATTACGTCACCGGTGATTTTGAGAAGTCGATGGAGTATGCGGAGATCGCGTATGACTATGTCACCTACGATCAGGCATACCGTCAGGTGCGCAATACGATGATCGCGGATAATTTTGTTTGGCTATTCATTGGTCTGATCGTTCTGGTTGGCGTGCTGATCCTCTTCCTCCTTTATATGAAGAAGCGGCAGACCTCACTGTTTAGTAACATCAAGTTCCGCACACTGATGAACACCTTTGTGCATCCCTTCCAGACCTTCACCGACATCAAGTATAAGGGTTACGGTTCATTGCCGGCGGCGATTGTGATCATTGCGCTGTTCGCGTTCACATCGACGCTGAAGATTACCGGCAGCAGCTTCCTGTACCGCACGGTGGATGTTTACAATTATAACTCCCTGTTCACCTTGGCGACGACCGCCGGTCTGCTGATCTTGTGGATCGTAGCGAACTGGTTGGCTTGTACGCTGATGGAAGGTAAGGGAAGTATGAAAGAGATCGCGATCGTGACCGCGTATTCTATGATCCCGATGATTGCGTTCAATCTGATCTACACCGTTCTTTCGTATGCCCTCTCTTATGAAGATGCGGCGATCCTCAACGGTCTGGCGACGGTGATGGTGATTTTCACCGCCTTCCTGCTGATCGTTGCCATTATGACGGTGCACGAATATACCTTCGGCAAGTTTATCCTGTCGACGATCATCTCCCTCTTCTTTATGATCCTGGTTGTGTTCGTGATCTTTATGATGGTCATTATGCTGCAACAGTTGTTTAACTTTATCAATTCTCTGTACACGGAGGTGGCTTATCGATGATGGCAAAAGGAAAAAGAATCGGCGCTTTTGCAGTAGTCTTGTGCCTGCTTCTGTGTCTGCTGCCCGGCTGCGGCAAAGATCAGGCGGCCCGCGCGGCGTATGTGCTGCCGGAAACGTTTGAGACCGTTCCCACCCAGACGGTTGCCGAGAACGACAACTACACGCTGGAATGGGACGACGATTATAAAACCGTGATGATGGTTTCCAAGACCGGTGAGAAGGTCTGGGGTACCAGCCCGTATGATGCGGCGACGGAAGAGGACTCCTACACCAGCTCGCCGATTATCATCGAGGCGGTTCATTCGATCAAGCTGGCGTCCAACCTTTCTCGTGCCTATAACGGCTCGATCAAAGACGGCAACTTGTCTGCCAAGACAATCGACAATGGCATCGAGGTCACCTATTACTTTGATGAGTATCAGATCTCGGTTCCCGTGCAGTACACGCTGCGCGATGATTCCGTGGCGGTGAGCGTCGATACCACCCGTATCACCGAGGGTGACAAGTATCTGCTCAAGACCGTCAGCCTTGCTCCCTATATGTGTTCGATCGCCAACATCGAGTCCGAGGAAGAGGAAGAAGAGGAAGAACTTGATCTCGACCTCGATCTTGACCTCGCCGAGGACTCTGTTGAAGATCTCTCTGAGGAGCCTGCTGAAGAACCCGCTGAGGACAAGGAGGCTCTGGTGCCGCTCAAGGACGCGTATCTGTTTGTTCCTGTCGGCAACGGTGCGCTCGTTTCTCCTGCGGTCGGCGTCGACAAGCGTGAGTATATCAGTGAGGTCTACGGCACCGACGGCACCCGTTATCAGCCTTATGAGTATTATAAGGAAGAGAACATTAAGATGCCCGTCTTCGGCGTTAAGGACGGTGACGACGCGCTCGTCGGCATTATCGAGAGTGGTGCTGAGCAGGGTGCGATCGAGGTTTCTGCCGGCAATACCAAGATCGGCTATTCCAATGTCGCAGCAACATTCTATGTCCGTGGCTACGACATCTACGCGGATGATCTCTCGTATCAAGCTACCATCAACACCCGTTTGTCTAAGACGATGGTCAACAATACACTGAGCGTCGGCTTCTATCCGCTGAAGGGTGAGGATGCTGATTATGTCGGTATGGCGAAGAAATACCGTGAGTACCTGACAGATAAGGGAATGGTCAAGTCTGAGATCGCCGAGAGTGCCTATGCTCTCAGCATCCAGGGTAATATCGTTACCCAGTCTCTGGCATTCGGTGTGCCGTATGAATCCGCGAAGAGTATGACTACCTTCAAGGAAGCGACCACCATCATCAAGGAACTGGTGGCAGACACTGAACAGAATCCTGCTGTCCAACTGGTCGGCTACGGCGGCAGCGGTTTGGACATCGGACAGATTGCCGGCGGTTTCAGCTTCGCCGGAGTCAGCGGCAAGAAGAAGGACTATTCCGCGCTGACCGCCTACGCTGAGGAGAATAATATCGCTCTGTTTACCGACTTTGACCTCGTTTTCTTCAAGAGCGGCGGTAATGGCTTCAATACGATGTTCGATGTGGCCAAGACGGCGACCTTGCATAAAACAGAGCTGTATCATCGGATGCTGGCTCTGCGTGCGGAGGATGAGGATCGCGGTGCTTATCGTGTGCTTGCCCGTTCTCAGCTTTCCAAAGCGATGGAAAAGTTGCTCAAGAAGGCCAATAAGCTAGACATCACCGGCTTTAGCTTCTCCACCCTCGGCACGGTGGCGTACTCCGATTATTCGGACGCCGCCTACGAGATGAAGAAGGGGATGGGTGCCGACGTGCAGTCGATGTTCAACACAGTGACCGAGTCGGGTCATACGGTTGCGACCGACAACGCCAACGATTATGCAGCGATGGTCTCCGACACGGTATTTAATGTCGAGATCGATCCCCGCTATACCGATGTGTTCGATGCCTATGTGCCGTTCTACCAGATCGTCTTCAAGGGCACTGTTCCCCTGTACAGCGAGGCGCTCAACTACGTGTCCGATTATGAGACCGGCGTGCTCAGTGCGTTAGCATCCGGCATTGGTCTCGGCTATTCGTTGCTTGAGAACTACGACGCGTCCTATGCGGCGAGTGTTCACACCGATCTGTATAACTCGCTCTATTCGGCAAATAAGGAACGGATCGTGGAGACTGTGGCGAAGTACGAAGACTATTACGCCGCGATCCGCGGCGCGAAGATCGCGGACTACGAAGTGCTGGATAACGGTGTGACCGTGACTACCTTCGACAACGGCGTGATCGCATATACCAACAGCGCCGATACCGCTCAGACCTATCCGGGCGGCGAGTTGGCGGCAAAAGGATTTCATTATGTGCAGGGAGGGACAAACTGATGGCGCTATTTAAGAAAAAACAGTCCTCGTTGATGGAACGCCGCAATAACTACGGTTTCTTGTTTGTCTCTCACTGGATTCTTGGTCTGTTGCTGTTCTTTATCATCCCGACGATCAGCTCGATCATATACTCCTTTAACAACCTGTCGTTGAGCAACGACGGTCTTGAGATGGACTTTGTGGGATTAGAGCATTTCCGCTACATTTTCAACACAGACGAGAAGTTCGTTGACAACCTGCTTGCCTCGGTGACCGATCTGTTGACGGCTCTGCCGATCATCATCTCGCTGAGTATGATCCTTGCGGTCATCCTGAACTCCGAGTTCAAGGGTCGTCTGATTTTCCGTGCGATCTTCTTCCTGCCGGTCATTCTGGCAAACTCGACCGTGATGGAGTTGCTCGCAAGTGAGTATCTGGATGTTCCGCTGTTCAACGTTTCCAGCGGTGCCAGTACGGAATACGGCGGTATGATCGACTTTGAGGCGATCCTGTTGGATCTGCAGCTACCGCAGGCGATCTCCGATCTGTTCCAGGGCTATTTGTCCAACCTCTTTAACCTCATCTGGAGTTGCGGCGTGCAGACGATCCTGTTCCTTGCGGGGCTGCAGAGCATTCCGAAGCAGCTGTACGAGGTAGGTACGATCGAGGGATGCAGTCGTTGGGAGACCTTCTGGTTTTTGGAAATTCCCAGCTTGCGCAACATCATCCAGCTGGTGCTGATCTATACGATGATCGACCAGTTTACCGCAATATCCAGTCCGGTGATGAAGCAGGCGACCAATTTGATGTTCAAGCATTCGATCTACGATCGCAGCTCGGCGATACTGTGGGTGTATTTCTTGATCGTCGGCGTGGTGATGGCGCTGATCCTGGTGCTGTTTAATCGCTTGTGTGTGAGACGATGGGAGTGATGAACCGATGATGAAAAATATGGCGGCGGCAAGTCCGCTCAAAGATTATTATCGTACAGCAAAGATTCGTCGAGTGATCGTGACTATTCTCGCTAATCTGTTGCGCTACGCATTTCTGATCGCGTTCAGTTACATTCTGCTGTATCCGATCATCTACATTCTCACGCACTCTTTCCGCGATCCGATCGATGTGACCGATCCGACGGTCCTGTGGGTGCCGAAGAATCTGTCTTGGGAACCGGTGAAAGAAGCAATTGAGAATATGAACCTGCCTACCTCGTTGTGGAGCACTCTCAAGGTCGAGGTGGTCAGTGCGTTGATCTCGACCGTGACCTGTGGTGTTGCCGCATACGGTATGGCGCGATTTAAGTTCCGTGGCCGCAACGTACTCAATTTTATTCTGCTGCTGACCATTCTGGTTCCGGCATCGCTTGTCATTATCCCGAATTATATGAACTTCTATGATTTCAACCCGTTCGGGCTCGTGCATCTGTTCGAAAACATCTTTAACGTTGACATCGATACGAGCTTGCTCGGCACGGTATGGTGTTTCTGGTTGCCTGCGCTGACGGGTGTCGGTATTCGCGCCGGCTTCTATATCTACATCTATATGCAGTTCTATAAAGGCCTGCCGAAGGAACTGGAAGAAGCCGCTTGGGTGGATGGCTGCGGTCCGTGGGGTACTTACTTGCGCATCGTAGTGCCCTCCTCCGGTGTATCGGTGCTGACCGTCTCAATGCTAGCGATCATTTGGCACTGGAACGACTACTACAATGCGCTGATGTATTTCCAGTCGAATCACACGATGGCGGTCGAGATCAGCAACTTTATGAGTAAAATCTTATCGGGCGGCGTTCGTAATATCGAGACCGATGCGCCGATGGCGGCTTGTTTGATCTTCCTGCTCCCCGTGCTGATTATGTATATGGTCCTGCAGAAAAAGTTCATTACCAGCATTGCTTCCACCGGTATTGTCGGTTAAGACCGATTGTGCCTGTTGTGAAAAACGGAAAGCTTTTCTCGAATATGAAAATAATGCTTTCCTTTTCCAATGTTGTGTGATATAATGGTGCAGCGAAGAGTTGTATTGTTGATTTAGCACGAGAGGCCGTGCTTATCATAAATTAAAGACGAAAGGAAAACGATGATGAAAAACATGACATTACGCATCCTAGCTACTCTGATGGCGTTGATGATGGTTATGGGTCTTGCGGCCTGTGGCGGTAATGACGACGTTGAGAGCAGCTCCGCTCCGGTATCGGCTGACAAGAGCGTCAGTCAGGTGGAGCTTTCTGCTCCGGAATCTTCTGAGGTAGATAGCTCGGACACCACCACAACCTCCTCTGAAGGCGATGTCGATTCCACTACCACCACGACCACCACCACGACCATCAGAACTAAGAGAACTGTCAAAACGGATACAGCCAAGGCGAAGACCTGGGACGAGATCAAGGCGGAGATTCCCTCCGATGCCAGCGGCAAGACGCTGACCATCTATGACTGGAACCCCACCAGCGAGGTTCCCGGTATGGACAAGGTGAACAAGAATTTCACCAAGGAGACCGGCATCAACATTAAGTACACCATTGTGACCCATAGGAGCTATTTCACCAAGATCACGGCTGAGGTTGCGGCGAAGAACGCTCCCGATGCTGTCCGTCTGCAGAACATCAACCGCAACAATCTGGTGAACCTGCAGCCGATGAACAACCTCGGTTTCGATTTCTCCGATCCTGCTTGGGACGAGACCACGATGGAGGCGTACACCTTCAACGGCAATCTTTATGGTGTAAATATGGTGGATTCACCGTATTACGATCCCTATGCGGTTTACTACAACAAGCGCCTTATTGACACCTACGGTCTGGATGATCCCTACGAGCTGTGGAAAGACGGCGAGTGGACTTGGGATGCTCTGTGGGATATCTGTAAGGAATTCTTAAAGCAATCAGACGGCAATGATTTCATCGGTCTGTCTACGATGGATGGTTTGGAGTATCAGCTCGCCTACAATAAGCCTGCCATCACCTATGACAAGAAGACCAACACCTTCAGTCACAACCTGGAGGATGAGAAGTTTATCAAGTCCTTCCAGCTCTATGCGAACTACTATGATAAGGGCTACATTAGCCGTTCTTTGACCAACAACGACGCATTCAATGCCGGCAATCTGCTGTTCAACATCTCGCACACCATCGCGGCGCGTGATGGCTCCTCCTATTTCAAGGAGATTCGTTCCGAGGGCGTTGTTGCTTGTGTACCGCTGCCTGCTCTGACGGAGGGCGCACAGGATTACCAGTTGCTGCAGGAGGTGCAGGCGTTCGGTATCCCGAAGACGGCGAAGAACCCCACGCTGGTGCCTTACTATCTGCGCTACTATTTCGATGTTGACAACTACGATATGGATAACTTCTACAACGTAGATAACGCCGCAGAAGTTCTCAAGTACATCCAGAGCAAGAATCCCAGCATCGACTATAACGGTATGGTTATGACCAGTGAGACTACCGGCTTTGATGTCGCTACGTTCCTTGATGAACTCAAGGTCGGCGGTGCGGCGAACGTCAAGATGAAGCTTGATTCTTACGTACCTACCGTGGAAGCGGCTATGAAGGAAGCACAGACCTTCCTCGCTTCGCTGTAAGTTTGATTTCATAAAAATTCCCGTCCCGATTTTGGGACGGGAATTTTTCGCTGGCACCTTAAGACGAAGAAAGCCCCGCTGTCATCCGTGGATGACAGCGGGGCTTTCTTTTATGTAGGATCAGCGTTTGCTGAGCACTTCCTGCTCGTAAGCAACGATGGGGGTGAGGTAGTCTGCCTCGACATTTTCGCGGCGGAGATATTCAGCCCAGATATCACCGATGGGCATCGTCTTGAGATCCTCCTGCATCACCATCAGCTTGGTGGTGTTATGGGCATCCTGTAGAGCCTTCATCTCAGCGTGGGGCTGTAACAAGGCGTTGAGCAATGCCTTCTGTACGCTACGCACGCCGGTGACCCAAGCGGAGATGCGGTTGATAGAGGCATCGAAATAGTCGGTCGCGATGAACACGCGATCCAGCGCGTCGTGCGCAACGATCTCCTTCATAATCTCCTTCGTTTCGTCGTCGAACAGCACCACGTGGTCGGAGTCCCAACGCACGCCGCGGGTGACGTGCAGGGCGAGCTTGTCGTTGAAGAGCAGCAGCGCGCCGATCTTGTCCGAGACGACCTCGGTGGGATGATAGTGTCCGTTATCCATCAGGGGGGTGAGGTTGTTCTTCGTGGAGTAGGAGAGGGTAAACTCGGCGGAGCCGACGGTGTAGCTCTCCATGCCGATGCCGAACACCTTGGACTCGAGGGTGACAAAAACCTTGCTCTTGTCGTAGGGGATGGACAGGATCTGATCCAGCGAATCCTTAAAACGTGCGCGAGGACCCATACGGTCGGCGGGAATATCCTTGTAGCCGTCGGGGATCCAGATGTTCATCACACAGGGGATGCCGGTCTCCTCTGCGAAATACTCAGCGATCTTCAGACAGCGTTTGCCGTGCTCGATCCAGAATGCGCGCACCTCATCGTCGGGAGAGGACAGGGTGAGGTTGTTCTTCACCATCGGGTGAGAGAAATAGGTGGGGTTAAAGTCCAGACCCATCCCGCGCTTTTTCGCGAACTCGACCCACTTAGCAAAGTGCTTGGGTTCAAGCTTGTCGCGGTCGACGAACTCGTCCATAATGGCGTAGTTGGCGTGAATGTTGATCTTCTTCTTACCGGGCATCAGCGAGAATGCCTTGTCGATGTCCGCCATCAGCTGCTCGGGATTGGTCGCCTTGCCGGGGTAGTTACCGGTGGTCTGGATGCCGCCGGACAGTGCTTGACCGCTCTCGAAGCCGATAACGTCGTCACCCTGCCAGCAGTGGATGGAGATGGGCACGTTTTTGATCGTGTCCAGCACCGCATCGGTGTCGATGCCGATGGCAGCGTACAGTTTTTTTGCTTCTTCGTAACGAGACATAGTGTTTCCTCCTATAATTCAATATTACAACAATACCATTATAATCCATTCGCCCCTTTTCGTCAATAGAAAAAGCACCTCGAAAGGTGCTTTTTACGGTTTTCGCGCCTTTTTCGCCGGCCCTTCGAGGATGTGCCCATCCTCGTCGTAGCGTGAGCCGTGGCAGGGACAGTCCCAGCTGTGCTCGCGGCGGTTATAGTGCAGTCCGCACCCGAGATGGGTGCAACGGTGTATGGTCGGGGTGAGCATCCCTACCGCAGATGAGCCGATGTTTGCCGCCAACGGCAGCAGCGCGGGCGGTCGGTCGGGGGTGAAAATTGCCGCGGCGGGGTTCGGGCGCTCGAGGATGAGATCGGTGAGCAGCGTCGCCGCCACCATCGCTGAGGTCATACCCCATTTGTTAAAACCGCTTGCTACATATAGGTGCGGCAGCCCCGGGGCATATTGCCCGATATAGGGGATGCCGTCGAGCGACATACAGTCTTGTGCCGCCCATTGGCAGTCTATCTCGGCATCGGGGTAATGTTGTGCCGCAAAGCGCTCGAGCGGCTCGAAACCGCCGCATGGCTTGCCGGTGCGCTTGCCACCCCCGCCGAGCAGTAAGAGATCCCCGTGAGGACGAAACGACAGTCCATCGTTCTGCTCGTCCATAAACATCTCCTTGAGCGGTGGCGTGTTTTTCAGCGCGAGGATATACGAACGGCTTTGATACAGACGCATCCAATATAGCCCGCGGGTGTTGAGGATCGGATAATGTGTTGCGATAATGATCTTGTCCGCTGTTACCTTTCCGTGCGGGGTGTAGGCGGCGTGCCCGTCGATCTTCAGCACGGGTGTGTGTTCGAAGATTGAAAGCGCTTTCACAATCCCCGCGAGGAATTTGCGCGGATGGAACATCGCTTGGTTGGGGAATTTGACCGCTCCTTTGGTTGGGATAGGAATAGGCAGGTTTTCCGCCAGTTGAGCGGGACGTTCGATCTTGTCGAGTGCTTCCAGTTCGCGGTCGATGACCGCCTCCGACCGCCGCGAGTAGATGAGGTTGTCCGCCGTGACAAAATCACAGGGAATATCCGCCGCCAACCGACGGTATTCCTCGATCGCAGCGGTGTTGGCATCATAATATCCGCGAGCGAAGTCACCCCCGTGGCGGGCGAGCAGTTTGTGGTAGATGAGCCCGTGTTGGGCGGTGATCTTCGCCGTTGTGCCGTCGGTCGTGCCGCCGCCGATGCGATCGGCCTCGAGTATGAGACAATCCACGCCTTGCTGTTTTAGTTGATAGGCGCACAGAACACCGGTCATCCCACCGCCGATAATGAGCACATCGGCGTAGCGGTCACCGCTTATTGGTGTAAAGTGTTTGACCATTGCACTGTTATTCCATAAGGACTTCATCGGCATTCTCCTTGTCAGACGGATAATTTCTCTCGCAGGGTGAGCAGCAGTGTGCGCTCCCGTCGAGAAACCTGCACCTGTGTCATCCCGAGCTGTTCGGCGGTGGCCTGTTGGGTGCGCCGCGCGACATACCGCAGTTCGATGAGTCGCCGATCGCGCGGCTCTAACTGTGCGAGTAGTTGTTGTAGGGCGAGGCGGTCGGTGATCTGTTCCTCGGGGGAGGCGATCGGAAGGTCGATCTGCTCAGCGTCGTCCTCCTCGCCCGCACGGGTGAGCGAGATCGGCGGCATGGCAGCGGAGATCGCCTGCGCTGCTTCGGTCGGCTCGACTCCCAGTGCGGCGGCAAGCTCCTGCACCGTTGGTTCGCGCCCCAGTTCTTTGGCGAGTCGCTCGCGCTCGCGGGTGGATCGCAAGGACAGTTCCTTGAGCGGGCGGCTGATCTTCACCGCGCCGCCGTCTCGAAACAGCCGCTTGATCTCGCCCAGGATGAGCGGCACGGCGTAGGTGGAGAACTTAAGTCCGCGTTCGGGCTCAAACCCGTCGGCGGCTTTGATCAGCCCGATACAGCCCGCCTGCACCAGATCGTCGTATTCCACCCCGCGTCCGCGGAACCGCTTCGCGCAGGTGTGGACCAGCCCCATATTATCGCAGACGACGGCGTTTCGTTCGTGACAAGCGATCATACTTTACACCGCACGCGCAGGGCTATGTATTTCTCCATCGTGACGGTGGTGCCTTTATCGGGTTTGGAACGTACTCTCAGGCGGTCGGTGAAGCTTTCCATTACCGAGAAACCGAGCCCTGAGCGCTCCTCGCCGCCGGTGGTGTACAGTGGCTCCATCGCTTGATGAATATCGGGGATGCCGCGCCCGCGATCCTTGACCTGCACGCGGATACACCCGTTCTCGAACAGTTGGACGGTGAGGGTGATGGGGCCGAGCTTGTCGGGGTAGGCGTGGACGATGGCATTGGTCACTGCCTCGGAGACGGCGGTGCGCAGGTCGGCGAGTTCATCCACTGCGGGATCCAGCTGAGCGGCGAATGCCGCCACCGCCGCGCGGGCAAAGCCCTCGTTTGCCGAGCGGCTGATGAAGGTGATCTTGGTTTCATTGAGTGGTTTCATAGATGGTCTTCCTTTCTGTTTGTCCCCAGATGGGGAGTTTTTCGAGTCCCGCGAGGCGGATGACGCTTTCGAGGCGTTTGCTCGCACCTTGGACCCGCAGTTCACCGCCGAGCGATTTCATCAGCCGATACCGCCCCATAATCAGCCCGATACCTGAGCTGTCCATAAAGGTGAGTCCCGAAAAATCCAGATTCAGCCGTCGACAGCGTTGCTGCAGAACAGCGGTGTCGATGCGCTCGCGCACCGTCCCCGCACCGTGATGGTCGAGTTCGCCGATGAGCCGTGCGGTAAGCTCACCTTCCTGCCGTGCCAGTTCCAGTTGCATATGATCACATCCTTTCTGTCAGGTGACACGAGTAATCCGAATCTGTTTTAGAAAAGTGGATCGCTCACGTCACCTTAGCCTTTCCTTTTCTTTTCGCAATATACAGACAAAAGAAAAAGCCTCTACCCAATAGGATAGAGGCTTGTCCGCGCTTTTACCCGCGAAAGGCGGTGTCGAAAACGGGAGTTTTTATTCGAATGAGGAGAGAGAGGAATAAAACAGGGGCTTTTTGCCGAATTTAGGGTGAGCAGTTAAACCCGAACCCGCCGAAAAGCGGGATATTTCGGTGCTTTTTGCTCCGCCCGTGCTCGCAAGGCATCAGTCGAGCAGGCAGACGGCGTGGGCGGCGATACCCTGCATCGCGCCGGTAAATCCAAGCCCTTCTTCGGTGGTGGCTTTGAGATTGATGCACCCCTCGTCCACACCGCACGCCGCGGCGATGCGCGCGCGCATCGCGGGGATGTAGGGCTTTAATTTCGGCTGTTGGGCGAGCACGGTCGCGTCGAGGTTGACGAGCGCATAGCCCATCTCGCGGACGCGGCGAACGACCTCCTCGAGCAGCTTTATGCTGTCTGCGTCCTTATAGGCGGGATCGGTGTCGGGGAACAGCCCGCCGATGTCGCCGAGGGCCGCCGCGCCGAGCAGCGCGTCCATCACGGCGTGGGTGAGCACGTCCGCGTCGGAGTGCCCGAGCAAGCCTTTTTCGAACGGGATCTCTACCCCGCCGAGAACGAGCGGGCGTCCCTCCACCAGACGGTGGACGTCATAACCGTGACCGATGCGCATCGTGTGTTCCTCCTGTTGTTCCCCGTGCAGGATCGCCTCGGCGAGGCGCACATCCTCGGGGGTGGTGAGCTTTAGGTTGGTGTCCAGTCCTGCGACGAGCTTGACGGGGTGTCCCGCTTGCTCCATCAGCTGACAGTCGTCGGTGAAATCCCGTCCGTTCGCGATCGCCGTTGCCATCGCCGTGCAGAACGGCTCACGGGCGAACACCTGCGGTGTCTGCACCCGCCACAGACAGCTACGGTCGGGGGTGGCGGTGATAAAGCCGTCGGTGTCGGTCTGTTTTAAGGTGTCCTTGACCTTGACGGCGACCGCCGCGCCACCGTGCGTCTTCGCCTCGGCGATAACCGCTTCGACCACTTCGGCGGTGACCAAGGGACGCGCTCCGTCGTGGATGCCGACGAGAGTCGCCTCAGGCGGCAGAGCGGCGAGTCCGTTCGCCACTGACTGCTGGCGGGTGTTACCGCCGCGCACGATGCGGTTAATCTTAGTTACCCCGTACTCCTTCGCGAGGGCGGCGAAATGCTCAGCGTCCTGTTCGCGGGTGATGAGCAGGATCTCGTCGATCGCGTCAACGGCTTGCAGGGCGAGCAGGGTGCGCAACAGCACCGGCTGTCCGTCGAGCAGAATATGCTGTTTGGCGCACCCCATACGGGTGGAATTCCCCGCGGCGGCGACCATCATGACGGTGTACGACATCGCATTTCCTCCTTAATCATTTGCATTTGTCTATATTATAGCGAAAAACTGCGAAATCGTCAATTTCAAACTTGCATTTTCTCTATTCATTTAGTATAGTAATATAGTTATTATAAAAAATCGTAAAAAAGGCTTGACATCGCGTGAGAAGAGGACTATAATTCACTATATTACCACTCTACTTCGATAAAGTGAAAAAGCGAGGAGCGACCATGAGCAACTGGCACACACAACAGATCGACGAATTATTTGAGGCCATTCTGACACTCAACTCGGTGGAGGAATGCTATGCGTTTTTTGAGGACGCCTGTACCGTTAAGGAGATCATCGAGATCGCCCAGCGCCTGAAGGTGGCAAAGCTCCTGTCCGCGGGGACGAGCTACGTCACCGTCAGCAAGGAGGTCGGGGTGAGCACCGCGACCATCAGCCGTGTGAGCAAATGTCTGGAATACGGCAACGGTGGCTACAAGATGGTGATGGAAAGGGTAAGGTGACACGAGCAAACCGAACGTGCCTCAAAGGGGCATATTTCGGTGCTTTTTGCCCTTTTTTCTTTGATAGGCGCCCGTATTGGCGAGTATTTTAACGACGGGTGAGCGAAAATCCGCCTTCTTAAAACAGGTTCGGATTACTCGCGTCACCTTAAGGAGGAACAGCCGTGATCAACGAGAGTTTACTCAAAAGTGACGAGCGGGCGGTGTACGCTCTGCGCGCCTTGTATAAGCAGTACGGCTATATGCCGTTCAAGATGAGCAAGTTCGAGGAATACGACCTCTATGTTCGCAATAAGGACTTTCTCATCAGTGACCGCATTATCACGTTTAATGACACGAACGGCAAGCTGCTCGCGCTCAAGCCCGATGTGACCCTCTCCATTATCAAGAACGGCGAGGATGAGGTCGGTTGCAAGCAGAAGGTGTATTATAACGAGAATGTTTATCGTGTCAGCGGCTCGACCCATCAGTATAAAGAAATTATGCAGACGGGCCTTGAATGCATCGGCGATATTGATATGTACGACATTTACGAGACAGTCAGCCTTGCCGCGGCGAGCCTGGCACTCATCTCGGAGGATTTTGTGCTGGATGTGTCGCATCTCGGCGTGCTGTCCGCTCTGCTCGATGAGAGCAGCGAGGACGAGAACTTCCGCCGTGAGGCGGCGCACCACATCGCGGAGAAGAACCCGCACGATCTTATACGCGTCTGTGCCGACTACGGCGTCGACGCGCATAAGGCGGCTTTGCTCGGCGAGTTCATCGGCGTTTACGGCGATATGGCTTCGGTCATCACGCGGCTCACGCCTCTGTGCGTCAGCCCTGCGGCGAAAACGGCGCTTGATGAACTGCGTGCGCTGTACGCCCTGCTCGCGGACACGCCGTATGCCGACCGCATCCATTTCGATTTCTCTATTGTCAACGATATGAACTACTATAACGGCATCGTGTTCAAGGGTTTTCTTTCCGGCATCTGCGAGGGCGTTCTCGCGGGCGGTCAGTATGACAAGCTGATGCGCAAGATGGGGCGCAAGTCCGGCGCGGTCGGCTTCGCACTGTATCTTGATCTGCTGGAGGGCTTGCAGGACGCGTCGAGCGAGTTTGATGTCGACGTGCTGCTGCTTTATGATGAGAAAACGCCGATGAACGCGCTCGTCGAGCGAATGAACGCGCTGACAGCGGACGATAAGCTCGTCACCGCCCAGCGTGCAATTCCTTCGGCTCTGCGCTATCGTGAGATCTGTGATATGCGGGAGGGGAAATGATATGATCAACATTGCACTTCCCAAGGGTCGCCTCGGCGAAAAGGTGTACGCGATGTTCGAGGCGGCGGGGTATGAGTGCCCTGCCATCAAAGAGAATAACCGCAAACTGATCTTCGAGAACGAGGAAAAGGGGCTGCGCTACTTCTGGGTCAAGCCCTCGGACGTGTCTATCTATGTCGAGCGCGGCGCGGCGGACATCGGTGTCGCGGGCAAGGATATTCTGCTTGAATATGAGCCGGACATCTACGAGATGCTGGACCTCAATATCGGCAAATGCCGTATGGCGGTCGCAGCGAAGAAGGAATTTCGCGACAACAACGAGCGCACCTTAAAGGTCGCGACCAAATTTGTTAACATCGCGCGACAGTATTACGCAGGCATCGGGCGGGACATCGACATCATCAAGCTCAACGGCTCGATCGAGATCGCGCCGATCCTCGGGCTGTCGGATGTCATTGTTGATATTGTTGAGACAGGCACGACCCTCAAGGAGAATGACCTTGAGGTCAAGGAGACGGTCGTGCCGATCAGCGCGCGTCTTATCGTCAACAAGACCGCATTTAAGTTTAAGACGGCGCAGATCGAGCAGATCTTGCGCGAACTGAAGGAGCAGGTAAAGACCGATGATTAAGATTTTTAACTACGGTGAGGTTTCGAACGAGGAGATCTTCGCGCGGGAGAACATTGACGCGAACGTTGAGGGCGTGGTCACCGCCATCATCGCGGACGTCATCGACCGCGGTGACGCGGCACTGTTGGACTACGCGCGCAAATTTGATCACGCGGAGCTCGCCGCTCTCGAGGTGACGGCGGCGGAGTTCGACGAGGCGTTTTCGGCGGTGGAGGAGCAGTTCCTCGACATTCTGCGCGAGGCGGCGGCGAACATCCGCGCTTTCCACGAAAAACAGGTGAGAAACAGCTTCATCATCAATGATAAGGACGGCGTTGTCACGGGTCAGAAGGTGACCCCGATCGAGAAGGTGGGTCTTTATGTCCCGGGCGGCACGGCGGCGTATCCGTCGACCGTGCTGATGGACAGCATCCCCGCGAAGATCGCGGGTTGCCGCGAGATCGTGATGGTCACCCCGCCGAACGCGCACGGAAAGGTCGATCCAGTCATCCTTGCCGCGGCGAAGATCGCGGGCGTCGATCGCATCTTTAAGGTCGGCGGCGCGCAGGCGGTCGCGGCACTCGCCTACGGCACCGAGAGCGTGCCGAAGGTGGACAAGATCGTCGGCCCCGGTAACGCCTATGTCGCCGAGGCGAAGAAGCAGGTGTTTGGCAAAGTGTCGATCGATATGATCGCGGGTCCGAGTGAGATTCTGGTGGTGGCGGATGCCACCTGTAACCCGAAGTTCGTTGCCGCCGACCTGCTCAGTCAGGCGGAGCACGACAGAATGGCGAGCGCGGTGTTGGTCACCGACAGTCGCGCCTTCGCCGAGGCGGTGAGCGCGGAGCTGGAGCGGCAGATCCCGCTGCTTTCCCGCAGCGAGATCGCCCGTACCTCCATTGATAAAAACGGCAAGATCATCGTCGCCGAGGGCAACCTGATGCTCGCTATCGACATCGCCAACGAGATTGCCCCCGAGCATCTGGAACTGTGCGTGGACAACCCTTTTGATTATCTTGATAAGGTCAAGCACGCGGGCTCGATCTTTATGGGTAAGTATTGTCCCGAGGCACTCGGCGACTATTTCGCAGGTCCTAACCACACCCTGCCCACCAGTGGCACGGCGCGGTTTTCCTCGCCCTTATCGGTGGACGACTTTGTCAAAAAATCCCAGTTTACATATTATACCGCACATGCGCTTGCCGCCGTCGCCGACAAGGTGGCGTATTTTGCGCGGCAGGAGGGGCTCGATGCTCACGCTAAGAGCGCGACTGTGCGATTTGAGGATTAAGTTATGAGTCGATTTTTCAGTGAAAAATACCAAAGCCTTGTGCCGTATACACCGGGGGAACAGCCCCGTGATATGCAGTATGTGAAGCTCAACACCAACGAGTCGCCGTACCCGCCGTCGCCCAGTGTTCAGGCGACAGTCGCGGACGAGTCCGACCGTTTACAGTTGTACTGCGACCCTGAATGCACCGCCCTGCGGGTGAAACTCGCCGAGGTCTATGGGGTGCGCCCCGAGCAGGTCATCATGACCAACGGCTCGGATGAGGTGCTCAACTTTGCCTTTATGGCGTTCGCCGACGAGGCACATCCGCTGGCGTTCGCAGACATCACCTATGGGTTTTATCCCGTGTTCGCCGATCTTAATCGTATCCCGTTTGAGGAGATCCCGCTAAAGGCGGATTTCTCCCTCGACTATCGGGATTATTGCGGCATCGGCAGGACGATCGTCATCGCCAATCCCAACGCGCCGACGGGGCTTTGTCTTACGTTGGCGGCAATTGAGGAGATCTTACGCACGAATCCCGATAACGTCGTCATCGTGGATGAAGCGTATGTGGATTTCGGCGCGGACAGCGCGGTGACGCTGGTGGACCGGTATGAGAATCTGCTCGTCACCCAGACCTTCTCCAAATCCCGTTCGATGGCGGGCGCGCGTCTGGGTTTTGGCATCGGCAATGAAAAACTCATCGCCGACCTCAACACGGTGAAATATTCCACCAATCCCTATAACGTCAACCGCTTGACCGCTGCGGCGGGACTTGCCGCACTGTGCGAGAACGAGTATTATATGAACAATTGCCGCACCATTGCGGACAACCGCGCGTGGACGATGGGTGAGCTTACCCGTCTCGGCTTTACGGTGCTCGAGTCTAAGGCAAACTTCGTCTTTGCGAAATCCAAGCGCATCGGCGGGCAGGAACTGTACGAACAGCTTAAAGCGCGGGGTGTGCTCGTGCGGCACTTCACCAAGGCACGCATCGCGGATTATAACCGCATCACCATCGGCACGATGGAGCAGATGCGTATCCTGATCAATACGATAGAACGCATTTTGGAGGGATAAGGTATGAGAAAAGCGCAAATTAATCGTAAGACCGCGGAGACTGACATCGCACTTTCCTTAAATTTGGATGGCACGGGCGTTGCCGCCTGTGTGACAGGCTGCGGCTTCCTCGATCATATGCTGACGCTGTTTGCACGGCACGGGCGGTTTGACCTGTCGGTCACCTGCACGGGGGACACCTATGTTGACGACCATCATACGGTGGAGGACATCGGTATCTGTCTGGGCAAGGCGTTTGCTGAGGCCATCGACGACAAGCGCGGCATCCAGCGCTATGGGGATATCGCTCTGCCGATGGATGAGGCGCTCATCCTCGCGGCGGTGGATATTTCAGGGCGCGGCGGCTGTTATTACAGCCTGCAGCTCCCGACCGAGAAGGTTGGCGCTTTTGACACCCAGCTCGGGAAAGAGTTTTTCGATGCCTTTGCGCGGGATGCGGGCGTGACCCTGCACATCCGTCAGCTCGCGGGGGAGAACTCGCACCACATTTTAGAGGGTGCGTTCAAGGCGGTCGCCCGCAGTCTGGCGAAAGCCGTGGCGATCGACGAAAAGTTTGCCGATGAGATCCCGTCGACCAAGGGTGTGATCGAATGATAGCGATTTTGGATTATGGCGTGGGCAACCTGTTCTCGTTGCGCTCGTCGCTCGAATATATCGGGCAGCAGGTGGTCATCACCGCCGATAAAGAGGAGATCCGTCGGGCGGATAAGCTTATCCTGCCGGGCGTCGGCGCGTTCGCCGACGCGACGAAGAAGCTGCGCGACAGCGGGCTCGACGAGGTGTTGCGTGAGGAAGTCGCTTGCGGCAAGGATATTATGGGTATCTGCCTTGGAATGCAGCTGCTGTTCGAGAAGAGCTATGAGTTCGGCGAGCACGATGGGCTTGGTCTGCTGAAAGGCGCAGTCGTGCCGATGCAGGGGGTCATCCCCGCCGAGCTGAAGATTCCGCACATCGGCTGGAACGAGTTGCATTTCGATAAAAGCCACCGCCTGTTCCGTTACCTAAAAGAGGGCGACTGCGTGTATTTCGTCCATTCGTATTTTGCGACGGATTGTGCCGACAGCGTCATCGCAACGGCGGAATACGGCAAAGAACTGACTGCCGCCGTTGCCAAGGGCAATGTGATGGGTTGTCAGTTTCACCCCGAAAAGAGCGGGGACGTGGGACTGAATATCCTGCGCGCATTTTGTGAGGAGACAGGTGTATGAAAGCCAAAAAAGATAAGCGTTTTGTTGTCAAAGAGAGTCAGAGCGGGTTTTCGCTGTCGCAGTATGTGCTGGTGGATAAGCAGACGGGCGTCAACTATCTCTATGTCCACTCTGGCTACAGCGGCGGACTGACGGTGCTGGTGGATGCGATGGGCAACCCCGTCGTCACCCCGATCACAGAAGAGGAATGAGCGTATGATTATTTTCCCTGCCATTGATCTGGTGGAACAAAAAGCGGTGCGCCTGTTTAAGGGCGATTACGCGAATATGACGGTGTACAGCGATGATCCCGTCGCGGTAGCGCGGGATTTCGAAGCCGCGGGCGCGACCCATATCCATATGGTGGATCTTGAGGGCGCGAAGGACGGCACGACGCCGAATCTCGCGATCGTCGAGCGGGTGGCGAAGGAGACCTCGCTCTCGGTCGAGATCGGCGGCGGTGTCCGTGATATGGCGACGGTGGAGAACTATCTTGCCGTCGGGGTCGACCGTGTCATTCTCGGCACGGCGGCGGTGACCGACGAGGCGTTTCTGCGCGCCGCGGTAAAAGCATACGGCGAACACATCGCCGTCGGCGCGGACGTGAAGGACGGCTTCGTTGCGATCAAGGGTTGGTTGGAGAGATCCGCCTACACCCTCGAGCAATTTATGGATAAAATGCAGTCGATCGGCGTTAAGACGATCATCTGCACTGACATCTCCAAGGACGGCGCGATGAAGGGCGCGAACCGTGAACTGTATCGAGAACTGTCCGCAAAATATGCGATGAACATCGTCGCTTCGGGCGGTGTGTCCTCGATGGAGGATGTGCGCGCTCTGCGAGCGATGGACTTGTACGGTGCGATCATCGGTAAGGCATACTATATCGGTGCGATCGACCTGCGTAAAGCGATCGAGGTGGCAAGATGATTACAAAACGCATCATTCCCTGTCTGGACGTTAAGGATGGACGGGTTGTCAAGGGAGTCAACTTTACAGGGCTTTCGGATGTATCCTCGCCCGTGGAACTGGCGGCGTACTATTCCCGCAACGGTGCGGATGAGCTGGTGTTTTATGACATCACGGCGTCTGCGGAGGGGCGGGGCTTGTTCACCGATATTCTGCGTCAGGTGGCGAGCACGATCTTTATCCCGCTAACGGTCGGCGGCGGCATCAACACGCTCGACGACTTTGACCGCGTGCTCAAATGCGGCGCGGATAAGGTCAGCGTCAATTCGGGCGCGATCCGAAATCCCGCGCTTGTGCGCGAGGCGGCACAGAAATACGGCAGCCAGTGCGTCGTGCTGAGTGCGGATATTAAGCGCGTGGACGGGAAATTTCGCGTGTTCGCCAAGGGCGGGCGCGAGGACACGGGGATGGAAGCGATCGCGTGGATCAAACGCTGTGTCGAAATGGGCGCGGGCGAGATCGTGGTCAATTCCATCGACACTGACGGCGTGAAGAAAGGCTTTGACATCGAGATGCTCAGGGCGGTGTGTGACGCGGTGAACGTGCCGGTCATTGCTTCGGGCGGAGCGGGCAGTATGCAGGATTTTGTCGACCTGTTCCGCGCCATCCCCGCTATTGACGCAGGGCTCGCGGCATCGGTGTTTCATTTTGGGGAGATCGCCATTCCCGACCTCAAACAAGAGCTGAAAAATAATGATATAATAATGAGGGTGTAACTATGATCGACATCAACAATTTGAAATTTGACAAGAACGGGCTGATCCCCGCCGTGGTGGTGGATGCGGTCACCAAGCAGGTGCTCACCGTCGCTTATATGAACAAAGAGAGCCTTCAGATCTCGATAGAGAAGGGGCTGACCTGCTTCTGGAGCCGTTCGCGGCAGGAGCTGTGGCTAAAGGGCGAGACCAGCGGTAATCTCCAGCACATCGTGTCCATCACCGCCGACTGCGATGGCGACGCGCTCGTTGTGGTGGTGGAGAAGGAGGGACCCGCCTGCCATCTCGGCACGGAGTCTTGCTTTACTAACGAATTGTGGCACAGCGACGAGCGGCAGGCGTTCAGCCTGCAGGGGCTGTATGAGCTGCTCGAAGGGCGTAAAGCCGACAAGCCCGAGGGCTCGTATACCACCTATTTGTTTGAGAAGGGCATCGACAAGATTCTCAAGAAGGTGGGTGAGGAGTGTACTGAGGTCATCATCGCGGGCAAGGCAGAGGACAAGGCAGAGACGATCTACGAGCTCGCCGATCTCGCGTATCACGCGATGGTGCTGATGGTGGAGATGGGCATCACCGTCGAGGATGTGCATAAAGAACTTGCTTCCCGCCACGTCATTGACCACAAGGTCAAGCAGGAAAAGATGACTTGATAAAACCAACCAAAAAGCGGCGGGTCATCCCGCCGCTTTTTCAGTGAAATTTTTTCGTCTTTTTTGTATTCACGCATTGACAATTTTCTCTCCGTGTGGTATAGTAGGACAAGCGAAAAACAATTTTTAAATCGGTACAGAGATGCCGGTAAGATTGTGCATAAGAGGATCAAAGTGGGCAACCTATAGGTGTATGCCCGCGATCTTAGTGTATGAACAAGGATCTTGCCGGAAACGGCAGGATCTTTTTTGTTGTGTGGGAGGTGTTCGCTTGACGCCGAAAACCAGAATTATGGACGGGATGGCGATGGGTCGTGCCGTCGGGCGCATTGCTCACGAGATCTCCGAGCGTAATCAGGGGTTGGAGGATGTCTGCATCTTCGGCGTCAAACGCCGCGGCGTACCGCTCGCGACGATGCTGCGCGACCAGATCGAGCGGTTCTTCGATGTGCGTGTGCCGCTCGGTGAATTGGATGTCACTATCCACCGCGATGATCTCACCGACGAGGACAAGCGCGCGAATGCCGGACAGAGCTTCATTCCCTGCCCGATACAGGACAAGACGGTCATCATCGTTGACGACGTGCTGTACACCGGTCGCACCGCACGCGCGGCACTTGAGACGGTGTTCACCTTTGGACGACCTCGCGCGGTGCAGTTTGTCGCGCTCATCGACCGCGGTCATCGCGAGCTGCCCTTGCGCCCTGACTATGTCGGTAAGAATGTTCCTACCGCGAAGAATGAGACCGTCCGTGTGCTGTTCGGCGACATCGACAGCGAGGCGGGCGTGTATATCTACACCGAATGAGAGAATTATACCAAATAAGAGAGGAGAGAATGACGATGCAAAAGATCACCCGCGAGCAGGCAGTGGCGATGTTATCCGACAAGGGCTTACTGCCCCATTCTCCCAATTCATATGTGATTTTACCCGGCCTTTGTGATGTGCATGTGCATTTCCGAGAGCCGGGCTTTTTGTATAAAGAAACGATGGCGAGCGGCTCGCGCGCGGCGGCACGCGGCGGCTTTACCGCGGTGTGCACGATGCCGAACCTCGACCCTGTCCCCGACAGTGCCGCGCATCTGGATGTCCAGCTTGACGCGATTGAGAGGGATGCCTGCATCCGCGTGATCCCGTACGGTGCGATCACCGTCGGTGAACGGGGCGAGATCCTCGCCGCGCTCGATGAGATCGCGGATAAGGTGTGTGCGTTCTCGGATGATGGGCGCGGGGTGCAGAGTGACGAGATGATGCGCCGCGCGATGACCGAGGCGAAACGCTTCGGTAAGATCGTCGCTGCTCACTGTGAAGTTAACGACCTGCTTCGCGGCGGATATATTCACGACGGCGCGTACGCCGCTGCTCACGGACATCGCGGGATATGCAGCGAGAGCGAGTGGGGACAGATCGAACGCGATCTGCGGCTCGCCCGGGAGATCGGCTGTGCTTACCACGTCTGCCACATCTCGACAAAAGAGAGCGTCGACCTTATCCGACGGGCGAAAGCCGAGGGGGTGGATGTCACCTGTGAGACCGGCCCGCACTATCTGACGATGTGCGATGAGGATCTGCAGGAGGACGGTCGATTTAAGATGAACCCGCCCTTGCGCAGTTGCGCCGATAGGGAAGCCCTCATCGAGGGCATCCGCGACGGTACGATCGATATGATCGCCACCGACCACGCGCCCCACAGCGCTGAGGAAAAGGCAAGGGGACTGGAAAAGAGCGCGATGGGGGTCGTGGGACTTGAGACCGCGTTCCCTGTGTTATATACGAAGTTGGTTAAGACCGGCATCATTACGCTCGACAGGCTTGTCCAATTGATGAGCGAAAACCCGAAAAAGCGCTTTGGCATCGACACGGGCGATGACTTCGCCGTGTTCGAGATCGCCTCGCCCTATACCATCGAGCCTGAGGACTTCCTCACGATGGGACGGGCGACCCCTTTTGCGGGGTGGGAGGTCTACGGCCGATGCCTGATGACCGTCCATAACGGCAATGTTGTGTATCCTTTGTAATATAGTAGGAGGCAATTATTATGGCGAAGAGAAACGATTTGAAGAAGATTATGATCATCGGCTCCGGTCCGATCGTGATCGGTCAGGCGGCGGAGTTTGATTATGCTGGCACGCAGGCGTGTTTGGCGCTCAGAGAAGAGGGCTATGAGGTCGTGTTGTGCAACTCCAACCCCGCGACCATTATGACCGACACGTCCATTGCGGACAAGGTGTATATGGAGCCGCTGACGCTCGAATATATTGCGAAGATCCTGCGCTATGAGCGCCCCGATGCGATCGTCCCCGGCATTGGCGGACAGACGGGTCTTAATCTTGCGATGCAGCTCGAGAAGAAGGGTATTCTCAAGGAGTGCGGCGTAGAGCTGCTCGGCACGAGCAGTGAGTCCATCGAGCGCGCCGAGGACCGCGAGATGTTTAAGGAGATGTGTCAGGCGATCGGCGAACCGGTCATTCCCTCCGAGATCACCTACAGCCTCGAGGAGGCACGCGAGGCGGCGGCGCGCATCGGCTATCCCGTTGTGCTGCGTCCTGCGTTCACCCTCGGCGGTACGGGCGGCGGCTTTGCCTATAACGAGGAAGACCTCAACGAGATCGGCGCGAACGCGTTTAAGCTCTCGCCTGTGCATCAGGTGCTGATCGAGAAGTCGGTCAAGGGTTATAAAGAGATCGAGTTTGAGGTGATGCGCGACTCCGCTGACAACGCCATCACCATCTGCGGGATGGAGAACGTCGATCCCGTCGGCGTACACACCGGTGACTCCATCGTTGTCGCGCCCATCCTGTCGCTCAACGATCACGATCTGAAGATGCTCAATGACAGCGCCATCAAGATCATCCGTGAGCTCAAGATCGAGGGCGGCTGTAACGTGCAGTACGCGCTCAATCCCTATACCAGTGAATACTACCTCATCGAGGTCAATCCCCGCGTCTGGCGCTCTTCTGCGCTGGCGTCCAAGGCGAGCGGCTATCCCATCGCCCGCGTGACGGCTAAGATCGCGGTCGGTATGACGCTCGATGAGATCCCCGTGGCGGGCGGCACGGCGGCGATCGAGCCGAGTCTCGACTATATTGTCGCGAAGTTCCCGCGATTCCCGTTCGACAAATTCACCTCCGCGCCCAACACCCTCGGCACCCAGATGAAGGCAACAGGCGAGGTGATGGGCATCGGCTCCAACCTTGACGAATGCTTCCTCAAGTCGGTGCGCTCGCTCGAGACGGGGGTGGACCATTTCTACCACGCCAAGTTCGACGGCAAGACAAAAGAAGAATTGCTCGATTACATCGCCGAGTGTAAGGATGACAATATCTACGCCATCACCCAACTTGTGCGTCTGGGGATGACCACCGAGGAGCTGCATAAGGCAACGATGATCACCCCCTTGTTCCTCGACAGCATTAAGCGCATCGTTGAGATGGAGGATCTCCTGCGTGCCAACCGCGGCGACGAGGCAGTGCTGCGCTCGGCCAAGCAGATGGGCTTCGCTGACACCGTCATCGCCCGTCTGTGGGAGACTGATGAGCTTGCGGTGTACGATCAGCGTAAGGCGGCGGGTATCACTCCCGTTTTCCGTATGGTGGACACGATGCACACCGGCAAATATATCGCTTACCTCTACTCCTCTTACACGGGTGAGAATGATTCCCGCCTGACCGATAAGCGTAAGATCGTCGTGCTCGGCGCGGGTCCCATCCGCATCGGGCAGGGCGTGGAGTTTGACTATTCCACCGTTCACTCGGTACAGACCATCAAAAAATCGGGCTACGAGGCGATCATCATTAACAACAACCCCGAGACCGTTTCCACCGACTACACCACGGGTGACAAGCTCTACTTTGAGCCGCTGACGCCTGAGGACGTGATGGCGATCCTCGATTTCGAACAGCCCGAGGGCGTCATCGCCTCGCTCGGCGGTCAGACCGCGATCAACCTCGCTGAGCCGTTGATGAAGCGAGGCGTGAAGATCGTCGGCACCGACTGCGATGCCATCGAGCGCGCGGAGAACCGCGACAGCTTCGAGAAGATCCTGCGCGAGCTCGACATTCCCCAGCCGAAGGGCAAGGCGGTCACCAACATCGAGGACGGCATCAAGGCCGCCAACGAGATCGGCTACCCCGTGTTGGTGCGTCCCTCCTTCGTGCTCGGCGGTCGTGCGATGCAGATCGTCGCCAAGGACGAGGACCTGCGCCACTACCTCAAGACCGCGGTGGAGATCGACGAGGACAAGCCCGTGCTGGTCGATAAGTACCTGCAGGGTAAAGAGGTCGAGGTCGATGCCATCTGCGATGGGCAGGATGTGTTTGTCCCCGGCATTATGGAGCTGGTCGAGCGCACAGGCGTACACTCGGGCGACTCCATCAGTGTGTATCCCACCTTCTCCATCTCGGACAAGGTCAAGGGTACCATCCTGCAGTATGCGAAGAAGTTAGGTCTCGGCATCGGCATTGTGGGTCTGTATAACATCCAGTTTATCGTCGACAAGGACGATAATGTCTTCATCATCGAGGTCAATCCCCGTTCCTCCCGCACCGTACCCTTCCTGTCCAAGGCGACGGGTTATAGCCTTGCGGATATCGCGACCGAGGTCATCCTCGGCAAATCTCTCAAGGAGCAGGGTATCTTCAAGCTCTATCCTGAGGAGAAGAGCCGCTATTATGTCAAGGTGCCGGTGTTCTCCTTCAATAAGATCAAGGGTCTGGATGCCTATCTGTCCCCCGAGATGAAGTCGACGGGCGAAGCCATCGGTTACGACGACAAGCTGCATCGCGCGATGCAGAAGGCACTCATCGCCGGCGGTATCTCGTTGCAGAATTACGGTACCATCATCGTCACCCTCGCCGACGAGGATAAGGAAGAGGCTCTGCCGCTCGTCCGTCGGTTCTACGATATGGGCTTCAACATCGAGGCGACCATCGGCACAGCGAACTTCCTCAAGGAGCACGGCATCCGCACCCGCGTGCGCAAGAAGCTGCTTGAGGGCAGTGAGGAGATCTTTGAGTCTATCCGCGCGGGCTACGTCAGCTACGTCATCAACACCCGCGCGATTATGTCGGGTGTCCACTACGACGACGGTATTGCCATCCGCCGTTGCGCGGTAGAGAACGGCGTAACGCTGTTCTCCTCGCTCGACACCGTGCGCATCGTGCTGGATGTTCTTGAGGAGATCACCAATAAAGTGTCCACCATCGATGCGAAATAAACGGTCAAACGGAAAGAGGGATATCCTTTGAAACAAGTGGTTTACACCGTTGTGAGCAATGACCCGGTCGCTCGCGATGTGTTCAAGATGGTGATGGCAGGGGACACCTCTGCCATCACCGCCCCCGGTCAGTTTATCAATATTCAGCTTGACGGCTTCTATCTGCGCCGCCCGATCTCGGTGTGCGACTACGACGTCGACACCGTCACCTTGCTGTACAAGGTGGTGGGCGGCGGCACCGAGGCGATGAGTGGGCTGAAAGCAGGTGACAAGGTAGATGCCTTAACAGGACTTGGCAATGGCTTTAACGTCGCTAAGAGTGGAGATAAACCCCTGCTGATCGGCGGCGGTGTCGGCGTTCCGCCGATGTTCAATCTCTGCAAGGTGTTGCTCGCCGAGGGGAAGAAGCCGACGGTCATTCTCGGCTTTAATTCCGCCGCCGACGTGTTCTACGAGGCGGAGTTTCAGGCGTTGGGCGTCGATACGATCGTCACCACCGCCGATGGCAGTTACGGAATGAAAGGCTTTGTTACCGATGCGATGACAGGGCTTACCTACACCTATTTCTACACCTGCGGACCCGAGCCGATGTTCCGCGCCATCGACAAGGTGGCTTTGACGAGCGGGCAGTACAGCTTTGAGGAGCGTATGGGCTGTGGTTTCGGCGCGTGTATGGGCTGCTCCTGCAAGACTCTCACCGGCTACAAGCGCATTTGCAAGGAAGGACCGGTTATGGAAAGGGAGGAGATCTTATGGGAGCGTTAAGTGTCAACCTGTGCGGGCTGGAGCTGGATAACCCCATCATCCCCGCGAGCGGCACCTTCGGCTACGGTTATGAGTTCGCGGAGCTGTACGACATCAATATTCTCGGTACCTTCTCCTTCAAGGGTACGACCCGCGAGCCGCGCTTCGGCAACCCGACCCCCCGCATTGCGGAATGCATCGCGGGGATGATCAACGCCGTCGGTCTGCAGAACCCCGGCGTGGATAAGGTCATTGCTGAGGAATTGCCGAAGCTGGCAAAATGCTTTGACAAAAAAGTCATGGCGAATATCGGCGGCTTTTCGGTCGAGGAATATGCCGAAACGAGCAAGCTGCTGGATGCCTGCGAGCAGGTCGGTTGGCTGGAGGTCAACATCAGCTGTCCGAATGTACACGGCGGCGGAATGAGTTTCGGCACCGATCCGAACGGCGCCGCCGAGGTGGTCAAGGCCGTCAAAGCGGTCACCAAAAAGCCTGTCATTGTCAAACTGTCGCCGAACGTCACCGACATTGTCGCGATCGCAAGGGCGTGCGAGGCGGCGGGCGCAGATGCGATCAGCCTGATCAACACGATGCTGGGTATGCGCATCAGCCTAAAGACCAAAAAGCCGATCATCGCCAACACGATGGGCGGTTTCTCGGGCAGTGCGATCTTCCCTGTGGCGCTCAGGATGGTGTATCAAGTGTCAAAAGCGGTCTCGATCCCCGTCATCGGGATGGGTGGCGTGTCGAGTGCCGAGGACGTGCTCGAGATGATGCTCGCGGGCGCGACCGCGGTTGAGGTGGGCGCTGCCAACCTCGTAGACCCCTATGCTTGTAAGAAGATCATTGAACAGCTACCCGCTGTGATGGAAAAATATGGCGTGAAAACGCTCAAAGACATTATCGGAGGTGCACATTAATGGGTAAGGATGTTATTATTGCGTGCGATTTCGCGAGTCAGGAGCAGGTGCTGAATTTCCTTGACAAGTTCGAGGGCAAAAAGCCGTTCGTTAAGATCGGTATGGAGCTGTTTTACGGCGCGGGTCCCGGTATCGTCAAGCAGATCAAGGCGCGCGGTCACAAGATCTTCCTCGATCTCAAGCTGCACGATATCCCCAACACCGTGAAAAAGGCGATGAGCGTGCTGTCGAACCTCGATGTGGATATGTGCAATCTGCACGCCGCAGGCACGGTGCGGATGATGGAAGCCGCCATTGAGGGGCTGACCCGTCCCGACGGCACCCGCCCCTTGCTCATCGCGGTGACCCAGCTGACCTCCACCGATCAAGAGAGTATGGAGAACGACCTGCTCATCCACGAGCCGATCGACAAGGTGGTTATGCACTACGCACAAAACGCCAAAAAAGCGGGTCTGGACGGCGTCGTCTGCTCGCCGCTTGAGGCGCAGAAGGTACACGACACCTGCGGCGCGGACTTTATGACCGTCACCCCCGGTGTGCGCTTTGCGGATGGTGACATCGGCGATCAGAAGCGCGTGATGACCCCTGCACAGGCAAAGGAGATCGGCTCGGATTACATCGTGGTCGGTCGTCCTATCACCGCTGCAGAGGATCCCGTCGCCGCATACGAGCGCTGTGTCGCGGAATTTTGTGATTAAGATATAAGGGAGGATATCGCAATGGAAGCTTATAAGAGAGAGTTTATTCAGTTTCTGGAAGGTGCGGGCGTGCTGAAATTCGGTGATTTCACCGCCAAATCCGGTCGCAAGATCCCCTATTTCATCAATGCCGGTGACATCAAGACCGGCGACCAGATCGCCAAGCTCGGCGAGTTCTATGCCAAGGCGTATTTCGAAAAAGTGGGCAACAAAGCCACCGTGCTGTACGGTCCCGCCTACAAGGGTATTTCCATCGCGGTGTCCACCGCTGTGGCTTTGTCCAAGAATGGGCTGGATGTGCCCTTCTTCTTTAATCGTAAAGAGGCAAAGGACCACGGCGAGGGCGGGATATTCGTCGGGTATGTGCCGCACGCCGGGCAAGAGGTGGTCATCGTCGAAGACGTCATTACCGCCGGCACGGCTATTCGCGAGAGTATGGCGAACCTGTCCTCTCTGGAGGGTGTTAAGGTTGCCGCTACCTTCGTGATGGTGGATCGCAAGGAAAAAGGGCAGGGTGAAAAGTCCGCTATGGCAGAGGTGGAGGAAGAATTCGGCTTCCCCGTCTATTCGGTGGTGGATGTGTATGATATCATCGAATACCTCGAAGAGGACGAAAAGAACACGGAAAATGTCAACCGCATCAAGGCCTATTTGGCGGTGAACGGAGCGGCGGTATGAGAAATGTGATCAACATTCTGGATCTGTCGGTTGAGGAGATCGAAGAGCTCATCGACGTTGCCGATGACATTATCGCCAATCCGCAGAAATATCAGGATGCCTGTCAGCATAAAATTCTTGCTACCCTGTTTTTTGAGCCATCCACGCGCACGCGTCTGAGTTTTGAGTCGGCGATGCTGTCGCTTGGCGGCGACGTGCTCGGCTTCTCCGAGGCGGCGTCCAGTTCCGCGGCGAAGGGGGAGAGCATCGCCGACACCGTCGCGGTGTGCAGCGGCTATGCCGACATTATTGCGATGCGCCACCCGAAGGAGGGCGCGCCGCTGGTCGCGTCGGCGCATTCGTCCGTGCCGATCATCAACGCGGGTGACGGCGGACATTATCACCCCACTCAGACGCTGACGGATCTTCTCACCATCCGTCACGAGATCGGGCGGTTTGATAACCTTACCATCGGTCTGTGCGGTGACTTGAAGTTTGGGCGCACCGTCCACTCGCTCATCGGGGCGATGTCCCGCTATGCGGGGGTGAAGTTTGTGCTCATCTCACCCGATGAACTCAAGTTGCCGAGCTTTGTCAAGCAGGAGTACATCAAAAACAAGGGTATCGAGTATATCCAGACCGATTCGCTCGAGGAGGTTATGGGGGATCTCGATATCTTGTATATGACCCGCGTGCAGAAGGAGCGCTTCTTCAACGAAGAGGACTATCTGCGACTGAAAGACAGCTTTATCCTCACCGAGGACAAGATGAAACTTGCCCGCAAGGATATGCGGGTACTGCATCCGCTGCCCCGCGTCAACGAGATCGCCACCGCGGTGGACAATGACCCGCGTGCCGCCTACTTCCGTCAGGCGCGCTACGGCAAGTTCATCCGTATGGCATTGATCCTCAAACTGTTGGAGGTGAGCGTATGAACATCGACAGCATCAAAAACGGCATCGTCATCGATCACATCGCTGCGGGCAAGGGGATGCAGCTCTACTATCTGCTGGGGCTGGATAAGCTCGACTGCTCGGTCGCGCTCATCAAGAACGTGTCCAGCAAGAAGATCGGGCGCAAGGATATCATCAAGGTGGACGCCGATGTGTCGCTCAACCTCGATGTTATCGGTTTTGTTGACCCTGAGGCAACGGTGAATATCATCCGCGACAGTGCGCTGGTGGAGAAAAAGACCATCCCGATGCCGCAGACGGTGACGAATGTGATCAAGTGCAAAAACCCTCGTTGCATCACCTCGGTCGAGCAGGAACTGCCGCACATTTTTCAGCTTACTGACAAGGAAAACAAGGTCTATCGCTGCCTTTATTGTGAAACTAAGACAAATTAAAAAAACTCCCTTGTTTTGCTTGACGAAAACGCGAATTTTTGGTAGAATAAAAAAGGATTTCCAAAGAGGATTTTCAAGGTTCTTTGTGACTGACGGATCAATGCGGAGCACCGCAGAGGAGCAAGGAACTTGCAGGGGAGTTGCCCCTGTTTTTTTGCCGACCGTCTGGGCGCATTTAACCTTCACGGGTTAAGTGCGCCCTTATTGATTTTACGTGGCAAATTGGGATGCTTTTCTGCCACGCTTAGGAGGGCTATGTTATGAAAAAAGTTGGTATCATTATGGGCAGCGACAGTGATCTGCCTATCATCCGCAAGGCGACCGATATGTTGAAGGCGCTGGACATTCCCTTTGAGGTGCATATTTATTCCGCGCACCGTACCCCCGACGAGGCGCGCGACTTTGCCCGCGGCGCGCGGGCAAACGGCTTCGGCGCGCTTATTGCCGCGGCGGGTATGGCGGCGCATCTCGCGGGCGCTATCGCCGCGAACACCACCCTGCCGGTCATCGGCATCCCTTGCTCATCGCAGAACTTAGAGGGGATGGACGCGTTGCTGGCGACGGTGCAGATGCCGACGGGCATTCCCGTCGCGACCGTCGCGATCAACGGCGGTGGTAACGCCGCTCTGCTTGCCGCGCAGATCCTCGCTGTCGAGGACGCCGAATTGGCGAAGAAACTGGATAACAAACGGGCCGCTGATGCCGCCGCCGTGCTGGCGAAGGACGCGTCTGTTATGGATAATCTGTAATTTATTTTGTGAAGGAGAATATCACTATGGAAAAGAAACTTGTTTATACCGGTAAGACGAAGGATGTCTTCGCATTGGACAATGGCAACTATCTGCTGAAATTTAAGGATGACTGCACCGGTAAGGACGGCGTGTTCGATCCCGGTGAGAATTCCGTCGGTCTGACCATCGAGGGCGTGGGTGATGTCAACCTGCGTATGTCCATCTACTTCTTTGAGAAGATCAATGCCGCCGGCATTCTGACCCACTATGTCAGTGCCGACCTCGCGGACACCACGATGGAGGTTCTGCCCGCGAAGGTGTTCGGCAAAGGCCTTGAGGTTATCTGTCGCTATAAGGCGGTCGGCTCCTTCTATCGTCGCTATTCCGACTACTGCGAGGAGGGTCAGGACCTGCCCGCCTATGTCGAGACCACCTTTAAGAACGACGAGAAGGGCGACCCGTTGGTCACCAAAGACGGTCTGGTCGATCTCGGCGTGATGACCGCCCGGCAGTATGACGACCTCAAGGATATGACCCAGAAGATCACCAAGATCGTTGCTGACGACCTCAAGGAGAAGGGTCTGGACATGTACGACATCAAGTTTGAGTTCGGCTATGATCCCGACGGCAACGTGATGCTCATTGACGAGATCGCGTCCGGCAATATGCGTGTGTACAAGAACGGCGAGTATGTCGATCCGATGACCCTCAACAAACTGTTTTTCGCGTAATTCCTTATTTTTATCCCTACTGTAGAGAGGAGTACACCATGGGAGGCTTTTTTGGCATCGTTTCCGAGCAGGATTGCATGGAGGATGTGTTCTTCGGTGTGGACTACCACACCCATATGGGGACAAAGCGAGCGGGTCTGGCGGCGTATGACCCCGAGATCGGCTTGCAGCGTAAGATCCACAACATCGAGAATGCACCCTTCCGCACCAAGTTCTCGGGGATTTTTGATGAGATGCAGGGTACATCGGCGATCGGCTGTATCAGCGACGCTGATCCCCAGCCGATGCTCATCCGCTCGCATCTGGGCACCTACGCCATCAGCACCATTGGCGTCATCAACAACGCCGACGAGCTGATCGACCAGTATCTCGGTCAATACGGCACGCATTTCGATGCGATGACCGGCGGGCGGGTGAATGCCACCGAGTTGGTGGCGGCGCTCATCAACGAGAAGAGCGACTTCGTCGAGGGCATCCGCTTCGTGCAGGAGGTTGTTGACGGTACCACCGCGGTGCTGATCCTGCGGCAGGACGGCTCGATCATCGTCGCACGAGATAAGCTCGGTCGCCTGCCGCTGCAGGTCGGTCGCCGTGAAAAGGATTACAGCGTGTCGCTCGAATCCTTTGCCGCGCTTAAGCTCGGCTTTGAGCCTGAACGCGAACTCGGTCCGGGTGAGATCGTCGAATTGACGGTCGGCGGACTGCGGCAGCTCGCCGCACCGGGGAAGAAGAAGCGCATCTGCTCCTTCTTGTGGAGCTATTACGGCTATCCCACCTCCGACTACGAGGGCATCAACGTCGAAACGATGCGCTACCGCAACGGTGCGATCCTCGCCGAGCAGGATAAGAAGAGCGGTCTGGTGGGTGCGCTCGACTACGTCGGCGGTGTGCCGGATTCCGGCACACCACACGCGATCGGCTACGCCAACAAGAGTGGCGTGCCCTTTGCGCGGGCGTTCATCAAATACACGCCCACCTGGTCGCGCAGCTTCACCCCGACTAAGCAGTCGGATCGTAATCGCATCGCGAAGATGAAGCAGATTCCCGTGCACGATCTCATCAAAGGCAAGAACCTCTTGTTCGTCGACGACTCCATCGTGCGCGGCACCCAACTTAAAGAAACGGTGGATTTCCTTTACGAGAACGGTGCCAAGGCGGTCCATATGCGCTCCGCCTGCCCGCCCATTATGTATAACTGCAAATTTCTCAACTTCTCTCGCAACCGCAGTGAGATGGATCTCATTGCGCGGCGGGTGGTGATGGAACTGGAAGGAGAAGAGGGGTTTAACCACCTCGATGAGTACAGCGATTCTACCACCGAGCGCGGTAAGAACTTGCGCCGCGCGATCTGCGAGCGCTTCAATTTCGCATCGCTGGACTTCCAGTCGCTCGACGGTGTTATCCATGCCATCGGTCTGCCGGAGGATGAGCTATGCACTTACTGCTGGAACGGCAAAGAATAAAGAACGGATCAGAAACGAAAGGGGTTCCCTATTATGCACGAAATTTCCAAATCCGATAGCTATGCCGCTGCCGGCGTAGACATCACCGCCGGCTACAAGTCGGTCGAGCTGATGAAAAAACATATCAACCGTACCAAGAACGCGGGCTGTCTGGACGATGTCGGCGGCTTCGGCGGTTGTTTCGGTCTTGATCTGACCGGTATCACCGAGCCTGTGCTGGTGTCCGGTACCGACGGTTGCGGCACGAAGGTGAAGCTTGCCATCTTGATGGACAAGCACGACACCATCGGCATTGACGCGGTCGCGATGTGCGTCAACGACATTATTTGCTGCGGCGCGAAGCCCCTGTTTTTCCTCGACTACATCGCCTGCGGCAAGAACTTCCCTGAGAAGATTGCCGAGATCGTCGGCGGCGTGGCGGAGGGCTGTGTGCAGTCCGGTGCGGCGCTCATCGGCGGCGAGACCGCCGAGCACCCCGGTCTGATGCCTGAGGAGGATTATGACCTCGCGGGTTACTGCACCGGTATTGTGGATAAGTCGAAGATCATCGACAACAAAACGATGGCGGCGGGGGATGTGGTCATCGCTCTGCCCTCGACGGGTATCCACTCCAACGGCTTCTCGCTCTGCCGCAAAGTGTTCGACATCGACAACAACAACCCCGCGCTGTACGAGGTGCGCGAGGAGCTCGGCGGTCGTACCATCGCCGAGGCATTGCTCACCCCCACCCGTATTTATGTAAAGTCCGTGCTCGCTCTGCTTGAGCAGGTGAAGGTCAAGGGTATCTCCCATATCACGGGCGGAGGCTTCTATGAGAACATTCCGCGCAGTATCCCCGACGGACTCGGCGCGAAGATCAACAAGTCCGCGGTGCGCGTGCTGCCGATCTTCGACTTGATTGCCAAGTGGGGCAACATCCCCGAGCGCGATATGTATAACACCTACAATATGGGTGTCGGTATGAGTATCGTGGTGGCGAAGGAGGACGTTGACACTGCTCTCGCCATTCTGCGTGAGCACGGCGACGACGCCTATGTCATCGGCGAGATCATCGCCTCCGACAACCCCATCATCATCGAATAAAGAGGGAAAACGGATGAACGGGAATAAAGCAAGAGTCGCCGTGCTGGTTTCCGGCGGCGGCACCAACCTGCAGGCACTTATCGACGCGCAGGGCGCGGGTATTATCCACAGCGGTGAGATCTGCCTCGTTATTGCCAACAACGCGAACGCCTATGCGCTTACCCGCGCGGCGAACGCAGGAATTCCCTCGGCGGTCATTCTCAAGAAGGAATGCGGCAGTCAGCAGGCGTTCGAGCAGGCGATCATCGGCGCGCTCGAGGAGAACGGCATTGATCTCATCGTACTCGCGGGCTTTATGAGCATTCTGAGTGAGAATTTTACCCGCCGCTATGACCGCCGCATCCTCAATGTGCATCCGTCGCTCATCCCGTCCTTCTGCGGGCAGGGCTTCTACGGTCTGCACGTACACGAGGCGGCGCTCGCGAAGGGTGTCAAGGTCACGGGTGCGACGGTGCATTTCGTCAACGAGATCCCCGACGGCGGCGAGATCCTCCTGCAAAAGGCGGTCGAGGTCGAAGCGGGGGACACTCCCGAGATCCTGCAGAAGCGGGTGATGGAACAAGCGGAATGGAAGCTGCTCCCCGCCGCTGTTGAGATGGTCTCGGCCCGTTTGACAGAGGAAAAGACCGTATGAACAATGAACGGGAACGCAGACGGCTTAATCGAAGGTTGTTAAGCGGTACATTTTGGGCCGAACTGAAAAATTTTAAGCTGAAACCCTGTATCGTCCTACGGGATGTGGTCACCATTTTCATTGCCTGCTTCGCAACCACATGGTTGGCCGCCCTGTTTACTTCCATCTCTTGGCTAACAGATATGATATTCTTTCTGCTGGCTATGGCGTTGGTCGTCGTAATGGGTAAACTTATAGACAAAGCATTACATAAAGTGTTTAAGAAATGAGGATGAAGGATATGAAGATCTCTACCATCGAACAGGAACTGAATTCTCTCGCCTACCATGGCAGAGGCATCATCATCGGCAAGTCCGCCGACGGCAAGAAGGCGGTCACCGCCTATTTCATTATGGGACGCAGCGTCAACAGCCGCAACCGCGTGTTCGTTGCCGAGGGCGACGCGATGCGTACTAAGGCGTTTGACGAGTCCAAGATGGTGGATCCCCACCTTATCATCTACTATCCCGTGCGGGTGCTCGGCAACAAGACCATCGTCACCAACGGTGATCAGACCGACACCATCTATGAGCTGATGGATAAGCAGATGACCTTCGAACAGGCTCTGCGCACCCGCGAGTTTGAGGACGACAAGCCCAACTTCACCCCCCGCATTTCGGGCATCATCCGCCGCGAGAACGACGGGATGCATTTTGCAATGTCCATCCTCAAGAGCGCCGAGGGGGACGACTCCTCCTGCGAGCGTTTCACCTATGCCTATTCCAACCCCATCGCGGGTAAGGCAAAATTCATCCATACTTACAACGGCGACGGCGATCCGCTGCCGTCCTTCGAGGGCGAGCCGAAGACGCTGGAGCTGCCCGCTATGGACATCGATGCATTGACCGACCTCATCTGGACGAACCTCAATGAGGACAACAAGGTGTCGCTGTTCGTGCGGACGATCGATATCGCCACCGGCGAGACCGAGACCCGCATCGTCAACAAAAACCAGTAAGGAGTGACCGTAATGAAAGAGTTTGAACTGAAATATGGCTGTAACCCCAACCAGAAACCCTCTAAGATCTTTATGAACGACGGCAGTGATTTGCCGATTGAGATCCTTAACGGTCGCCCCGGCTACATCAACTTCCTCGATGCTTTTAACAGCTGGCAGCTGGTCAAGGAGCTGAAAGAGGCCCTCGGTCTGCCTGCGGTAACGTCCTTTAAGCACGTCAGCCCGACCTCCGCGGCGGTGGGTGTGCCGCTGTCCGACACGCTCAAAAAGGCGTGCTTTGTCGATGACATCAAGGGGCTCGATGAGTCTCCGCTCGCCTGCGCCTATGCGCGTGCGCGCGGCACCGACCGTATGTGCTCGTTCGGTGACTGGGTCGCGCTGTCGGATGTGTGCGACGTTACCACCGCGCGGCTGATCCAGCGCGAGGTCTCCGATGGCGTCATTGCCCCCGGTTATGAGCCTGAGGCGCTTGAGATCCTCAAATCCAAGCGCAAAGGTTCCTACAACATCGTGAAGATCGCCCCCGATTACGTGCCTGAGGAGATCGAACGCAAGCAGGTGTTCGGCATCACTTTCGAGCAGGGGCGTAACAATTTTGAGATCAACCGTGAACTGCTTTCCAACATTGTCACCGACAACAAGGATCTGCCCGAGAGCGCTGTGCGCGACCTCATCATCGCGCTCATCACGCTCAAATACACCCAGTCCAACTCCGTGTGTTACGCGGTGGACGGGCAGGCGATCGGCGTTGGTGCGGGACAGCAGTCGCGTATCCACTGCACCCGTCTGGCGGGTACCAAGGCGGACACCTGGTTCCTGCGCCAGCACGAGAAGGTGCTGAATCTGCCCTTTAAAGATACCCTCGGCAGACCCGATCGCGACAATGTTATTGATGGATATATTAACCAGAACGAAGAGGATGTCTGCGCCGACGGTAACTGGCAGAAATACTTTACTGAGCAGCCCGCGCCCTTCACTGCCGCCGAGCAGCGTGCCTACCTTGACACCATCGACGGAGTGGCGCTCGGCAGCGATGCGTTCTTCCCGTTCAGCGACAATATTGAGCGCGCCAAAAAGAGCGGTGTCAAGTACATCGCCGAGCCGGGCGGCTCCATCCGCGACGACGCGGTCATCGATTGCTGCAACAAATACGGAATGGCGATGGCTTTCACCGGTATGCGCCTGTTCCATCACTGATCATAACACGAATAAGGAGAATTCCAATGAACTTCTTTGATGAACTGAAAAACTACGATCCCGCCGTGGCGGATGCCTGCAACCTCGAGCTTGAGCGTCAGCAGCACAACATTGAACTGATCGCTTCCGAGAACATCGTCTCCAAGGCGGTGTTGCTCGCCGCAGGCGGCGTGCTGACCAACAAATACGCCGAGGGCTACCCCGGCAAGCGTTACTACGGCGGTTGCCAGTGTGTGGATATTGTCGAAGACATCGCCCGTGAGCGTGCGAAGGTGCTGTTCGGCGCAGAGCACGCGAACGTCCAGCCTCACAGCGGTGCGAACGCCAACCTCGCCGTGTTCTTCGCTCTGCTTAACCCCGGCGACACCGTGATGGGGATGAACCTCCAGCAGGGCGGTCACCTGTCCCATGGTTCGCCCGTCAACATTTCGGGTAAATACTTTAACATCGTTCCTTACGGCGTTAATGACGTTACCGAGATGATCGACTACGACGAGATGCGCCGCATTGCCCTTGAGTGCAAGCCGAAGCTGATCGTCGTTGGTGCGAGCGCGTATTCCCGCACGATCGATTTCGCCCGTTGCCGTGAGATCGCCGACGAAGTCGGTAGCTTTCTGATGGTGGATATGGCGCACATCGCGGGTCTGGTCGCCGCGGGCGTGCATCCCTCGCCCGTGCCGTATGCCGACGTGGTCACCACCACCACCCACAAGACCCTTCGCGGCCCGCGCGGCGGCATGATCCTCTGTCGCGAGACGCTTGCTAAGCAGATCGACAAGGCAGTGTTCCCCGGCACGCAGGGCGGTCCGCTCATGCACATCATTGCTGCTAAGGCGGTGGCGCTCGGTGAAGCGCTGACTGATGAATTTAAGGTCTATCAGCAGCAGGTCGCGAAAAACGCGACGGCGTTGTGTGAGGCGCTCAAGGAGCAGGGAATCCGCATCGTGTCGAACGGTACGGATAACCACCTGATGCTGCTCGACCTGCGCGATACGGGTCTGACGGGCAAGGAGCTCGAGCACTATCTCGACGAGGTGCACATCACCGCGAACAAGAATACTATCCCGAACGATCCCCAGAGCCCGTTTGTCACCAGCGGCGTGCGTATCGGTACTCCCGCGGTGACCACTCGTGGTTTCAAGGAGCCGGAGATGAAGCTTATCGCCGGCTGGATCAAGGATATCATCACCGATTTCGAGGGCAACAAGGAGCGTGTGTCTGCCGAGGTGCAGGCGCTGTGCGAAAAGTTCCCGATCTACGGTTAATTAAAAATATCACCCCCATACAGGAGGATAAAGATGAAAATACTGGTTGTCGGCGGTGGCGGGCGTGAGCACGCCATCATCAAGAAGATCAAAGAAAACCCGCAGGTAGAGCAGATATTCGCTCTGCCGGGCAACGGCGGCATTGCGCAGGACGCGACCTGCGTTGCCATCGGCGCGAAAGAGATCGATAAGATCACCGCGTTTGCCGTGGAAAATGGCATCGACTACGCCATCGTCGCACCCGACGATCCGCTCGTGCTCGGCTGTGTCGATGCGCTCGAGGAGAAGGGGATCCCTTGCTTCGGTCCGCGCGCCAACGCCGCCATCATCGAGGGCAGTAAGGTGTTCTCCAAGAACCTGATGAAGAAATACGGCATCCCGACAGCCGCCTATGAGGTATTTGACGACTGCGACAAGGCGCTTGCCTATCTCGACACCGCGCCCATCCCGACGGTCATCAAGGCGGATGGTCTGGCGCTCGGTAAGGGCGTCATCATCGCGATGACCCGCGCGGAAGCGAAAGCCGCGGTCGTCTCGATGATGCAGGATAAGCAGTTTGGTGCGAGCGGCGACCACGTGGTCATCGAGGAGTTCCTCACCGGTCCCGAGGTGTCGGTGTTGTCCTTCACCGACGGCAAGGTCGTCATCCCGATGGTGTCCTCGATGGATCACAAACGGGCGGGGGACAACGACACGGGGCTCAATACCGGCGGTATGGGTACCGTCGCCCCCAATCCCTACTACACCGACGAGATCGCCGAGGAGTGTATGAAGACCATCTTCCTGCCGACGATCGAGGCGATGAACGCCGAGGGCAGACCTTTTAAAGGCTGTCTGTATTTCGGGCTGATGCTCACTGAGAACGGACCCAAGGTTATCGAATACAACTGCCGCTTCGGCGATCCCGAGACGCAGGTGGTGTTGCCCCTGCTCGAGAGCGATCTGCTCACTGTGATGCAGGCGACCACCGACGGCACCCTCGCCGAAACTCCTGTTAAATTTCGCGATGGCAGTGCCTGCTGTGTCATTATGGCGTCCAAGGGCTACCCGCAGGCGTACGACAAGGGCTTTGCCATTACAGTCCCTGCCGCGGTCGCGTCGCACGTGTATGTGGCGGGCGCGGAGCTTAAGGGCGACACCCTCTGCACGAGCGGCGGACGCGTGCTTGGTGTGACGGCAATCGCCGACACCCTTGCTGACGCTATCGAGAAGGCATACAGCCTCACCGAGCAGGTACAGTTTGATAACGCCTATTATCGCCGCGACATCGGCGCCAAGGCATTAAAAGCGAAAGGGTAAGGGAACGATGGTTTACAGAGTATTTGTTGAAAAGAAACAGAAGCTTGCCAACGAGGCAAAGGCTCTTCTGTCGGATGCTCGCACGCTTTTGGGCATCACCACACTGACGGATGTGCGGGTGATCAATCGCTACGACGCCGAGAATATTGCCGAGGAGTTGTTTGACTACGCCAAGGGCACGGTGTTTTCCGAGCCCCAGCTCGACATCGTTTACGGCGAGCTCGACCTCGGTGATGCGACCGCGTTTGCGGTGGAATATCTCCCCGGTCAGTTTGATCAGCGTGCGGATTCCGCGGCGCAGTGTATCCAGATCATCTCGCAGGGCGAGCGTCCGCTCATCCGTACTGCGAAGATCTATGCCCTTTACGGTGCGCTGACCGACGCGCAGGTCGCGGAGATCAAGAAGTATGTCATCAACCCTGTGGAAGCACGCGAGGCGGGCTTTGAGAAGCCTGAGACTCTCGTGACGGAGTACGCTCTGCCGAGTGCGGTGGCGACTGTCACGGGTTTTATCGCGATGGACGAGAGCGCGCTGTCCGAGTTGTTGGATGATCTGGGGCTCGCGATGGATCTGGACGACCTCAAATTCCTGCAGGCGTATTTCCGTGATGAGGAGGGACGTGACCCCACCATCACCGAGATCCGCGTGGTGGACACCTACTGGTCCGACCACTGCCGTCATACAACTTTCTCCACCCATTTTGAGAATGTTCGTATCGATGACCCCGCTGTGCAGGCCGCCTACGATCGGTACTTAGCCGCTCGCGTGGAGGTGTACGGTGAGGAAAAGGCGGCGGCTCGTCCGCAGACGCTGATGGATATCGCCACCATCGCCACCAAGGTGCTCAAAAAGCGGGGTCTGACCCCCGAACTGGACGAGTCCGAGGAGATCAACGCTTGCTCTATTCATTTGACGGCGACGGTGGATGGCGAGGAGCAGGATTGGCTTTTGATGTTCAAGAACGAGACCCACAACCACCCCACCGAGATCGAGCCTTTCGGCGGCGCGGCGACCTGCATCGGCGGTTGTATCCGCGACCCGTTGTCGGGACGCGCCTACGTGCATCAGGCGATGCGCGTCACCGGTGCGGGTGATCCTCGCAAGACGATGGCGGAGACCCTGCCCGGCAAGTTGCCCCAACGCAAGATCTGCCAGACGGCGGCGGCAGGTTATTCCTCTTACGGCAATCAGATTGGTCTGGCGACCGGTCACGTGGCGGAGATGTACCACGAGGGCTATGTCGCGAAGCGTCTGGAGTGCGGCGCGGTCGTGGCCGCCGCTCCCGCGTATAACGTGCGCCGTGAGCGCCCTGCCGCGGGCGACGTGGTGGTGCTGCTCGGTGGCCGTACCGGTCGCGACGGCATCGGCGGTGCCACCGGCTCTTCCAAGAGCCATAATTTGAAATCCCTGACCACGATGGCATCCGAGGTACAGAAGGGTAACGCTCCCGAGGAGCGTAAGATCCAGCGTTTGTTCCGCAACCCCGAGGTCACCCGCCTGATCAAGCGGTGCAACGACTTCGGCGCGGGCGGCGTATCGGTCGCGATCGGCGAGCTCGCTCCGGGACTGCGTATCGACCTCGATGCAGTGCGTAAGAAATACGACGGTCTGGACGGCACGGAGATCGCCATCTCCGAATCGCAGGAGCGTATGGCGGTGGTGGTCGCCGCCGAGGATGCCGACCGCTTTATCGCCTTCGCCGAGAAGGAAAATCTGGAAGCCTACCGCGTGGCGGTGGTGACCGACGAAGCGCGCATGGTGATGAACTGGAAGGGGCAGACCATCGCTGATCTGTCCCGCGCGTTTCTCGACACCAACGGCGCGGTCAAGCACGCCGCTGTTGAGGTTACGAAAAAAGATCTGTCCGTGCTGAGTAAGCCCTTGTACGGTTCTCTGCGTGAGATGGCGGCGGATCTCAAGACCGCCAGCCAACGCGGCCTTGTGGAGCGATTTGACTCCACCATCGGCGCGGGCAGCGTGACGATGCCCTTCGGCGGTAAGCGACAGCTGACCCCCGCCCAGTCGATGGCAGCCGTACTGCCCACCCTGCCGGGTGAGCAGACCGATCAGGCAAGCGTGTTCAGTTGGGGCTGTGATCCCGATCATCTGTCGGTGGACCCCTACACCGGCGCGCACGCCGCCATCTACTCCTCTGTGGCGAAGCTGGTCGCCGCGGGCTGTGACTACAAACTGGCGTACTTAACCCTGCAGGAGTTCTTTGAGAAGCTGAAAAACGAGCCTGCCCGTTGGGGCAAGCCCTTTGCCGCGTTGTTGGGCGCTCTGGATGCGCAGTTGGAGCTGGGTGCCGCCGCCATCGGCGGTAAGGACTCGATGTCCGGCACCTTCCTCGACAAGGATGTGCCGCCGACGCTGATCTCCTTCGCCATCGCGCCCATTAACAAGAATGGTGTCATCACCCCTGAGTTTAAAGAAGCGGGTCACCCTGTCTATGCCTTTGGTCCTGCCGACGAGTCTGCCGACAGCATCAAAGCGGCGTGGGAGACTTTCCACGACCTGTGTCAACAGGGCAAGGTCAAGGCTGCTTGGGCGGTGGAGAACGGTGTGGGCGAGGCGATTATGAAGATGTCCTTCGGCAACCATATCGGTTTCGCTTCCGAGGCAAATCTGGGGGGCAACTGGCACCTGCCGTTCGGCGATTTCATCGTTGCCGAGCTGACCGAGGAGGCTGCCCTGCCCGGCGTGCTGAAGTTGGGTATCACCACCGATAACGGTGTGATCGCCCTGGAGGGGGATACCGCCACCATCGACGAGCTGTACGCGCTCAACACCGCCACTCTCGAGGATGTCTATCCCACCAAGGCAAAAGAGGATACCGCATCCATTCCCACCTTCTCTTATGAGGGCAAGTGCGCATTGGCACCCGCCATCAAGGTGGCAAAGCCCCGCGTGCTGATTCCCGTGTTCCCCGGCACCAACTGTGAGTACGATTCTGCCCGTGCGGTGGAGCGTGCGGGTGCCGAAGCGGAGATCTTTGTCATCCGCAACCTCACCGCCGACGCGGTGGCGGACAGCGTAGCGGCTTTCTCCGATAAGGTGAAGGACGCACAGATGATCTTCATCCCCGGCGGCTTCTCCGGCGGCGACGAGCCCGACGGCTCGGCGAAGTTCATCACCGCCTTCTTCCGCAACGCGGCGGTCAAAGAGGCGGTCACCGACCTGCTGGACAACCGCGACGGCTTAATGTGCGGTATCTGCAACGGCTTCCAGGCGCTTATTAAGCTCGGTCTGGTGCCCTACGGCAAGATCGTCGATACGGACGAAAACTGCCCGACCCTGACCTTTAATAACATCGCGCGCCACCAGAGCCGCATCGTTCACACCCGCATCGCCTCGACGAAGTCTCCTTGGCTGAGCCTGATGAATGTGGGCGACATCGTGAACGTGCCGATCTCCCACGGTGAGGGCAAGTTCCTCGCCTCGCCCGAACTGGCGTTGAAGCTCGCGGAGAACGGGCAGATCGCCACGCAGTATGTGGATCTGGATGGCAACGCAACCGCCGATATCGACTTTAATCCCAACGGCTCGCTGTTCGCCATCGAGGGTATCACCTCGCCTGACGGTCGCGTGTTCGGTAAGATGGGTCACAGCGAGCGTATCGGCGACGGCCTGTACAAGAATGTCCCCGGCAACTACGACATCCGTATGTTCGAAGCGGCGGTCCGCTATTTCAAATAAGGAGTGGTAATTATGGCGTATTTATCCGATATTGAGATTGCCCAGAGCTGTCAGATGAAGCCTATTACTGAAATTGCCCAGGCGGCACATGTGGATGAGAAATACATTGAGCAGTACGGTAAGTACAAGGCGAAGATCGACCCCGCACTGCTCAAGGAGACCGACCGTCCCGACGGTAAGCTTGTGCTGGTGACGGCGATCACCCCCACCCCCGCGGGCGAGGGTAAGACCACCACCACCATCGGTCTGGCAG
>CAZVSE010000003.1:0-81899 GCA_964629445.1 uncultured Ruminococcus sp. | reverse complement strand
GCTTTGCTATGATACCACGTCTAAACCCTTTTGTCAACACTTTTTTCGCGAATTTTTGCAAAATTTTTCAAGGTTTTTTCGAGCCCCTGTATTTGGTAGTTTGTCCCCTTTTTGCCATACTATACCTTGTGGTGTCTTTGACGAAAATTTCGACTGTGCTCGACGGATTATTCTATTCCTTATATATAATAAAAGCCGCGGAGAAAACCGCGGCTTTCAGATCAATTTATTAGCCCTCGTACTGCACCTTAAGAGGGGCGGTGTCGACCTTCGCGACACTCTCCTTCATCTCAGCGATGCCGTCAGACGGCAGCTCATATTGTTGATGATTATACCATCCGCTGACATCGGTGTCCACCTGCAACGCGACCGCCGACTTGGGTCCGTCGTGCTGGATCCAGGTGTTGCCCTTGACAATCGGTGCCATCTCGTGCTGATCATTAACATACGCGGACACCAACAGGAAACGATAAGAGGTGTCGAGGACGTTGTCGCGGATGACGACGTTCTCGCTCGGAATGACACGCCGCCAATAGCAGATCGCCGCGACGGCACTGTCATTCGAGCCGATGCGGTTGTTGGTGCCGAAACCGTAGCCCGCGAAACGCAGCACGTTCCCCTCGTACAGGCAATTTTTGAGAAGCCCCTTGATCGTTCCGTCTTTGTCCACATATGAGCCGTAGATCTCAATATTATAATTGCAATACTCGATGAGATTATCCTTGACGAGAAGATCGGTATGCTTCGCACCCTGCCCCTGGTTCGTATAACCTGCATCAAAGCACTGGTAGACCCAGTTGCTCTCCACCCGCGCGTTCGTCACGTGGGAGTTAAACTCGATGCCGTTGCCGTAGCGCACATCCGCGTTCATCATACTGCCGCCAATATAACCCACCTCGCAGTTGGTGATGGTGATGTTTTCCGCGACACCGAACACAATACCGTGTGCGCCGCCGTATTTGATGCACAGGTTGTCGATGGTGATATTCGTCAGCTTTCCGCCCCGTATCAACGGACCCATAATATGCTTCTTAGAGCAGACTTCGATGTCACCATACAACTCGCCGGGGTTGCCCTCCGACAGATAAAGGTACACATACCCGCGCTCCGTGTCGTGATAGAACTGAAAGTCCGTTGTCAGTTTGTTTTCGATCCGTTTGCCGTCGGACGCGCACACCTTGCCGTGGTCAAACACGATGTTGCCGATGTCGTTCAGGTCAACGCCGACATCCAGCTTCCATACGTGCTCGCGCTCGGTCTTCTCCCACAGAGACGGATCTGCATAGTTGCGCGGACTGCCGTAGATGGCAGGCTTCGCGCCGACACCGTAAGCGCCGTAGCTTACCCCGCTCACCATCGGGATATGCCCGCGATACACCGCACCGCGCTCAAACAGCACGACGTCGCAGGTGGAGAACCTCCCTGTCAACTGCAGGTTGTCCAACGTGCGCCACGCGGTCGCGGGTGACAGACCGTCGTTCGTATCATCACCCTTGGGGGAGATGTAATAGGTCTTGCCGATCTCCGACGGACCGACAACGCTCTCGCTGTTGACGATCGACAGCCGCATCTTCTCCGCCTCAGCATCGTAGCTGCTGTGCTTCTCGTTATACACGATCGCCGTGTTGTAGGTGACGGGCTTCTCCGAGTCCGTCACCACGGAACGGGTGGTCGTGGTGGTGTCCGACTCGCCGACGGAAACAGGCTCACGACTCTCCGATACAAGCTCGTCGCTGACATCGCCGTCGCCTCCGCAAGCAACTAACGAGCACAGCATCAAAGCGGCCAATAAAAGTGCTAACCATTTACGCATACAATTTCCCCCTGTTTTATTTGCTGGGTTTCTGCTGTCTTTATATTACCATTTCGTTAACAAAAAAGAAATGGTTTTTCGGACATTTTTGCTTTATTCGGGCGTTTTCATCATGTCACCCAAAACGCCGCGTGCAAAAAGCAGCGAAATATGCCATATTGAGGCGGGTGCGGATATCTCACCTACCCTAAGCCGTCAGCCAAACGCCCGACAGCGGTGGGAGAACAAGCACGTTCCCCTCGCGGCGACCGTCGCCGACGACGACCTCACCGAGCGAAAACTCCGCCGACAGCGCCACGCGCTGTTCGCGATCGGAGCGGTTGACCGCCACAAGCAGAGCGTCTCCCCCGCCGCGCCGGACAAAGCACACCACATCCTCGTGTTCAGTGACAACGGGAGAGATCTCTCCCTCGACGAGCGCCGGGCAGGCGCGGCGGCACGCACCGAGACGGCGATACCAACTCAGCAGGGCGGTGTCCTCCCGTCCCCACGGGTAGGTGCCGCGATTGAAGGGGTCTTTATACCCCTCCATCCCCGCCTCGTCGCCGTAGTAGATGCAGGGCACACCCGGCAGGGCGAACTGCAGCAGTGTCGCGAGCCGCAGACGGCGCAGACCCAGCGCGCGCTGCTCATCCGTCAGCCGCTGTGCCGCCTGCCAGCGACGGTCGCGACCGCGGCTCGGCTCACCGCCGAGCAGAGTAAGGATACGCTCGGTGTCGTGCGTGCCGATGTGGTTCATCAACAGACGAAGCACCTGCGGCGGATAGTTTTCCACCACCGAGAGAATACAGTTGAAAAATTCCTTCTGCCCGCCCTGCAGCAGGAACAGCAATATCGCCTGACGAAACGGGTAGTTCATGACGCTGTCGAGCTGCTGCCCGAGCAGATAGCGGCGGCGGTGACCGTAGCTCTCTTTGTTGCTCGCGTCCTCCCACACCTCGCCGAGCACCAGCGCGTCGGGGTCGGTCGCCTTCACCCGCGCGCGCAGGGCGTCGAGGAATCCGTCGGGCAGCTCATCCGCAACATCCAGTCGCCAGCCCGCCACGCCCGCGTTCAACCAGCGCGCGACGATACCGTCCTCACCGTTGATGTAGTCCATAAAGTCGGGGGCAAGCTCCTCCACCTCAGGCAGGGTCTCAAACCCCCACCACGAGGCGTAGTCCCGCGGCCACGAGCGAAAACGGTACCACGACGAATAGGGCGACACAGGCGAATTGTACGCGCCGACGGTGTCGTAGCGCCCCTCGCGGTTAAAATACACGCTGTCCGCGCCCGTGTGGCTGAACACGCCGTCGAGCAACAACCGCATCCCGCGCTTTTTCGCCTCGCGGGCGAGGGTGCGCAGGTCGCGCTCACCCCCGAGCATCGCATCGACGCGGGAATAGTCCGCGGTGTCATAGCGATGGTTGGAATGGGACTCGAAGATGGGGTTGAGATAGAGACAGGTAACGCCAAGCGAACGCAGATAGTCGAGTTTCTGCGTGACGCCCTTGAGGTCGCCGCCGAAATAGTCGTTGTTGCGGATGCGCCCCTGCGCGTCAGGCTCCCACGCGACGGGCTCGTCCCAATCGCGGTGGATCACACGGTCTGTCGGTACTCCGCGCTTTGCCTTGCCTGACGCGGCGAAACGGTCAGGAAAGATCTGATATAATATCCCTCCCGCGAGCCAGTCGGGTGTGGTGAAGTCTGCCTCGTAGCAAGTCAGCTGCCACATCGGGGAGGGCTGGGTATGGGAATAGGCAGCGGTGCCGTCGGGCTGGCGCGTAAGCCATCCCGTGCCGAGCGCCAATTCCAAACGGAACGCGTACCAATAAATGCCCGCCTGTGCGGGGGTAAAACGGACATCCCACCACTCGTGAGTGTCGTCCGCCATCCCCGCCCAGAACATCCCGATATCCTGACGAGGCTGCGCCTCGGGCTGCACGAGCAAAAACGCACCGTGGCACCCCCACTCGCGAGGTACACACACGCGAAAAAAGACGGTTGTATTCTCCGCCACCGCGCCAAACGGGTCGCGGTAAGCGATGTCGCGGGAATTGAATAGCTGCGGCATAGCGATCTCCTTTGAAAAACGTTACCAACAGTATACCCCGAAATCGGGCGTTGGTCAATCTTTTTCGCCATCAATGCCGATCCCCGATGCCGCGGCATCGGGGACGCATCCTCTTATTCCATCATCGCGAGCAGATCTTCCTTCGGCGCGTAGCCGACGGTCTGCCGCACGACCTTGCCGCCCTTCACCGCGACAAGCGTCGGGATGCTGACGATGCCGAACTGCTGAGCCAGCTCGCCCTCGGCGTCCACGTCGATCTTGCCGACGGTATACTCCGGGTGCTCCTCGGCGATCTCATCGACAAGCGGCGACACCATACGGCACGGGCCGCACCACGTTGCGTAAAAATCCAACAGCACGGGCTTTTCGCTCTCCAGCACCGCAGAGATGAAATTATCTTTTGTGATGGAAATAACCGCCATTGCGTATTCTCCTCTCTTAATCCTTTGATTTATAATATAGCATACAGTGACAATAGCCCTCAAAGTCGGGGTCGGCGATCTGCTCGCGAAACTCCTTGCAGATGCACTTGAACTCCTCTGTCTTGGATAATCGGCAGGGGCAATAACCGCCCTTGGCTTTTAACCCTTCCTTGATCTGACGGACAACCTCCTTGTCCTCGTTAAGGCGCACAGCCATATCGCGCCCTCCTCTCTCGGTTTAGTATATGCCGATGTACGCACTTTACGCCCTCGCCTTGACGCTGATCTTGCGGCAGGCGACGGACACGATCAATACGACACCGATGAACTCCTATGCGTATTTTCAGTATAGCATAAACTTGCGAGGATTTCAACAAAAATCCCCCGACACCGAGGTGTCGGGGGATGGGATTGCGGTATCTTATTTCAGGTTCGCCTTGAGCGTGTCAAGCTGAGCGCGCAGCTCGGCGGGCAGATGATCGCCGAACTTCTTATAGTGCTCCTCGATCTCCGCGGCTTCCTTCTCCCACACGGCCTTGTCAACGGTGAGGATCTCTTTGAGAGTATCCAGATCCATATCGAGGTCGGTCAGGTCGATATCCTCGGGCTGCGGCACGTAGCCGATCGCGGTCTCGCTCGCGGTCGCCTTGCCCTCGCAGCGGTCGATGATCCAGTTCAGCACACGCATATTGTCACCGAAGCCGGGCCAAATGAAGTTGCCCTCGTCGTCGGTGCGGAACCAGTTGACGTTGAAGATCTTGGGCGCCTTGTCGCCGAGCTTCTTGCCCATCTCGAGCCAGTGACGGAAATAGTCACCCATATGATAGCCACAGAAGGGCAGCATCGCCATCGGGTCACGACGCACAACGCCGACCGCGCCTGCGGCGGCAGCGGTGGTCTCGGACGCCATCGCAGAGCCGATGAACACACCGTTCTCCCAGTCACGGGACTGGTACACCAGCGGCGCGCACTTCGCGCGGCGACCGCCGAACACGATCGCGGAGATCGGCACGCCCGCGCCCTTGTTGAACTCATCAGAGATGCAGGGGCAGTTCTCAGCGGGAGCGGTGAAGCGGGAGTTGGGGTGAGCGGCACAGGTGGTCTTGTCCGCCTTGTTGAACTTCGCGGGATCCCAAGGATTGCCCTTCCAATCCAGCGCGTTCTCAGGCAGGTTCTTGTTCAGACCCTCCCACCACACGGTGTTGTCGTTGAGATCCAGAGCCACGTTGGTGAAGATGGTATTCTTCTTGGTGGACTCGAGGGCGTTGAAGTTGGAGTGCTCGTTCGTGCCGGGGGCAACGCCGAAGAAGCCGTTCTCGGGGTTGATGGCGTACAGACGACCATCCTCACCGATGCGCATCCACGCGATATCATCGCCGACGGTCCACACCTTGTAGCCCTTCTTACGCAGGTACTCGGGCGGGATCAGCATCGCGAGGTTGGTCTTGCCGCAGGCAGAGGGGAACGCGGCGGCAATATAGTGTACCTCGCCCTTCGGGTTCTGCAGACCGAGGATGAGCATATGCTCCGCCATCCAGCCCTCTTTCCAGCCCTGGAAGGACGCGATACGCAGGGCAAAGCACTTCTTGCCGAGCAGCACGTTGCCGCCGTAGCCGGAGTTGACCGAGATGATGGTGTTGTCCTCAGGGAAGTGGCAGATATACCGCTTCTCGGGGTCAACATCGCAACGAGAGTGCAGACCGCGCACCCAGTCGTTGCTGTCACCGAGCACGTCCCACACCTTGGTGCTGACGCGGGTCATAATGAGCATATTCAGCACGACATACACCGAGTCGGTGATCTCCACGCCGATCTTGGCGAGCGGGGAGCCGATCGGACCCATCGAATAGGGGATGATATACATCGTGCGACCCTTGTAACTGCCGCGAGCGATGTTGTACAGCTTCTCGTACATCTCCTTGGGGTCGCACCAGTTGTTGGTGGGACCCGCCATCTCCTTGGTGGAGGTGCAGATAAAGGTGCGATCCTCGACGCGCGCCACGTCGTTGGGATTGGTGCGGTGCAGATAGCAACCGGGGAGCTTCTCCTCGTTGAGCTTCTCAAGCTCGCCACACTCCACGGCTACACGGCGCAACTCATCGCGCTGCTCGTCAGAGCCGTCCACCCACACGATGCTGTCGGGGGTGAGCAGAGCTTTCATTTCGTCCAGCCAAGCCAGAACAGATTTGTTGTTGGTCATAGTTGACATTCTCCTTTCGCCATATGGCGGCGTGCGACCGCCGTTCGGTGAAACAATATAAAATACCGTTTCTTCACAATTACCATTATAACCGCAAAGCGTCAAGTTTTGCAATACCTATTTGTTAAAAATTTGATAAATTTAGGCGGTTTTCCGCGCAGTAACCTTCTTCACCAGCGCAATGACCCCGACGAGCACCATCCCCGCGACGATGGCGACCACCAGATCGAACACCACCGTCAGCACAAAGGTCAACACCAGCACGAGGGTGTCATACCACGGGCAGGTCTTCACGATCTTCACAAACCCGCGCCACTCGCTCATATTGTAGGCGACGACAAACAGGATCGCCGCAATGGCGGGCATCGGGATGAGCGCGGCATACGGCATCAGCACCAACAGCACCAACAACAGCACCACCGCGTGCACCATCCCCGCGACGGGGGTGCGCCCGCCGTTCTTCACGTTCGCAGCGGTGCGGGCGATCGCACCCGTGGCGGGGATGCCGCCGAACAGCACCGAGGCGATGTTGCCCACGCCCTGCGCGACCAGCTCGGCGTTGGAATTGTGCTTATCCTCCACCATCCCGTCCGCGACCACGCAGGAGAGCAGCGACTCGATGCCCGCGAGCAGGGCGATGGTGACGGCATTGGGCAGCACGGCAAGAATTTTATCGATGCCAAAGTCCATCCCCGCAAAATCCACGGTCGGCAAGCCCGCAGGGATGGTGTAGAGGTCGCCGATGGTGTACACCCCTGTATCGAATGAGGGAATGAACGCGACCATCAGCGCGCCGACCACCACCGCGATGAGGGACGGCGGCACGCGCCTCTCAAATTTCGGGTAGACGATAAGGATCGCGAGGCACACGACACCCACAACGAGCGCCTGCCAACTGAACGTGCCGATGGCGGCGACGTTTGCCTCGATCTTCTCGACGGTCTCGATGGGCTTGATCCCCGCGGCGTAGGTCAGTCCGAGGAAATCCTTGATCTGCCCGACGAGGATAGTCACCGCGATGCCCGCGGTAAAGCCCGTCGTGATGGTGTGCGGGATGAAGCGGATGAGCGAGCCTAGTTTCAGCACACCCATCAGGATGAGCAATACACCCGCCATCACGGTGGCAAGGAACAGCCCGTCCATCCCCTGCGTCGCGACGATGCCCGCGACGACAGTCGCGAACGCGGCGGTCGGACCCGCGATTTGCACGCGGCTGCCGCCGAGCAGCGACACCACGAAACCAGCCGCAATGGCGGTGTAGATACCGCAGGCAGGCTCGACGCCCGAGGCGAGCGCCAGCGCAATGGACAGCGGCAGGGCGATGATCGCCACGATGAGACCCGCCACGAGATCCTTGGCAAACTGCGCCTTGGAATAGGTCTTCATTGCCGAAATGAGCTTCGGCTGTAAGTAAAAGTCCTTCAACATATTCACGCTCCTCAAAAATCCATCGGTCAGTATAACACCTTCCGCATAAAATGTAAAGAAAAGATTACAGCGGCATCTTGTCAAATGCGGCAGAATGTGCTATGATTTTGGCAAATCACTCCTATGGGAGGTCCTTATGATGAACTACTGCGGTTATCACACCCACACCAACTTCTCCGACGGTAAAAACACGCCCGAGGAGATGGTCAAGGCGGCGATCGCGCTCGGGATGCCCGCCATCGGCTTCTCCGACCACAGCGACACCCCCTGCGACCAGTCCTATTGTATGAAAATGGAGCAATATCCCGCCTATCTCGCGGAATTAAACCGCCTCAAGGAACAATACGCCGATCAGATCACCATTATGCGCGGGCTGGAGCTCGACTACGACTCGGATATGACCTTTGCAAAGGAGCTTGACTATTACCTCGGCTCGGTGCATTATCTTATGTATAATTACAAGGTCTACGCCATCGACCACGCGCGGGATATTCAACTCGACTGCATCAATACTGAGTTCGGCGGCGACAAGCTCGCGTTCGCGCAGGCGTATTTTGACACCGTCGTTAAGCACATCGCGCGCTGCAAGCCCACCATCGTCGGGCATTTCGACGTCATTACGAAATTCAGCCTCATGGACGAGGACGACCCCGAATATCAGAAGATCGCACTCGACGCGCTGGAGCGCGTGGTCAAGGTCTGCCCCGTCGTCGAGGTGAACACGGGCGCCATCTCCCGCAAGTGGCGCGATCGCCCCTACCCCGCCGATTTCCTGCTGCGGGGCTTACGCGAGATGGGCGGCGAGGTCATCCTCGGCGCGGATACCCACGCGGTCGATACCATCGACTGCGCGTTCCCGCTCGCGGTGGAGCTGATCAAACAAGCAGGCTTCGACCACCTGCTCACCCTGTGGCCGGATGGATTCCGTAAGGAGATGCTGTAAACCAACACGGGACGGGAAACCCGTCCCCTACATCGCATAAACGAAAACAGGATCGTAGGGGCGGGGTCTCCCCGCCCGCAAAGGTTTGTGCAAATCGGGACGGGACGTCGAGGACGCCGTCCCCTACAAACCCATTTTGGTATACAAAACGCAAAAAAGGAACGCTCGGCTGAGCGTTCCTTTTTTGTAACCATTTTTGCAACCACTTTTGGTTATATAAACAAAAAGTTGTTTGCGGTATAGTTATCTGCAGAGCGATCCCTTGCTTTTTACTCTGTAACGTTTTTCTGAGGTGATAAAATGAAACAAAGCAAACAATTTAATCGGCCGAAGAACCTAATTGGCCCACGCGTAAAGCTCGCAAGAACCAAACAAAAACTAACAAGAAAGGATCTTCTCCGCAAATTGAACGATTTAAACGTGCAAACGAGTGTTTCTTCTCTGTCCCGTTTAGAACGGCAACAACGCCGTGTCATCGACAAAGAAGTTTTCATTTTATCTAAAGCGCTGAATGTGAGTATGGATTGGCTGCCGGGAAGAGAAGAATAACCATCTTTTTACCGATTATCCGCCGTAATGGGCAGGCTCGCGACGGCGTTGAGGTCCGCGCCCGCGGTGTTACCCGCGAGCAGCTCGTAATACCCCTGCGCGGCGACCATCGCGCCGTTATCGCCGCACAGCGACAAGGGCGGCAGATACAGTCCGTACCCCCGCTCGGCGCAGGCGGCCTGCATCCCGCGGCGCAGTCCCGCGTTGGCGGCGACGCCGCCCGCGAGCACGATCGTGTGTGCGCCGAGATCCTCGGCGGCAAGCATCGTATTCCCGACCAGCATCTCGGTCACGGTGCGGCGGAACGACGCGCACAGGTCGGCCTTGTTCACGTCCTCGCCCTTCTGCGCGGCGTTGTGCAGGCGGTTGAGCACCGCGGTCTTCAGCCCCGAAAAGCTGAAATCGTATCGACTGCCCTCGACGTGGGGGCGCGGTAGCGCATAAGCGCGGTCATCACCCTCCTCAGCAAGGCGGTCGAGCGCCACGCCGCCGGGATAGGGCATCCCCATCGCGCGAGCGGCTTTGTCGTAGCATTCGCCCGCGGCATCGTCGCGGGTACGTCCGATGACCTCAAAGCGCGTAAAACTGTCCACTTTTACAATGTGGCTGTGCCCACCCGACACCACCAGACACAAAAACGGCGGTTTGAGGTCGGGATAAGCGAGATAATTTGACGCGATGTGCGAGCGCAGATGGTGTACGGGGATAAGCGGCTTACCCGTGGAGAGAGCAAGCCCTTTCGCGAAACTCACGCCGACGAGCAGTGCACCGATCAGCCCCGGCGCGTAGGTGACGGCGATGCCGTCGATATCGTCAAGCGTCACCCCAGCCTCGTCCAGCGCACGGCGCACGACGCCGCTGATCGCCTCCGCGTGGCGGCGACCCGCGATCTCCGGCACGACACCGCCGTAGAGGCGATGCTCCTCGACCTGCGATGCAACGACGTTCGACAGCACCCGCCGCCCGTCCGCCACGACCGAAGCCGCAGTCTCATCGCAGGATGATTCAATTCCTAATATAAGCATAGATAAGCACTTCCTTGATAGGGTTTATCGCCCCCTCTGACGAGGGAGCCGGTGGTGTTTTCGCGCGCTCACAAAACCAGCGAATAAATCGCGGCGTCCTCGGTCGGCTTGCGGTAGAAATTCGGGCGCACGCCGTCGCACACATACCCCGCACCCGCATACAGCGCGATCGCGGCGGCGTTGGACGCGCGCACCTCCAGCGTCAAGCGGTATAGCGCGTTCTCGCGCCCGTAGCGCTCCAGCGCCGCCATCAGCGCGCCGGCAACCCCCTGCCGCCGCGCGGCGGGGTCGACCGCGACGTTGTCGATATAGCCCTCGTCGCCGACGTGGTGCATACCCGCGTAACCGAGCACCCGCCCGTCGGCATCCACCGCGGTGCGGAACACCGCGCAGGGGTTATTCAACTCTTCCGTCAGCGCCGCCGCCGACCACGGAGTCGAGAAGCACTGCTCCTCGAGCGCCGCGATCGCCGCAATATGTGCCTCCGCCATCGGCACGATCTCAATCGCCATATCATCACACCTTCAATAACCAAAACCCACCTCGAACAAAAAGGGGCAGAGTACCCTCTGCCCCTTATGCTCGGTGTTCCCGAGAAAATTACATGTTCTCCTCGATGTAGATCACGAGCTGACCAACGGTACGGATCTTCTCGATCATCTCGTCCGGCACCTCGCCGATGTTAAATTCGTCCTCGAGGGACATCAGCATATCCACCAGGTCGAGAGAATCGGCACCCAGATCGTCAACGATGTCGGTCTCCGCCGTGATGGTATCGGCGTCAACCTCAAACTGCGCACTCAGAATCTCTTTAATCTTCTCTAATACCATAGAACCCATTCATCCTTCCGCAATTCCGACCGCCGGGACAGCGGCGGAACGTAGTTTAGCGAGGGTGGCGATGCATCCTCTGCATCCATATTATGAAAATTCTTGCTATTTGTCAATAATTTTTTTCGAATTTACTCGTTTTGCAGTCCCTTCTGCTCGAGATATTCCTCGAGACAAAGGGCATTTTTCATAATATATTCGGCGGCATCCTTGCCGACATAGCGGAAGTGCCACGCCTCATACACCACGCCGGTAATGTCCTCCTTCCCCTCGGGGAAGCGCAGGATAAACCCGTAATCCGCACAGTTCTCTATCAGCCATTTGTACGCGGGCGTTTCCGCAAAATCCGCCTCGAGCTTGAAATTGCCGCTGCCGCCGAGATCGACCGCCAGTCCGCAGTTATGCTCGCTGTAGCCGGGGCGCTTGACGACCTTGCCCGCCGCCTGCTGGGCGGCGGTGTTGTCGTAGCCGAGGACTTTGTATTCGTTCACCTTGCGCCAGTAAAGGCTGCTCTGGTGCTCATACGGGCGGTAGCCCGACTGCACACCGATGCCGTATTCCTTGCCCGCGACGAGCATCGCGTTGAGATCCTCGAGGATGCGGGAGTCCACCTTTTGACTGCCGACCTGCGCCATCGTCACATCGCTCTCGTAATCCGCGTCAATGGGATTCCAGTCATTGACGAGAATGAGCCGCCAGTCGGTCGCCGATTTTTGCACATAGTGACCCGTCGTGTCGTACTGCAGCAGTTCGCCGTCCGCGAGCGAACCGGTCGTCGTGGTGGTCACGGTGGTTGTCGTCGTGGTGGTCACGGTGGTTGTCGCCGTGGTGGTCGTGGTGGTGGCGGGCGCACTGCTGACGGGGGTGCCGTCGGCAGGCTCAGCAGGCGGCGCGAGCAACAGCCACAGCATACAGCCGACAAACAGCAAGGCGAGCACCAGCAGCACAATCAGCCCGATAAACAGCTTGTTGCCGCCGCGGCGGGCGTGTTTTAATTTCATCCAATCATTCCTTTTATATATAGCGTCATATACCGCCTCGTTTATTTCCTCCATTATACCACGTTTTTCGACGGTGGCAACGGTTTTTCAATACATTTTTGCGGGTAAAATTCCCCTCTTTTTCGCCGCCGTATAAAATCGCAAAAAAGGGTTGACAAAGAACCACATCCGTGCTATAATGGCCGATGCCGCATGTCTCGGGCGCGGTTTTCCGCGAAAAGTGACCCCGTGTCCGCCCGCAAACAGCGAGTCTAAAGAAAAGGTTGGTACGCCTATGTACGCTATTATCGAAACCGGCGGCAAGCAGTACAAGGTGCAGAATGGTGACACTCTGTACATTGAGAAGCTGGACGCTGCCGAAGAAGCCTCCGTCACCTTCGACAAGGTGATCGCCCTGCACGATGATGCCGCGCTGAAGGTCGGCGCTCCCTATGTTGAGGGTGCCTCTGTCACCGCTCACGTGCTGAAGAACGGCAAGGGTAAGAAGATCACGGTCTTCACCTACAAGCCCAAGAAGGGCAGTGCCCGCAAGCTCGGTCACCGTCAGCCCTACACCAAGGTGCAGATCGACACCATCAACGCCTGATCATGATTCGGGTGAGCTTCAAAGCGGCACACGATCAGCTGTGCGGCTTTCGCATCACCGGTCACGCCGACGGTGAGATGGGGCAGGACATTGTATGCGCCGCGGTTTCGTCCGCCGCCTATATGACCGCCAACACCATCACCGAGATCCTCACCGCGCCCGCGGACATCACCGTGGACGAGGGGCTGATGGATCTAACCGTCACCGATCGCGTCGATGCTTGCCAGAGCATTCTGGGCGGCTTCCGACTCCATCTGCAGGCACTCGAAGAACAGTACCCCACGCGGGTACACCTAATGAATACGGAGGTGTAATTCCTATGTTGAAACTGAACATCCAGCTGTTCGCCCACAAAAAGGGCGTTGGCTCCACCAAGAACGGCCGTGACTCCGAGTCCAAGCGCCTCGGCGTGAAGCGTGCCGACGGTCAGTTCGTTCTGGCCGGCAACATCCTGGTTCGTCAGCGTGGCACTCACATCCACCCCGGCACGAACGTGGGCATCGGTTCCGATGACACCCTGTTCGCTCTGGCGGACGGTGTGGTGCGGTTCGAGCGTATGGGCAAGGATCGCAAGCGCGTCAGCGTTTACGAGAAGCAGTAATGCGATGATCCCCGCTGTGTTCCACGGCGGGGATTTTTTCGTGCTGTTATATCCACTCAACATCTAACGTCTACCATCCGGAAAGGGGGAAAACCCGATGTTCGTCGATAAAGCCATTATTAAGATCAAAGCCGGCAACGGCGGCGACGGCGCTGTCGCCTTCCACCGCGAAAAATTCGTCGCGGCAGGCGGACCCGACGGCGGCGACGGCGGCAAGGGCGGCAGTGTCCTGTTCGTCGCCGACGACGGGATGAACACGCTGTCCGACTTCCGCTATCAGCGAAAATACGCCGCCACCCATGGCGAGAACGGCGGCACCAACCGCTGTTCGGGCCGCAACGGCGAGGACTGTGTCATCAAAGTGCCGCGCGGCACGCTGGTGTACGACAATGAGACAGGTCGCCTGATGGCGGACATCTCGTCGGACGAGCCATTTGTCGCGGCGCGCGGCGGGCGCGGGGGCTGGGGCAACCGCCATTTCGCCACCGCCACCCGTCAGGTGCCTCGCTTTTCCAAGCCCGGCATCCCCGGTGAACAAAAAGAGATCCGTCTGGAGCTCAAGCTGCTCGCGGACGTGGGACTGGTTGGCTTCCCGAACGTAGGGAAATCCTCCCTCATCTCGGTCGTCAGCGAAGCAAAACCGCAGATCGCCAACTACCATTTCACCACCATCACCCCCGTGCTCGGCGTGGTACGCCCGCCGATCGGCAACGCTTTCGTGATGGCGGACATCCCCGGCGTCATCGAAGGCGCAAGCGAGGGGGTCGGTCTCGGACACGAGTTTTTGCGGCACGTCGAGCGTTGCCGCCTGTTGGTGCACATCGTGGACGTGGCAGGCAGCGAAGGACGCGACCCGCTCGCGGACTTTGACACCATCAACGAGGAACTGGAAAAATTCAACCCCGAACTGGCACAGCGTCCGATGATCGTCGCAGGCAACAAATGCGACCTCGCAACCGACGAGCAGCTCGCCGCATTCGAGGCGGCGATGAAACAGCGCGGGTACGAATACTTCCCGCTGATGGCTCCCATCGCCCACGGCACCGACGAGTTGGTACGACGCCTCGGCATCCTGCTCGGTCAGCTCCCCCCCATCCGCCGCTTTGAAGCAGAGGCGGAGGTGCTCCCCGACGTCGACGCGATCGAAAACCGCGGTGTCAACATTACGAACCGCGACGGCGTATTTTTCGTCGAGGCACAGTGGCTGCTCAACATTCTGCGCGGCATCAACTTTGCCGACGACGAAGGCCTGCAATACTTCGAGCGCCTGTTGCAAGGCACGGGCGTCATCGACGCGCTGCGCGAGGCGGGCGTCCAGGAGGGCGACACCGTCAGCATCTACGATCTCGAATTTGAGTTTGTCAATTAAAGGCAGGGAAACAAGATGGAACGTTTATATCCCAAAGAGGTGGACATCCACACCCTCAGTCCGCTCGCGCTCGCCTTTGTCGGCGACGGCGTGTACAGCCTGATGGTGCGGGAGCGTCTGCTCTCGCTGGCCAATCGCCCCGTCAACGACCTGCACCGTCTGGCGGTCGCCGAGGTACGCGCCGAGGCGCAGGCCGCCGCCATCGCGCGGCTGCTGCCCATCCTCTCCGAAGAAGAAACGGCGGTGTTTAAGCGCGGGCGCAACGCTCACACCGCCCGCTCGGGCGCGGACTACCACAACGCCACAGGTCTGGAGACCCTGTTCGGTTGGTTATATTTATCCGACCGTCTCGACCGCGTGCGCGAGCTGTTCGCACTCTGCGTGGAAGAATAAGATAAAAAAAGGAACGGAGACGAGGTCTCCGTTCCTTTTTTAGTCGGTCATTTCTTCCGGCAGATTTTCGATCGCAAAATCGTAATAGTACATCCGACCGATGCGCCGTCTGTTCAAATGCCCCAGCTGCTCAATATACCGCAATCGTTTATCCACCGTACAAGGGCTGATATCCAGTTCCTTTTGCAGCTCCTGCTTGGTAATACCGTGTTCCGAGAAAAGCCGCGCCTGCAGCAACACATAGCAGAACTGACCGATCCCCTCATCACCGGCAACGCCCTCCAGCTTTTCAATGCGCTGCCAATAGCTGCCCAAGCCCGCCAGACGCTTGCGCAGCGCGGCGTACAAATTTTCCATAGACTCACGAATGATCTGCATAAACACGATGATAAACGGGGTAATATCCCCGCGCGACTTTTCATCGTTACACAGCTGAAACGCCTTGTAATATTCGTTGATCTTTTCTTTGATGGTATATGACAGCCGATAGCCAATCAGAAACTCCAGAGAATTTGCCAACAAATAACTGCTGATAAACCGCGAGGTCCGCCCGTTGCCGTCATAAAACGGATGAATGTAGCCGAACAGATAGTGAAAAATGGAAATGCGAATAATATCCGGTATCGTACTGTCGTTGAGGATACGCAGTGCCGCATTCATATTCTCGATGATCTTCGCCTCGGGATAAACGCCGTGGTGAATAACCTTGCCCGTCGCGGTGGTGACCTCGGCCATATCCTTGCGGAACAAGTATCCGTCCGGCACATTATCCTTATCGTCCTCTGCCACCTCGCTGAGCACAAGCTCATCGTAGATCTTGCGCACATCCTCACAGGTCTGCAGCGGGATCTCATCCTTATCCAGCATATGGTATTTGTTCACCAGACCGGAAAACCGCTTTTTCGGACCGCCCTCGCGTAGGCTCTTAAGCACGCCGTCGATCTCCCGCCGCGTGCTGTGTACCCCTTCGATATTATTGGTCAGCACGATCTCTTCGATCAGACTGCGTTTGGCAAATTGCTCCAGCGCGACCGCCGGCAGGGTGCGGCAGATCTCCCGCACCTTCTTATCCGTCTGCATAATAGCGACCTGTGCCTCAAAAATTTCGGAGCATAAGCAATAAAACGCCTCGTTTTCGTGTATTTTGAACGGCAGATGTGTCGTAGCCTCCCCATTGAAGCGGCGCTCATACAACCTTTCATATTCCTGCGCATCTTCATAATACGCGTGGGACAACACAGTATAAACCATCCAACCACCTCGTTTTTGCGTTATTTCAATAATGTTATGTGGTTTTTCGCTTGTTTAATTATATTTTTGGCGTTTTTTATAAGTTTAATTGCATTTTATATCGTTTTTGTTATTTTGTCAAGTGTGTTTTAATATATTCGTTCATTCTGTCGTATATGCCGCTTTTTAGCGAGACGTTTTTGCGCGGATTTTTTAACCATCCGCGGGCAAACTGTATAAAAAGGGGGTGTGCGAATGAACCAACCGTTAACGGTCCGCCGCGTAGCGGCGGATGTCATGGTTATTGCCGCGGGCGGCGTGTGCTTCGGGCTGTCGGTGGCACTCTTTTCCGCGCCGAACGACATCGCCCCCGGCGGAGTGACCGGGCTTGCCACCCTCGCGAACTTTCTGTGGGGGACACCGATCGGCGCGCTGAGCGTCGCGGCAAACATCCCGCTCATCCTGATCGCGTGGTGGCGGCTCGGGCGGGGGTTTGCCGCCCGCACTCTGCTCGGGCTTGCGCTGTCCTCGGTGATCATCGACACGATGGCGGTCATCCTGCCGCCTTTTACGGGCGACCGCCTGCTTGCGGCACTCTTCGGCGGCGTGCTTACGGGGACGGGGCTTGGACTCATCCTCTCGCGCGGGGCGACAACCGGTGGTGCCGAGGTGGTCGCCCGCCTGCTTGAACGCCGCTGGCCGAATGTGCCGATCGGCAGGCTTATTCTGTTGCTCGACGGCGCGGTCATCGCCCTCTCCGCAGTGGTTTACGGCGAGCTGGAAAGCCCGCTCTACGCGATCCTGCTTGTCTATGTCGCCTCTCTGCTCACCGACCGCCTTGTCTATGGCGGTCGGCGAGGCAAGACCGCACTCATCATCAGCCAACGCCACGCGGATATCACCCGCCGCATCCTCAACGAGCTCGGACGCGGCGTGACGCTGCTGACCGGCGTCGGCGGCTTCACAAACGCCCCGCAGAGGGTCATCCTCTGCGCTGTGCGCCGCACCGAACTGTTCGAGCTCAAGCAGGTCGTGTCCGCCGCCGATCCTGAGGCGTTTATACTGCTGCTCGCCGCCGACGAGGTGCTCGGCAGCGGCTTCTCCTCACTGGATGCGCCGCGAAACATTGACAAACAGCACAAATTAGAGTAAAATATCCCTTGTCGGCGACGTCTGCGGCAATCGACGTGACCGACAGAGAGGGAGTGTAAACTATGCCTACTGCACAAGCGACCCGCCCGACAACGGCAACCGTCACCGTGCGCGAGGTGACAACCAAGCGCGACCTGCGTCGCTTCGTCGACTACCCCAATCAATTATACAAGGATGCTCCTTGTTTTGTCCCCGCGATGTACGGGGACGACCTCGAAGACTGGAATAAAAAGAAAAACCCTGCCTTCGACTATTGCGAATCCCGCTGTTGGATCGCCGAACGCGACGGCGAGATCGTCGGACGCATCGGTGCCATTCTCAGCCACAAATCCAACGCCACCTGGGATACTAACCGGTTGCGCTTCACGCAGGTGGACTTTATCGACGACCCCGCGGTGTCCGACGCGTTGTTTGCGACGGTAGAGGCATGGGCGGTGCAAAAGGGATGCACACAAGTACACGGTCCGCTCGGCTGGTGCGATATGGACCGCGAGGGGATGCTCGTCGAGGGCTTCGACCAGCGCAGTATGTTCATCACCTACTACAATCACCCCTACTACAACGATCACCTTATGCGGCTCGGCTACCGCAAGGACACCGACTGGATCGAATACAAACTGCACGCGCCTGAGCCGGACAGTGACATTGCTAAGAAACTGCACCGCATCGCCGAGCATGTCAAGCGCCGTCACAAATTGCACGTCGTCAAGGTACGTACCCACCTCGATTACATCCCGATCGTGCCTAAGGCGTTTGAACTGGTCAACAAGGCCTACGCCCCGCTGTACAGCGCGGTGGAGCTTAGCGACAAACAGGTCAAGAAATATTCGAACAAGTTTCTGCCGCTGCTCTCTCCCAAAACGACCTGCTTCGTGCAGGACGAACAGGGCGAGATGGTCGCGCTCGGTGTCTGCGCCCCCTCGATGGCGGCGGCAATGCAACGCTCACGCGGTCGCTTTCTCCCCTTCGGGTGGGTCGGCGTGTTGCGCGCACTGATGAAGAACGACACCGTCGACCTCTTCCTCATCGCGGTGCGCCCCGATCTGCAGGGTGCGGGGCTCAACGCCATCATCCTCGACGAGATGATGAAGGGTGCGCGGAAGATGGGCATCCGCTACGCGGAAACAGGACCGATGCTGGAGACCAACAGTAAGATCCTCGCCCAATGGAAACTGTTTGATAAAGAGCAGCACAAACGCCGCCGTTGCTATATCAAGGATATTGCAGAATAAACAATTTGTAGAAATTATAAAGATTATACACAGAGTAACCCCCTCGACCGCTTGGTCGAGGGGGTTTATCGCTTATACCGCAGACGGCTGTTCAGCGGTTACCGTTTCCGCTTTTCGGATAAGTGAGCGGATCACCCGCCACACACAAACGAACAGCACAGCGGCGGTGACCGCCCAGCTGATCGGGTAGCCGGCAAACAGCACCCACTGCTCATGAAACAGCGCAAAGACTGTATAGACCCACAGAACACGCAGGCCGCACGCGCCGATAAGCGAGATCACCATACTCAAGATGCTATGCCCCATCCCGCGCAAGGTTAACGCGCCGCAGTCCATCAGCCCGCAGAGGGGCATAAACAGTATACGACAAATCGCCGCGACCCTCAACACCTCAAAGATCGCTTCGCGGTTGCTCGTCGCCTCGTTCATATACAGCCCCGCGAGCGGCTCGAAGAACACAAACAATCCCGCAGCCAAAATGCCCCCCAGCAACAGGATGATCAAATACCCATTGAGTAGGGTCGGCATCAGGCGGCGGTATTTCCGCGCACCTACGTTCTGTCCGGCAACGGTCATCGTCGCATTGGCGATCGCATTGGTGGTCGTGTAAACAAAGCCGTGCAGATTTGTTTCGATCGACGCGGCTGTGATGGTCACTGGGCCAAAGCTGTTGACCGCCGACTGCACGATCATATTCGATACGCTGAACAACATCCCCTGCAAGCCCGACGGAACACCGACGGTCAGCACCTTGAGCGCCGTCGCGCGATGGATGCGCAGTCGCCTGATCCGCAGGCGGCACATCCCGCGATCGCGCGCAAGACATACAAGCGAGATCACCGTAGAAGACGCGTTGGCGATCACGGTCGCGAGCGCCACGCCGTCCACATCCATCTCAAACGCCATCACAAACAGGATATTAAGCGCCACGTTTAGTAACCCGGCACCCGACAGGATCATAAGCGGGCGGGTGGAATCTCCCTGCGCGCGCATCACACCCAGCGCGCAATTGAGTACCGCGACAAACGGCAGGCCCATAAAGCAGATGCGGCAATATTTCTCCGACATCGCCAGGTATTCCGGCACCGTGTCCAGCAACACCAGCATCGGACGGCACAGCGCCTGCCCGATACCTAAGCACCCGATGCCGATGAGCGCGCCCATCATCAGCGCTGTGTGCACGCCGCGGCGTACCCCGTTGCGATCACGCGCGCCGATCGCCTGCGCCACCACCACCGTCGCACCCGCCGACAGACCAATGATGAAATTGTTGACCAGGCTGATAAGCGATGCCGTGCACCCGATCGCGCCGACGGCACCGTCGACCGACGAAAACCGCCCGACCACGATCATATCTGCGACGTTATACAGCATCTGCAGAAGATTGGTCAGCACCAGTGGCAGAGCGAAAACAAGCATCTTGTGAAACAACGGACCGGTCGTCATATCCATCCCGCGCCCGCGCACAACAGAACTCACGTCAAGGACTCCCTTCAAAAAGGTGATTTCAAGGGCATTATAGCGCCCTCATCCCGAAAGTCAACCGATATAACGGAAAAATTCCCTTTCAACACAAAAATCGCCAAAACAAGGCAGACAGCAGTCTGCCTTGTTGGTTTGTTATTTTTTTCGCATCAAAAACGTGCCGAAGAACAGCGCCGCCTGCACCAGAATGATCATCGGTCCCGTCGCGACGGCTTGATAATAGGACAACAGCAGTCCCAACACCCCTGCGAACAGCCCGAAGATCAGGCTCAACAGGTGATAACTGCGCATACTGCGCGCGACGTTGCGCGCCGCGGCGGCAGGCAGGATGAGCATCGCGTTGATGAGAAGCAGCCCCACCCAACGAATGGCAAGCATCACCACTACCGCGACCAGCACGACAAACAGATTATCGAGCAAGCCCACGGAAACCCCCTTACTGCGCGCAACCGCAGGGCTGATGCTCACCGCGTGAAAACCGTTGAAGCATACCAGCCACACCACTGTCGTGACGATCAGCGTACCGCCCAGCACCCACAATTCCCGCGGGGTGATGCTGAGAATGTCACCAATGAGCAGACTTTGATAATTGGCGAAATTGCCGCTGCGGGACAGCAGTGCCAGACCCAGCGCCACACCAACGGCAGAAAACACGCCGATGACGGTGTCGGTCGAGGCGATGTGGGAATGGCGGATGCGGTTCATCAGCAGGGCAAACACCACCGCGAACGCGACCATGATCCACGAATAATCGCTCACCCCGAGCAGTACACCGAGCGCGACGCCCGTGAGCGCGGAGTGTCCGAGTGCGTCGGAGAAGAAGGACATCCCGTTATTCACCACCAGCGTGCCGAGGGTGGCGAGCAGCGGAACGAGCAGCAGGATCGCCCACAGAGCGGTACGCATAAAATCGTATTGCCACCACGAAAACAACCAAGCCATCAGCGCTCACCTCCCATCGGGAACACCTGTCGAAAGGCGGTCGAAGCGAACAACGCATCGGGCTCGCCTGAACAGAGGATCTCACGATCAAGCAGCACCACGCGGTCAGCGTGGCGACGGACGTAGTTCAAGTCGTGAGAGATAAGCAGGATGACCATATCGTCCTGCCGCAGCTGCTCGAGCAGCGCGTAGAACTCCTCCAACCCCGCGCGGTCAACGCCGGACACCGGCTCGTCGAGCAACAACATATCCGGGTGCGGGCGGGTTGCAAGCGCGAGCAACACCCGCTGCAGCTCGCCGCCCGACAGCCGCCCGACGGGTTTATCCAGCAAGCCCTCCGCCGAGAAGCGGGCAAAATGCGCCTCGAGCTCGCGACGGTGGCGTTTCGGCACCGGCAGGAACACAGGGCGGCGGGACGAATAGGTCAGCGCAACATCCAGCACTGTTGCGGGCGAACCGCTGTCGATATTCAGACTCTGCGGGACATACCCGATGCGGGGGCGCGCCTTGGTCGGCGTGCCGCCGTGTCCCGTGAAGATGACCTCTCCCTCGTGGGGCAGCTCGCCGAGGATCGCCTTGAAGAGTGTGCTTTTCCCTGCGCCGTTGCGTCCGATGATCGCCGTGATCTCGCCACAATGCGCGTGCAGGCTGACATCCCGCACCGCCTCGGCTTCGCCGACGCGCACGGTGATGTGATTAATCTTCAGGCAGTGCAGTCCGCAACCGCTCATAGCGTTCCCTCCGTGATGTTTTCCAGTAATTTTGCGTTATATTCCATCGCGTCCAGCCAGTCGCTCGCCCTGCCGCGCCCGATCACGGCGGTATCCACCGTCAGCACGTGAGCGGCAGGTACAAGCCCGTCAATGGCGGGATAGCGGATGGTATACTGGCTGTCATACAACAGCAGGATGTTCGGATCCTGTGCCGCCGCCTGCTGTGCCGCCGCGAGATCGGCGGCGGATACCCCCGACTCCTCACCGACGTGCAGGGACGCGGCGACCGTCAGACCCAGCTCGTCTGCAAGATACGCGAGCGAGTCGTGGAAGATGATGCAGGTCTTGCTCGGCAGCGTATCCGCTGACGCGCGCAAGCGTTCACCGATTGCAAGCACCTGTTGTCGGTAATCTTCCCCGTTCGCGGTGTAAGCCGCGGTGTTTTCAGGATCAAGCGCGCACAGTGCCTTCACCGCCGCCGCCACCTGCGCGGCGTAACGGGTGGGACTTACCCACAGATGCTCGTTCGCCGCGCGCTCGTGGTCATGTTCTTCATCCGCTGCCGTGCCGCCGTGGGGATGGTCGTGATCGTGACAGCTCTCAAGCATGGATAACCCCGCCGAGGTGTCCACCGTCGGCAGATCGGGCAACGCCGCGAGCGTATCGTCCAGAAAGCCCTCCGCACCGCCGCCGTTTAACAGCACCAGCGACGCCCCCTCGAGGGTGATGCGGTTGGCGGGGGACAGCTGATAATCGTGCAAACAGCCCACCGCCGAACCGGTGAGATTCTCCACCGTGACACCGTCTATGTCGCCGAGGATATTCTCTACCGCGACATAGAGTGGATAGGTGGTGGTGACCACCGTCCTGCCGCGGCGCGGCAAGCCAACCGCCCCCGTAAACGCGGTGACGATCGCCGACAGCAGGACGATCCCCGCCATCAGCAGTGCCACCCGTCCGTACTGCTTCCAAAAAGATCTCATATCGTTCTCCTTTTGTATAATTCTATATAAATTATACAAACAGTTTAAACTAAAGCCACTTATCCATTCTGCTGATCTGCAGACCACGGGCGACCAGTAAACCTCCGCCGACACAGGCAATGAGCTGTCCCGCCGCGACAAGCCCCATCTGGATGAACCACACCTCGACGGTGAACTGCGGCGCAACGAACGCGAGCTCCGTGCCGACAACCAGCGCGTTGATTATCACCGGCGGCAGGGTCGACCATAGCGGCAGTCGGCCAACGAGTCTGTTTCGCAACACCCACGTCAGCCACGCCGCGACACCCGTCGCGAGCGGTCCGAGCAGGACATCCAGTGCGCCTGCGATGTTTGCGCCGCTGCTCAGTCCAACGAGGTTGGAGATCACGCACCCGACAGTCAGTCCGGGGATCGCCGCGGGGGTGAAAGCCGCAAGGATGGTCAGCGCCTCCGACAGGCGGCATTGCACCAGCCCGTAGGACAGCGGCGCAAGGCAGACGGTGAGCACCGTATACATTGCGGCAATGAGCGCGGCGGTGGTGAGGGTACGGATAGTGTTTGTCTTGTTCATCGTATTTTCTCTCCCGTAGTTTTGTTTTACGTCAGGATGGTTCCGAACTGACGAATTTTATACCGTGTAGTAGAGATATTTCCGCCCGTCTTTCTCTCGGCGCATAACGCCGAGGGCGAGCAGCACCTTCAGTGTCCCCTGCAGATTGCGTCCCTGCAGGCGGGCGGCTTTGCCGAACTGTGCCGCGGTGAACGGCGTCGGCAGATCAGGCGGTAACAGAGCCGCGTAGTCGGCGGGGTCTTTCAGCGTGACCGTTTCGCCAAGCGCGAGCGGCAGGCGTTCCGCGCGGTGCGAGCCGCGCTTGCCGCCGTTACCCCATCCGTCGAGCAGGCGTTGCTCCTCGACATCCAACAGCACCAGCTTCACCGTGAGATTCGGATGCCCGAGCAACGGTCGGATGTAGATCAGCTGTTTGCCCGCGTCGGTGAAGCTACCGCGGCGACCCGATCGTCGAGGTTTTGTCATCTCCCCCGTTTCGGGATCGATCCAAGCCACCCACTTGACCCGCACAAGCGGATGCACCACCGTGACAGGGTAAGCGTCGAGCAGCTTTTCGAGTTTTTTTCGAAAAGCGGAAAAATTCGCGGTCTGGATCTCGATGACCCGCTCGCCGTCGAAGATGTCGGCTACACAGCCCTGCGGCAGAGGTATCTCGTGATGGGTCGGATCGTCGTCCAGCCACAGCTTTAAGGTCGCGTGCAGGGTCTTTTCGCCGAGAATGCCGATGCCGCCCGAGCGATCCCCGCCCTCGCGCACAAGGGCGAGCGCTCGCTCAAATTCCATCGTCACTCACCAACTCCAGTCGGGCGCTGAACGCCGCACCGCGCGGGGTACTCCCCTGCACGTAGGCGGCATCGCCCTCGCCGACCGACAGCGTCACTGTGTCGCCGAGACGGGTCTCCCCCGCAAAATGCATCTGTACATCGACAATGCGGTGTGCCGCAAGCTTGTCTGCGAGCGCATCGCAGGCGAGGTCGGCATAACGCGTGTTATTCATATGCGTGTTGCGGTCGGTGTCTGACCAACCAACGGTATACTCCCGCACCGCGGTAAGTTCGGGGAGCGTATACCGCGCAGGATCGGTGCAGTCTACGCTCGTCGCATAAGACGGCAGCGTCCCCTGCGGATCGAAATCGTCACCGCGTAGCAAGCGGTGACCGTCGACCGACACTAACGCAAACTGCATCACCCCGCAGAGCAGCACCTCGCCCTGCGCGTCCCGCCACTCATAGCAACGCAGAAAGCGCGCGCCGCGATGCTCGCGGTGCCAGGTGGTGAGTGTCACCCGCTCTCCCATCTCGGGCAGACGGGCGATGCGGGCGTGCCAGCGCGAGGCAACAAACGCCATCCCCCGCTCAAGCAGGACATTCCACCCCATCCCCGCGGGGACAAGATGCCGTTCCCCTGCCTCCTGCTGATAACGCAGGACGCCGGACAGCCGCAAGCGGTTGTCCGGCCCGACATCGTAGCTTGCCACCTCGATGGACAGCGTGTATTGTTCGGGTATATTTGCCATTTTATAACCCTCTTTGTATAATTTCTAACAAGTTATACTAATAGTAATCACTCTTCGCTTAATTTGTTCGCGAGCGCGCGCAGATCGTCTTCATCGAAGAACTCGATCTGCAGAGTGCCGCCCTTCGCGCCGACGGCGACCTTGACCTGACGACCGAGCGACTCACGCAGCGCGAGCGCGACCTCGTCGTAGAAACTGTCGCGGCGGGCAGGCATTTTCGGCTCTTTCGGCTCGCGCTTAGCGGATTTCGCCATCCGCTCAAGCTCGCGCACCGACAACCCCTTGGCAACCGCGGCTTCGGCGGCGGCGATGCGGGCATCCTCGTCCTCAAACGCAAGCACGGTGCGGGCGTGACCGGCGGACAGCTCGCCTGCCGCGACCAGATCCGCCACCGCCCGCGGCAGCTGCAACAGGCGCAGGGCGTTCGCAACGGCAGGGCGGGATTTATTGACCACCTGCGCGGTCTGCTCCTGCGTCATCCCATAGGTGTCCATCAGCGTCTGATAGCCAATCGCTTCTTCCAACGGGTTTAAGTCCTCGCGCTGCAGGTTTTCGATCAGCGCAAGCTCCGCGGCTTCCTGCTCATTCATATCCCGCACGACGACGGGTACCTCGGTTAAGCCCGCCATGCGCGACGCGCGCCAGCGGCGCTCGCCGGCGACGAGCTGATAGCTGCCGTCGGGCATCGGGCGCACGAGCAACGGCTGTAGCACCCCATGCTGCGCGATGGACGCGGACAGGTCCGCGAGCGCCTCGTCGTCAAACTGCTTACGCGGCTGATCGCGATTGGGGACGATCTCCTCAATAGGCAGCGTCACCGTGCGCACGCCGTCCTCCAGCGAATTTTCCGAAAGTAACATATCCAGCCCCTTACCGAGGCCGCCAATCTTCAGTGCCATAACGTTTTCCTCCTTATATCTGCCGCTCAAGGATCTCCTCGGTCAGCGCGCGATACGCCTTTGCACCCTTAGACGCTTTGTCATAGTAATTGATCGGTCTGCCGAAGCCGGGGGCTTCCGCCAGACGCACACTGCGCGGGATGACATTCGCGTACACCTTACGAGGGAAGAATTTTTTCACTTCCGCGACCACCTGCTGCGTGAGGTTGGTGCGCCCATCGTACATAGTGAACACCACACCCTCCAGCTCAAGGGTGGGATTATACACTCTCTTCACCTGCCGCACGGTAGCGATGAGCTGCGACAGACCCTCCAGCGCATAAAACTCCGGCTGGACAGGCAATAGCACGGTATCCGCCGCGACCAAAGCATTGAGCGTCAACAGCCCAAGCGCGGGCGGACAGTCGATCAGGATATAGTCGACCTGATCACGATAAGGAGCCAGCGCCGCTTTGAGACGGCTCTCGCGATGCGGCAGATCGACCATCTCGATCTCCGCGCCCGCGAGCGACATACTCGACGGGATGATCGACAGCCCTGCAAACGCGGTCTGTACCGCCGCTTCGTCAACGCCGTCCGCCCCCGCGAGCAGGTCGTAGCTGGACAGCTTCACCTTACGCTTGTCCAGCCCAACACCGCTCGTGGCGTTGCCTTGCGGATCAATGTCGACGAGCAACACCTTTTTGCCAAGCTCCCCCATCACCGAGGCGATATTCACCGCGGTCGTCGTCTTACCTACGCCGCCTTTTTGCGTAACCACTGCTATGATCTTTGCCATACGCTCAACCCTCTACGCTTTCCTTGTTTTTGCATACAAATCTAGTTTAACACAGATTTTCCGGACTGTAAACCCATTATTTTTGTTTCACGTGAAACATTTGCGAGCGTCCATAATTGTCCTGTACTTTTCCTGCTCTTATGCGCAATTTACGAAATTTTGACTGTGTTTGACTCAAAACTGTCTGCTTTGATATTGAAAAACGGTTTGATAAATGGTATAATATAGGCAATCGATAGTTTGTTCTCGGCTTCAGCGAAAGAAGGAGTTTCACGTGCAAAAACAAAAAAAGCTCGATTATAAATGGGTAATCGTAGCATGCTGTTTCCTAATGGTGTTCATCGCCCTCGGCTTCTGCAGCAGCAACAAGGGGCTATACCTGTCCGCCATCACCGAAGCGCTGGGCATCAAGCGCAGCCTCTTCTCCATCAACGACAGCGTGCGGTACATCTCCACCGCGCTGGTCAATCTGGCGTTCGGCCTGCTGATCAGCAAGTTCGGTGCGCGCAAAATGATCGCCGCAGGCTTTGTGTCGCTGATTGCCTCGGCTCTCACCTACGCCTACGCCGAAAACATCCTGCTGTTCTATGTGGGCGGAATGTTCCTTGGCATCGGTCTGAGCTGGACGACCACGACGATGGTCGGCTATGTCGTCAACCGTTGGTGCAAGGAACACAAGGGCACCATCATGGGACTGATCCTCTGCTCGAACGGGCTCGGCGGCGCGCTCGCCGCGCAGATCGTCACCCCGATCATCTACGAGCAGGGCAACGCCTTCGGCTACCGCAACGCGTATAAGCTCGTCGCAATCATTCTGTTGGTCGTCGGGGTCGTGGTGGTCAGCCTGTTCCGTGACGCGCCCGGTCTCACCCCCGGCAAGGAAAAGAAAAAACCGAAAAAACCCCTCTGGAACGGCATCACCTTCTCCGAGGCGGTGCGCAAGCCGTATTTCTACGGCGCGGCGGTGTGCATCTTCCTCACCGGCGCGGCGCTGCAAGGCGTGGCCGGCATCTCCTCGGCGCATTTCGCCGACATCGGGCTGGACGCAGGCTATATCGCCACCACCGTCAGCGTCCATTCCCTGGTGCTCGCGGGCGCGAAGTTCCTCACCGGTTTCCTGCACGATAAGCTCGGTCTGCGGGTGACGATGATCTACTGCTACATTGCCGGCGCGATCGCCTTTGTGTGCCTCGCACTGAGCAACCCCTCGGCAAGCGGCAGGACGCTCGCGATGATCTACAGCATCTTCTCCTCACTCGCCATGCCACTCGAAACCATTATGCTCCCGCTCATCACGGGCGATATTTTCGGACAGGTATCCTACGCCAAGATGCTCGGCATCTTCGTGTCGGTCAACACCGCCGGCTACGCGGTCGGCGCACCGCTGACCAATCTCGTGTTTGACGCTTTAGGCAGTTACGCACCCGTGCTGTATGTGCTCTCCGTCGTATTGGTCGCCGCCGCCATCACCTTCCTCATCATCCTCAAGGTGGTGGACAAAGAAAAAGCCGCCATCGAAGCGAAACTCGCAGAAGAAACGGTATAAAGAACCCCCCAGCGCCCCGCACCCGACGTTGTCGGGTGCGGGGCGCTTTTTGCGCACAAGAGCGAAAATGATGGACACAATAAATCAGCCACGGCATCCCGAGGGATGCCGTGGCTTTCATTATGCTATGCAGGAGATTTATGCCGCCTGCTTCTTGCCGAGGATCGCACGCAGAACGAACAGCGTACCGAGCATCAGCGCGAGGGAGATCGGCAGAGAGATATACCACACGGGAACGAAGCCCGCGATGATGTAGCTGACAAAGGATACACCCGCCACCGTCATCGCATAGGGCAGCTGAGTGGACACGTGGTTGAGATGGTTGCACTGACCGCCTGCCGATGCCATAATGGTGGTGTCGGAGATAGGCGAGCAGTGGTCGCCGCACACGGCACCCGCCATACACGCGGAGATCGCCACGATGGTGATGGTGCCGCTCTCGGAACCGAAAACGCTGAGTACGATCGGAATGAGGATACCGAACGTACCCCAAGAAGTACCCGTCGCGAAGGACAGACCCACCGCAATAGCAAAGATGATCGCGGGCAGGAACGCCTGGAACGAAGCAGCAGAGCCCTCAATGAGTTGGGAGATGAAGATCTTCGCACCCAGACTGTCGGTCATGGTCTTGAGCGTCCACGCACAGCAGAGGATCAAGATCGCAGGGACCATCGCCTTAAAACCCTCGGGGATGGATTCCATCAATGCCTTAAAGCTGAGCACGCGGCGGCACAGATAGAAGATCACCGCAAAGATGATCGCAGCAAACGAGCCGTACACCAGACCAACCGACGCGTCACTTCCCGAGAAGGACGCGATGAAATCCATATACGCGCCGGAATCGGGGGCGAAGAAGCCGCCGGAGTAGATCATACCGATAACGCAGGTGATAATCAGCACGATCACGGGCACGACGAGGTCGCACACGCGACCGCGCTCGTTGGCGGTGAACTGCTCAACCCGGTCCTCGACACCGGTGGTGAACAGATCGCCGTTCTTGGCGTTGTCCTCGTGCTTCTTCATCGGACCGTAGTCAAACTTGGACACCGCGAGGAAGATCATCATCGCGATAGTAAGCAGCGCGTAGAAGTTAAAGGGGATGGCGCTGATGAACAGCGACATACCGTCCTGCGCGCCCGAGCCCTTCGCGAAACCCGCAACAGCCGCCGCCCACGACGAGATCGGCGCGATGATACACACCGGCGCGGCGGTTGCATCGATGATGTAGGACAGCTTTGCACGGGAGACGTTGTGCTTGTCGGTCACGGGGCGCATCACCGAGCCGACGGTCAGGCAGTTGAAATAGTCGTCGATGAAGATCAGCACACCGAGCAGAACGGTCATCAACTGGGCACCGACGCGAGATTTGATGTGCTTGGCGGTCCAGCGACCGAACGCCTGCGAGCCGCCTGCCTTGTTCATCATCGCGACCAGCGCACCGAGCAGCACGAGGAAGATGATGATGCCGATGTTATACGCATCCGCAACGCTCGCAATAAAACCGTCGCTGAAGGTATGTACAACCGTGCCCTCGAAATGAAAGTTCGAGTAGATCACGCCGCCCGCGAGAATGCCGATGAACAGAGAGGAGTACACCTCTTTGGTGATCAGCGCGAGCACGATCGCAATGACCGGCGGCAGCAACGCCCAAATGGACGCATAGGCGGGGATGGACTCGCGCACCTTCGCAAGCGCGGTGGCGAGATGGTCGTGGAAGCCGGGGTCAGCGTTGATGTTGTCCGCATAGCCGTCCACATATTCCATCGCGGAGTCGCCGTCGGTCAGATCGTATTCGGTCTCATCGACGGTAAAGGTGGTTTCGGCTGCGGGTGCCGCGTCGCTCTCGCCGAGCGCGAGAAAGGCCATCGAGAAGATCAACAGAGTGCAGACCAATCCCGCCAGCAGCCATCGTTTCCAAGATGTTTTACGCATGGGGATATCCTCCTTCTTTTTTCTCAAAAAATAGCATACTTTGCAGATTTTGTCAAGTCTTGCGGACCTTTCATCGCTAGCGCTCTATCCAACCACGCGACTATCGCGTGGCTTTCGTTTACAAAAAACGACGCGACAGCAAAATGCTGCCGCGTCGAGCTTAGGCTTTCTTTTCGTCGTCGATATGCTGAACCAACCCCGCCACGTCGGAAACAGGCAGAGAAAACACAATGCCCTGCGCCTTCTGCTGCATACCCATCTGCTTATACAGCGCGTGGAGCACCGCATCGCGGATGTTCTTCTCCACTACGATCATCAGCAGCTCCTTTTCCGCGTGGATGGTGATGCCGAAAAAGGCGGCCTCGTCCTCCCGCGCGACGCCGCGGCCGTTGATGATGGTGCCGCCGCGCGCACCTTGCTCGCGAGCCACGTGCATCGCGTCCTCCGCATAGCCCGCGTTCACGATCGCAAAGATCACTTCGTGATTATTGGTCTTCATCGTCAATCCTCCCTGCCCTGCTTGTTGTTGCTTAGGAACTGATACATATTCACACCGATGACACCCGACAGCGGCACCGCGATGGCGATACCCTTGCCGTTTCGGATGGTTTTGAACTTGTTTTCGAGGCATTTTATGATCGGGTCGACCTTATCCTCGCGCGCAACGCTCATAATGACCACCTTGTGAATATTCAACCCCAGCATATCCACGATCTCGGAGGCGGCGGTGCCCTTGCCACCCGTGACCATCTGGAAATTCACCTCAAACTGGCTGAACACGTCCAGATAAAACTCCGCTTTGGCGCGGTCGACCACGGTGATGATCAGCTTGAGCTTTTTGATCGCCGCTTCGTTGATGATGTTCGCCACAGTACCGCCTCCCTATACGAAATTAATGATCTGTTCGTCGTCCGCCTGCAGGATGCGCTTCATTGCGCGCTTTTCCTTGATCTTGTTGGACACGATCGCCTTAAAGCCTAACAACTGGATAGTGATGAGCGGTGCCATCGCGACCATCGCGACCACGCCGAAGCCGTCGCGCAGCACCGCGCTCTCCCCCTGCAGTGCCACGCACACGCCGACCGCGAAGGGCAGAATGAAGCCCGAGGTCATCGGACCGCTCGCCACGCCGCCCGAGTCAAACGCGATGGCAGTATACACCGGCGGCACGAACAAGGACAGCGCGAGCGAAATGAAATATCCGGGGATGATGTAATAGATCAGCGAGAAATCGCAGATGATGCGCACTACGCTCAGCGCGATCGCCGCGCCGACACCGACGCACAGGCCGATCATCATCGAACGCTTCTTGACATAGCCGCCGGTCACGTCCTCGACCTGCGCGTTGAGCACGTGGATCGCCGGCTCCGCCAGCACCACCAATATGCCCATCACCAAGCCAAGTCCCACGAGCAGCGCAGGATGGAGCAGGGACATCTGGATGCCCATCTTGTAACCGATGGGCATATAGCCGACGTTGACGCCCGTGAGGAACAGCACCAGACCCAAATAGGTGAACACCACGCCGACACCGATCTTAAGCAGCTGTCGTTTGGGGAGCTTGAGCAAGAAGATCTGGCATAAAAGGAAGAACGCCACAATCAGCCCGAGAGCGATCGCGACCTCTTTGGCTACGTGGGCGGCATTTTCCAAATAAACGCCGAGAACGTCATTTCCGAGTGAGCCGTAGTTAACGGTGTAGGTCAGTTGGTTGCTCGAACACACGCCCAACACCAGCACAGCAAGGATCGGACCGATGGAGCACAGCGCGACCAGGCCGAAGCTGTTCTCCTGGCTGTGGCGGTCGCCCAGCACACCGGAGATACCGACGCCGAGCGCCATAATGAACGGCACGGTGATCGGGCCGGTGGTCACGCCGCCCGAGTCGTACGCCATCGGCAGCAGATCGAGGTTCTCGTTGACCGACAGCATCAGCGCGAGCGCAAACAACAGCATATAAAACAGCATCAGAATGTTGGAGAGCCGTCGCTTAAACACGATGCGCAGGATCGCGATCACCAAAAACGCGCCGACACCGAAGCCGACCGCATAGATGAGCAGTTTTCCGTTCATCACGGAGCTGACTTGATTGGCAAGCACCTGCAGATCAGGTTCTGCGATGGTGATCAGCATCCCGAGCACAAAGCACACCGCCAGCAATAGCCCGATCGACTTTTGACGGGAGAGACCCGCGCCGACGTGGGTGCCCATCGGGGTCATCGCGATATCCGCGCCGAGGTTAAAAAAGCCGATACCCAACACCAGCAGAACGGCACCGACCGTAAAGCTGATCATCTCCGTCCGACTGAAGGAAAAGCCGGGAAGCAGCGACACCAGATACACGATCAACGTGATCGGCAACGCCGAAACCAACGCCTCCCGGATCTTCGCCCACAATTCCTTCACTGCCACTCACCTGCCAATAATCATATATAACAACAGTATACCATAAAAAAAACTTTGTGCAAGGGAAAAAGCGCGAATTCATGCTTTGTTTACGAATTACGGAGCGCCAATGCCGCCTTGTGCATTATTGCAAAAAACCTCTTTTGTCTATCAAGACAAAAGAGGTTTTACGTGGCACGCCCGATTGGAATCGAACCAACGGCCTTTCGCTTAGGAGGCGAACGCTCTATCCTACTGAGCTACGGGCGCATAGTTACGCAACCTTCGCGCTATGACAGTTTACTCTTTTCCGCGATTTTTGTCAAGATGGGTGACACAACGAATCCGAATCCGCCTCAAAAGGGGGACTTTCGGTGCTTTTCTACAGGGAAGCCCTGCCAAGCGGTTGCATTTTTGCCATGTCTGTGTTATAATAACGCCAAGTGATTAAATTTTCGACGATTTGACGCAGAAAGAGGTAATCAGGATGAAAAAAACACTGCTGTTCCGTCTAACCGCCGCGGCACTTGCCGCTGTTTTGCTGTTCTCGCTCGCCGCCTGCGGCAAGAAGAACGATCCCGACACCGAGTCCTCCGCATCAAACACCGCCGAGGAAAACATCTCCGTCACGACCGGCACACCGATACAAAACGGCTTTAATATACTCACCGGCAAGAGCGATATGACCACCGCCAACAACCGCCCGATCGCCTACGTCATCACCGACGAGGACAGCAAGCACATCCAGCTCAACCTCGAGGACGCGGACTTCTATTTCGAATCCGAGACCGAGGCGGGCATCCCCCGTATTCTGGCGGTATTCTCCGGCTTTGACCGCGTCCCCGACGAGATCGGACCCGTGCGCAGCGCACGCCCGCATTTCGCGAAGTTCGCTTCCGCGATCGACGCGATCTATTGCCACATCGGCGGGTCTAAATCCGGTCTCTCCACCATCGAGGAGTACGATGTCGACGACGTCTACAACGCCGAGAAGATCAGCGAGGTCCTCAAAAACAGCCAGAACTATTCCTGGAACCGCAAGGTGTTCCCGAAAACCAGCGTCTACAGCGAGATCACGCGCCGCGGATACAGCCTCACCACCGACTACACCGGCCCCTATCAGTTCGGCACCGTAGACGGCACCGCTCCCGCCACCACCGTCGATGTGAAGATCTCGGCAAGCTATCGGATGGCGTTCACCTACGACGCTGAGCGCGGCGTGTATCAGAAGCACCGCAATTCCCTCTCCACCCCCGTTCACACCACCCAAACCGGTGGCACCATCGAGGTCAGCAACGTCATCGTGATGTATGATAACCGCTTCACCGATCCTCAGGACGCCAAACGCGTTGACTTTGATCTCAACGCCGGCAGCGGTATCATCGCCACCGCCGGCAAGAGCCGCGACATTCAGTGGAAGGTCGTCAACGGCGCGCTCAAATACTTTGAGGCGGACGGCACCACCCCGCTGACTGTCGCCGAGGGCAAGACCTTTGTTTGCCTGACCAGCGACACCTTCAAAAGCCAGACAACGGTGAAATAAACAAGAACGCTTCACCCCCGCACGAGCCTGTGCGGGGGTGAACGTTTTGTCATCAATGACAGGCGGCGACTTTGTCGCCCCGTTTTACGGCATGGCAACCGTTTCAGCGTCCGCCTTACGCTCGGCATTTACCCTCGGGATGCGCACGATATATTCAATATACTCGTCCTCGTCCCGCCGCTGGCTCTCGGCGGCGATGCCGCCGCGGCGCATAATGTCCAGCGCGTGGTTGACGGTGTTGAAGAACACCCGCACATCCCGCACGAGCGGCTTTGCGGGGCGGCGGCGCACGCGACCCGCAAGAAGATCCTCGACAAGCCGCTCAGACTGTGCGACGGTGAGTTTTTCTTTCACCATTCTCTCAAGCGCGTGGCGGCGCACATCCCGCACATCCAAGCGCAGCAACGCCCGCGCGTGCCGCTCGGTCAACCCCGCCGCGAGCAGAAGCGTCCGCTCCTCAGGCGGCAAGCGCAACAGCCGCAGCTTGTTCGCCACCGCCGACTGGGAATAGCCGAGCTGCCGTGCCGCCTCGCACTGGGTCAGCTCGTAGGTGTCCATTAACTCGCGGATGCCCTCGGCGGTCTCAAAGCAGTTCATATCCTCACGCTGTAAATTCTCCACCAACGCGAGCACCCGCCGCTGTCGCTCATCCGCCTTGATCTCAACGCACGGCACCTCCCGCAGGCCGGCGATGCGCGCCGCGCGCAGTCGCCTCTCCCCCGCGATCAACACCGGCTGTCCCGTTTCCATCGACACCGTCAGCGGCTGCAGCACCCCGTTCTCACTGATGCTCTGCGCCAGCTCAACGAGCTTGTCCAGCGCAAACTCCTTGCGCGGCTGATTGGGATTGACCAAAATATCCCCCGTCGGGATCATCCACACCTGCCCGCGCGCCGCATACCCCGTCTTTTTGCGTAACATAACCCTCACTCTCCTTTGTTTCACGTGAAACATTCGCGTGTCACCCTTACCTTAGCACACCGCAAGAGAGAAGTTCGTCACATTCCGTTGTCGGGAAAACAAACAAGCCCCCGCTTTTCTGTGAAAAGCGGGGGCTTACTGCCTTTACAAGGGTTGCTTGGCGATTTTCGCCGAAGGGCGGGGGTATTTCGGCGGCGTAGGAGCGATTTTCGCGATCTCCACCAGCCGTCGGGTCATCGGCTCGACCCCCTCTTCTGGCTGTGCGGGCAAGGTGAGCGTCTTCGCGCCGACAAACCTGCCGCCGAGCGTCGCCACCGCGCGGGCGGCGGCATCCTGCTCGCGGTCGCCATCGGGACCTTTGAGCGCGAGAAAGCGTCCTCCCACCTTGACAAAGGGCAGGCAATACTCGCACAGCGTCGGCAGTGCCGCGACCGCGCGTGCGGTCGCCACATCGAACTGCTCGCGCAGTTCGGACTTGCGCCCACCCTCTTCAGCGCGCGCGTGAACAAGGGTCGCGTTCAACCCAACCTCGCGGCAGACCGTATCGAGAAACACGAGCCGCTTATTCAGGCTGTCGAGCAGGGTGAGCGTGCAGTCCTCACGCAACAGCGCGAGCGGCACGCCGGGGAAACCCGCGCCCGTACCGACGTCGATGAGCGAGAATTTCCCCTTCGGCAGCAGCGGTGCGACGGTCAGGCTGTCCGCAAAATGCTTCACCGCGATGCCGATGGGGTCGGTGATGGCGGTGAGGTTCATTTTTTCGTTCCATTCCACCAGCAGGCGGGCGTAGGTATCCAGCCGCTGATACAACGCGTCGGTGACGGTCACCTCATACGGTGCGGCACAGCGTGTCAACAGATCACGGTCGATCATTCAGCGGTCACTCCTTTCCCGTTCTGGCTACTCCACACAATCAGCACCGACACGTCCGCGGGGCTGACCCCGCTGATGCGGGATGCCTGCCCGATGCTGCGCGGGCGGATACGCCCGAGCTTCTCCTGTGCTTCCTTGCGCAGACCATGGATCGTGTCGTAGGGCGTGTCGGGCGGGAGCAGACGGTTTTCCAGCCGCCGCATCTCGTCGATCTGCCCCTGCTCGCGGCGAATGTAGCCCTCGTATTTGATATCCACCTCGAGCTGCTCGGTGACGAGCTTGTCGAGCGGCGGTCTGCCGCTGTCGACAGGGGCGAGGTCGGCGTAACTCAGCTGAGGGCGGCGCAGTAATTCTTCCAGTCGGATGCCCGTCGTGACGGGGGTCGTGCCCTTTTCCGTAAGCAGGGCGTTAAGCGTTTCGCTCGGCGGCAGGATGGTATCGTGCAAGCGCCGCCGCTCGGCTTCCATCGCCGCCTGCCGCGCAGAGTAGCGCGCCCAGCGGGTATCATCCACCAATCCGACCCGTCGCCCGATCGGGGTGAGGCGGCGGTCGGCGTTATCCTGCCGCAGGACGAGGCGGTACTCGCTGCGGCTGGTCATCATACGGTAAGGGTCCATACACCCCTTGGTAACGAGGTCGTCGACCAACGTGCCGATGTAGCTCGACGCGCGATCGAGGATCATCGGCTCTTCGCCCTTGAGCTTCCGCGCGGCGTTGACCCCCGCGACAAGTCCCTGCGCGGCGGCTTCCTCGTAACCCGACGAGCCGTTGAACTGTCCCGCGCCGTAGAGGTTGGGGATGTCAAGAAATTCCAGCGTCATCCCAAGCTGTAACGGATCAACACAGTCGTATTCGATCGCGTAGGCGGGGCGCATCACCTTGACGTTCTCCAGTCCCTTAATGGTGTGCAGGAATTTGAGCTGTACATCGACGGGCAGGCTGGAACTTAAACCCTGCAGGTACATCTCCTCGGTGTTCTTGCCGCAGGGCTCGATAAACACCTGATGACGCTCTTTATCGGCGAATCGCACGATCTTATCCTCAATGCTGGGGCAATAGCGCGGACCGATGCCCTCGATCTTACCGCCGAACAACGGCGAGCGGTGTAGGTTATCGTGAATGACTCGTTTGGTTTCCTCTCCCGTCCAGGTGATATGGCAGGGCAGCGTGTTGTGCAGTTCATCCGCCGTTTCAAACGAGAACGGCGTGACCGGCTCTTCCCCGTCCTGCTGTTCGAGGTCGGTAAAATCAATGCTGGATCGCAGTACCCGCGCGGGCGTACCCGTCTTAAAGCGGCGAAGCGACACGCCGAGCCGCGCCAATGACGCGGAGAGGTCGGTCGCGGCGAACATCCCGTCGGGACCGCCCTCGTAGGACACGTCGCCGACGAAGATCTTTCCTTGCAGGAACGTGCCTGTCGCGAGAATGACCGCCTTCGCGCCGTATTGCGCCTCGAGGCGGGTGGTCAGCAACCAACTGCCGTCCTCGCGGCGATCGAGCGACACCACCTCGCCCTGCTTGATGTCAAGGTTTTCGGTGGTCTCCAGGGTGCGCTTCATATAGGCGGAATAGTCGCGGCGGTCGATCTGCGCGCGCAGGGAATGCACCGCAGGACCTTTGCCGCGGTTGAGCATACGGCTCTGCAGGAAGTTCGCATCTGCCGCCTTGCCCATCTCGCCGCCGAGCGCGTCGATCTCGCGCACGAGGTGCCCTTTCGCCGTGCCGCCGATGGACGGGTTGCATGGCATATTGCCGATCCAGTCGAGGTTGATGGTGAACACCACCGTCGAGCAACCCAGCCGCGCGGCGGCGAGTGCCGCCTCGATGCCCGCGTGACCCGCGCCGATGACCGCGATATCATATTCCGCTTCAAAAAAAGTCATAGTCTGTCGTTCCTTTACTTCAGCACTGCCGCGCGGCGAACATCCACCGCACCATTTGGGAAAATCATAGCACATTTTCCCTTTTTACACAAGAAAAATCGCCTATTTGTTGAAAAAACCGCTTGGTTGAGCGGTTTTGCGGGTTTTCCACCAATTTTTTCACTTTTCCACAGCCGTTTTTCACACATCTGGTGAAAAACGCGGTTTTTCGTATACTTTCTGCAAAATCAGACAAGGAAACCATTCACATTTTCCACGCAGTTTTCCACAATCGACTACCGAAAAACGATAAAAGCCCCTGATTTACCTAGGTTTTTCCACCAAAGATTTCCACAACGCCGTTGTGAGCAAATACTTTCGCCGCGCGAGCGAAAATACAAAGGGTAATATCCCCTTTACAGGATAGAAAATGTGGACTGCGCTCTGTGCGAAGGGGCGATTCACGGTTCGCCTGCTTGATCGCCGCGCAAACCTTACGGGTGCATCGTGATGCGCCCCTATAAGTTGAAAATTGGTTTCTGTTCTCCCACACACAAGCAACGTCCGGCTGATGTCAGCCGGACGTTGCGGTCGGTTACTACTTATTCTTCGGTCTGCTCGGCGGTCTGCTCGGCGGTCTCCTCAACCGCCTCCTCCGTGTTGTCTGCCGCACCCTCGTCGGCAGAGCCGTCATCCTCGGGATGGGCGGTCTCCGCTTCCTCGTCGTGCGCCGCGCTCGCGATGGACACGATCGCCACGCCCTCGGGCAGGCGCATCACGCGCACGCCCTTCGACGGACGGCGGCACAGACGGATCTCCTCAATGAGCATACGGATGATGATCGCATCCGACGAGATGAGAATAAGATCCTCGTCGGTAGACACCGTGCGGATGCCGATAACGTCGCCGAATTTCGCGGTGTGGTAGTTGGTCAGGCCCTTACCGCCGCGGGACTGCACGCGGTAATCGTCGAAACTGCTCAGGCGACCGTAGCCCGTCTCGGTGACGGTGAGCAGAAGCTTGTCGGGATCGACGAGCTCCATCCCGACAACGGTATCGCCCTCGGCGAGGTTGAGCGCCTTCACGCCGCGGGCGGTACGCCCGATGGCGCGCGCGTCGCTCTCATTAAAGCGGATCGCCATACCCTTGGCAGTGGCGACAAGCAGCTGCTGCTCGCCGTCGGTGGTCTGCACGCAGACCAGCTCATCCCCCTCGTCGAGGTCGATCGCGATCAGACCGCTCTTACGCACGTTGGTATACGCATCGAGGCGGGTGCGCTTAATGATACCGTGGCGGGTGATCATACTGAGGAACTGCCCCTCGGTGTAGTCCTCGACACGGATCATCGCGGACACCTTCTCGTCGGGCTGCAACGGAAGAAGATTGACGATATTCAGACCCTTCGCCGTGCGGCTGCCCTCCGGCACCTCAAAGCACTTGAGGCGGTACACACGACCCATATTCGTGAAGAACATCACATAATCGTGGCTCGAGCAGATGAACATCGTCTTGGTGACGTCCTCCTCGCGGGTGGACAGCGCCTTGATGCCCTTGCCGCCGCGGCGCTGTGCCGCATAGCTGTCGACGGGCTGGCGTTTGATATAGCCGAGGTTGGTCAGCGTCAGCACGCACTCCTCCTCGGGGATGAGGTCCTCGATATCGACCTCACCCGACACGATAGAAATCTCGGTACGGCGCTCGTCGCCGTATTTGTCGCGCATCTTAAGGCACTCTTCCTTGACGATGGCGAGCACCTTCTGCTCGTCGGCGAGGATCGCCTCGAACTCAGCGATCTTCACCATCAACGCACCCAGCTCATCCTCGATCTTCTGCCGCTCGAGACCCGACAGCTGACCGAGACGCATCTTCACGATCGCGTCTGCCTGCACGTCATCGAACGCGAACCGCTCCATCAGCGCTTCCTTCGCGGTGTTCTGATCCTTCGACTCGCGGATGATGCGGATGACCTCGTCGATGAAATCCACGGCGGTCTTGAGCGCCTCGACGATGTGCGCACGCTCCTTTGCCTTGCGCAGATCGAACATCGTGCGGCGGGTGATGACCTGCGCCTGGAACTTGATATATTGCTCGAGCATCTGCTTGAGCGTGAGCACCTTCGGCGTGCCGTCAACCAGCGTCAGCATGATCGCACCGAAGGTCGTCTGCATCTGGGTGTAGGCGTACAGTTGGTTAAGCACCACCTGCGGCACGGCGTCCTTCTTGAGGTCAATGACGACCCGCATACCTTCCATACTGGAATGGTCGACGACGTCGCTGATGCCCTCGATGCGTTTATCGTCGACGAGATCAATAATGGACTTGACAAGATTGAGTTTGTTGACCATATAGGGAATCTCGCTGATGACGATGCGGCTGCGGTTGCCATGCTCCTCGATCTCCGCCTTGGCGCGCACGGTGATGCGCCCGCGACCCGTCGCGTAGGCGGCGCGGATACCCGCGCGACCCATAATGATGCCGCCGGTCGGGAAATCGGGTCCTTGTATAAACTCCATAATATCCGACAACTCCGCCTCGGGGTTGTCGATGAGCAGACAGATCGCATCGATGACCTCACAGAGGTTGTGGGGCGGGATATTGGTCGCCATACCGACCGCGATACCCGCCGAGCCGTTGACCAGCAGGTTCGGGAAACGCGAGGGCAGCACCACGGGCTCTTTGGTGGTGTCGTCGAAATTCGGCATAAAGTCGACGGTCTCTTTTTCGATGTCGGCAAGCATATCCAGCGACATCTTGCTCATCCGCGCCTCCGTATAACGGTAGGCGGCGGCAGGGTGGCCGTCGATCGAACCGAAGTTACCGTGACCGTCCACGAGCGGATAACGCAAGGAAAAATCCTGCGCCATACGCACCATCGCGTCATATACCGACGCGTCGCCGTGAGGATGATAATGACCCAGCACGTCACCGACGGTGGTCGCGGACTTACGGTACGCCTTGTCGGGCGTCAGTCCGTCCTCATGCATCGTGTAAAGGATACGGCGGTGCACAGGCTTAAGACCGTCACGCACGTCCGGCAGGGCGCGCGCCACGATGACCGACATCGAATATTCGAGGAAGCTCTTGCGCATCTCCTTATCCAAATCGACGGGAATCAGCTTGGAGAGAGAATTGGTTTGCTCTTCCACCAAGATCACCTGACCTTTCTGTTTACTGTCTGTATATTAATTATTATTATTTACTCTTTGTTTTTCTCCAATAGGTGCAAATGAGGGTATCGAACGCGGATAGATCGTCAATATAGCGTTTCGGGATGCGGATAGACTGCATTCCGCGGGTGATCTCAACAAAGGTGTCGCGATCGACGACGTGTTCAATGACCTGCCACGGAACGACGGCAAAGCCCTTGTTGGGATCGGTCATCCACACACCGCGGTCGGTGAGCTTGATCTCCACCGTGCGCGCCGCGACGTCCGCCTGCGCGGCAATAAAGTTCGCGCGGTGGCGGGGCATCATCAGGTTAACGATCGTCGACAGTCCGAAAAACGCAAGAAACCAGCCGATGCAGGGCAGGATATTGTCGCCGCCGTCCCAGCCGAGTGCCACGCCGAACATCACGCTCATCACGCTATAAAACGGCAGACGCTTCATAAAGTTCTGGGTCGCGTTGTAGCGAATAAGAGCGGCAAGCTCGTCGGGTTCGTAGCGCACCGTCTTCTCCCACAACACCGACTCCACAGGCAGTGCGACGGCGACAGGGGTCTGCCCCTGCGGCACGACCCGTCCCATAAAGCGGCGGTTGCGGTAAGGCAGTTTATCCGCCGCCGCACGGATAACGCTCGCCGCTTCGGCGGTGAGAACCCTTGCGGGAATGACGATGGATCGGCGGTTAGCGGTGAAAAACACCATCATCTCGGGACTTTCGATGAACAGCGTGCCCCCGTTCAGATGTACGGTATGGATGCCCTGTGCGTTCTCTTTTTCAATGCGGTCCTCCCGCACGCGCAACGTGCCCGCGTAGCAGTAGCCGCCCGCGAGTGTCTCGTCGTATGCCTTGCCGGCGGCGCGGCGCACATGGCGCGGCGCATACCACCAAAGACCAAACGAGGCGAGCAGCAACACGCCGCCGATAAGGGCAAACAGCCAGTCGACCGCACCCGTTTGTATAAAATCGATCACGCAAAAGCCCACGAGGATCACCGCAAAAACAAGCGAGATGATAAGCTGCACCGTCTGCATCCGCAGTGGTCCGCTGAGCTTGGAAAACAGGATGTAATAGCGAATATATTCCTCCCTTGAGAGGTCGATCGCCCATTCGTTGACAGCGGGGATCTCCTCGGCGGGCGGGGTGGTACGAAATTCATCCATTGTTTTACTCCGTTAAATATCAAGATTGGTCGCGTAGCGGGCGTTCTTTTCGATGAACTCGCGGCGCGGCTCGACGTTATCGCCCATCAAAATAGAGAATGTCTCGTCCGCGATCTGCGCGTCCTCCAATTCTACCTTGAGCATCGTGCGGAAGGCAGGATCCATCGTGGTCTCCCACAGCTGCTCGGGATCCATTTCACCGAGACCCTTATACCGCTGGATGTCCGCGCTGCCGCCGAGCTCGGCGATGTACTGATCACGCTCCTCGTCGGAGAAGGCGTAGAAGGTCTTTTTGCCCTTCGACACGCGGAACAGCGGCGGCTGAGCGATGTAGACGTGTCCCTCGTCGATGAGCGGGCGCATATAGCGGAAGAAGAAGGTGAGCATCAGCGTGCGGATGTGCGCGCCGTCGACGTCGGCATCCGCCATAATGATGACCTTGCCGTAGCGCAGCTTAGAGATATCGAAGTCGTCGCCGATACCGCAGCCGAGCGCCACCACGACGGGCAGCAGCTTTTCGTTGGTGTAGACCTTATCAATTCGTGCCTTTTCAACGTTGAGCATCTTGCCCCACAGCGAAAGGATCGCCTGATAGTTGCGGTCGCGACCCTGAATTGCAGAGCCGCCGGCGGAATCACCCTCAACGATGTACAGTTCGGTGCGTTCGGGATCGGTCCAGATGCAGTCCGCGAGTTTCTCCGGCATACGCAAGGAACTTAATTTCTTGCTGTTGCGGGCATTGTCGCGGGCGCGCTGAGCCGCCTCGCGCACACGGGCGGCGTTGATGGATTTTTCTAAAATTGCCTTGGCGACCGCGGGATTTTCATCGAGATAAGCGGTCAGCTTATCGGTGAGCAGAGAGTTGACCAGCTTGGCGATCGACGTATTGCCGAGCTTCGCCTTGGTCTGGGACTCGAACTGCGCGTTCTCCAGCTTGACGCTGACGACCGCCATAATGCCCTCGCGCACGTCTTCGCCGCTAAGGTTCTTATCGTTGTCCTTGAGCATCTTGTAGCGACGGGCGTAGTCATTGAGAATGCGGGTGATGGCGGTCTTGAACGCCGTCTCGTGCGTACCGCCGTCGACGGTGTTCATATTGTTGGCAAACGACACGATGTTCTCGTTGAAACTGTCGTTATACTGGAATGCCACCTCCGCGACCGACTCGCCGTCGGTGGTGGTCAGATGAATGACGTTGTTGTGCAGCGGGGTGTAACCACGGGTCTTGTTCAGATATTCGACAAAGGACGAGATACCGCCCTCATAACAGAACTCCTCGCTCTTGATATCCGCCTCGTCGCGGCGATCGGTCAGCGTGACCTTTAATCCCGCGTTGAGGAACGCCTGCTCGCGCAGACGCTTCTGCAGCGTTTCGTAGTCATATTCGGTGGTTTCGGTAAAGACGGTCGGATCCGCCTTAAACCGCACGAGCGTACCGGTTTGCTCGGTGTCGCCGATGATTGTCAGCTCCGAGACGGTCTTGCCCTGCTCAAAGCGCTGGGCATAGACGTGTCCGTCACGGCTGATCTCCACCTCAAGCCACTCGGAAAGCGCGTTAACAACGGAAGAGCCGACACCGTGCAGACCGCCCGCAACCTTATAACCGCCGCCGCCGAACTTACCGCCCGCGTGCAGAACGGTGAGCACCACCGTGACGGTGGGCATCCCCATCTTCTCGTTCATACCAACGGGGATACCGCGGCCGTTATCCCGCACCGAGATGATGTCCCCGGGCAGGATATCCACTTCGATATGGGTACAGAAGCCCGCGAGCGCCTCGTCGATGGAGTTGTCGACGATCTCATACACCAGATGGTGCAGACCGCGCGGACCGGTCGAGCCGATATACATACCGGGGCGCTTACGCACCGCCTCAAGCCCTTCCAATACCTGAATATCTTTTTCGTCGTAGGAGCCCTCAGGCTGGGTCAAGGTTTTTTCCATTTCCTGCTCACTCATCGTCGAATCCTCCTTAACTGTTCGTTGTCATTGATCTCTTATATAGCGTGCGGGGAGCAATCGGGGATACATACACCGTCGTGTGTCCCTCGTTGGGGTCGCCCTTAAGCGGCGCACAAACGGTAAAGGACTTCGGCAGATCGTAGTTGATGTAGCCGACCTGTCCCGCCTTTTCGGCTTTATTCAAAAATTCGCGGGTGACACGGGATACGGTGGTATTTTCAATATCAAACACCCCGATAATGTCCCGTCGCCGCACCACAACCTCTTGTCCAAGGTGTAAATACATAAAAAATCAATTCCTGTCTGTATTATTTTATTATAATATTACTCCCTGTTTAATTTGAAACACCTTTCCGGCGGACAATCGCAGTGCCGCAGTGGGTTCACAGCAGGTGATAAACACCTGCCAGTCGTGAATGTGATTAAGAATATAATCCTGACGGGAGACGTCCAATTCGCTCATCACGTCGTCGAGAAAGGCAACGGGTGGCTCATCGGTGACCTCTTGTAAGAGAGTCGCCTCCGCCATCTTGAGAGCGAGGACGGCCGAGCGTTGCTGTCCCTGTGAGCCATAAGTCCGTGCGGACACACCGTCAAGCAGGATATCCATATCCTCGCGATGCGCACCGAGGGTAGAAAAACCTGCGGCTCTATCCGCGCGATGAGCGGTGCTGAGCAAGCTTGCCCATTTGGCGGCGATCTGGGCGCTCGTCGCGCCCACCTCGTAAGCGGGAGAATTCCACGCGAGCGACAATTTCTCCCGCGCGCCGGATAATCCGTGGTAAATCTCCGCGGCAAGCGGCTCAATTTTTTGCACATAACGACAGCGGGCGGCGGTGACACGCGCCGCGGCAACCGCTAATGCGTTATCCCACAGGGCAAGCATCTCCCCTTCAGCAGATGAAAAACCGCCGTTTTCCCCCATTTGTCGCAAAAAGGCGTTGCGTTGAGTGAGCACCTTCGTATGTTCGGTCAGCGTGCCCACATACGCAGGGCGCAATTGGCAATAAGCGCTGTCCACAAATCGGCGACGACCTTCCGGTCCGTCTTTAATGAGCGACAAATGCGCGGGAGAAAACACGATACCGCAGAAATGCCCTGCCAAACGCGCTGCACTCGGGAGTTTAACGCCGTTTAAGGTCACGCTGCGCCGCTGTTCAATGGCAATGGTTGCCTCTTGTTCTCGCCCGCCGCCAAAAAAAGCCAATGACAGAGCGGCTTTATCGGCGTCAAACGCAACCATCTCACGGTCTTTAGCCCCGCGAAAACTGCGCGCCCCCGTAAACAGCCAGCACGCCTCGAGCAAATTGGTCTTGCCCTGTGCGTTGTCGCCCGCGAGAATATTAACACCCTCACACGGCTCCCATTGGCCGGGGTGCAGGTTGCGAAACCCATCAAAGGTCAGTTTACGGACGGTCAACCGTGATCTCCTCGCCCTCGGCGGGTATGGTGACGATCTCGCCGCCGCGCAGCTTTTTGCCGCGCATCAGGCAAATCTCCCCATCCACCGCGACCTCGCCGCTCTGAATCATCATCTTCGCCTGCCCACCGGTCATCACACAGCCGGTCAGCTTAAGAAGATCGTCCAGACGAATAAATTCGCTGTTTAGTGTAAAGGTCTGCTTTCTCATTTTTTTAACCTCACAGGCAGTACGAGAAACAGGAAGGTATTGCCCTCCTTCGGAAGAATCTTCATTGGCTTGAGCGCGCCGGACAGTTCGATGCGCACCTCGTCGGTCTCGCTGTTTTTCAGCGCGTCGAGCAGAAAACGGGAATTAAAGCCCATCTCCTCCTCGTCCCCCGTAATCTCCGCCGCGAGAGAATCGTTCGCACTGCCGAGAGGGGTGGTGCAGGATACATTGATGCTACCGTCGCGGAATTCACACACCAGCGGGGATTTCAGGCGATCGTTGATGACCAGCGACACACGGTCCACCGCGTCCATAAACGCGCGGGTATTGACCGTGATGCAAGACGTATTATCGGGCGAAATAATGCGGTCGTACGCCATAAATTCGCCGTCGAGCAGACGGGAGATGACCGCATAGCCGTCGATTTCAAAAATAATATGACGGCGACCCACCACCAAATGGCAAGTCTTGTCCTCATCCTTTAAGAGTTTTAGAATCTCCTGCAGCGTTTTTCCCGGCACAACAAATGCCGCAGTCTCCTCACTGCGGATCGGCTCACTGCGCATCGCCAGACGATATCCGTCAACGCTGATAAGGCGCAGCTCGTCGTTATTGATTTCAAAACGCGTACCCGTATAGATTGGACGGGGATCGTTAGGTGCGGCAACCGCGAAGATGGTCTGACGCACCATACTCTTGAGGATCGGCTGGGAAAGAGGAAAACTGACCCCGTCCTCGATCTTCGGAATTTCGGGATAGTCGGCAGCCGTCATTCCCATAATAGCAAACTCCGTCACATCGTTGCGAATGATGGTATTGTACTTTTCATCCGAGAGGATCGTCACACTCTCCCCCGGCATCTTACGCACGATATCGCCGAACATTCTCGCTGACAGTACGATCTCGCCCGCTTCCCACACAGTTGCAGGGATGGTCGTGGTGATGCCAAGCTCCATATCAAAGCCCGCCATATACAGCGTTGCACCCTGCGCGCGCAGAAGAATACCCTCCAATGCGGGAAGTGCCGCTTTGGAAGCAACGGCGCGCTGCACGTTGCCGACCGCTTCGATGAGTTGTTGTTTGTCACACAGGATGTTCATAATAAAACCACCTTTATCCGTAAAATACTGATAGATAAACTTATTTATTTTTCGTAGTAGTAGTAGGGGCTGTGATTTTGTGGAAAAACCAGATGGACCTTACATAAACCGTTCTTTTTCCTTCACAAATATTTTTGCCGTTTCGTGAATAAAATTTGGAAAAGTGGAAAAAATAAAAAGTTCTCACAGGCGTGTGTAAAAATGTGTGTGGAAAGTGAGAATTTTGTGGAAAGAAAAAGCGCAAAAAATTCTATATAAATAAGGAATAAAATATATAAGGGATGGTTATTCCCCACCGACCCGAAAGTCGGCGGTAGAATAACCGAAAAAAAACAGACTTATGATTCGCTGATATTTTTAATGATGTCGTTGACCATATTCTTATAGGTCGTGTCTTTTACCATCTGATTTTCTACCTTTTGAATGGCGTAGACGATGGTGGAGTGGTCGCGCCCGCCGAACTCTTCGCCGATGGATTTCATCGGCAAGTTGGTAATACTGCGCACCACATACGCCGCGACCTGTCGTGCCTTGGAGATGGGCGCAGAATGTTTGGACGAGCGAATGTCGTCAGGATGAACGTTCATCGTGCGAGCAACCTCGTTGATGATGCGCTCGACGGTGATCGGCACCGGCTGATTATCGTTGCGGATGTCGCGGATAGCGTTTTGTGCCGCGATAAGGTTCGGCTGTTCGCCGCCGAGCAGATACTGCGCGCGCATACGCTTGACCACACCCTCTAATTGACGAACATTGCTACGCAGCTGGTTAGCTATGTACTCGGCAACATCGTCTTGCAGCGGCAGATCAAGTGTTTGTGCCTTACGGCGGATGATGGCAATACGGGTTTCCAGATCCGGCGGCTGAATGTCCGCGAGCAGACCCATCTCAAAACGGGAACGCAGGCGCTCTTCCAGTGTCGCAATCTCGCGCGGCGGTCGGTCGCTGGTCAGCACGATCTGTTTACCGCCCGAGTGCAGGGTCTCAAAGGTATGGAAAAATTCCTCCTGCGTACTGGTCTTACCGCTGATGAACTGAATATCATCAACAAGCAACACATCCACCTGACGATATTTCGCGTGGAACTCGGTCGTTGTACCGTTTTGAATAGCGGCGATGAGTTCGTTGGTCATCGTCTCACCCTTGGTGTAGAGGATGTGTGCGCGGGGATTACTCTTCTGAATTTCCTTACAGATGGCGCACAGCAGGTGGGTCTTACCGAGACCTGAGCCGCCGTAGATGAACAGCGGGTTATACAAATTTGTACGCTGATTGGCAACCGCGTGAGCGGCTGCGTGGGCAAATTTATTTGACGAGCCGACGATGAAGTTTTCAAAGGTATATTCCTCGTCGGTGTTGGGAAAACCGTTGCCCTCGATGGGCAGCTTGTCCATCTGAGCAATATCCTCGGTGGTATCGCGCGCGAGAATGCGCAGTCCGAGCGGCACATCGAGCACCTTTTGCAGGCAATCCTTAATAACCCCGCTATATTCTTTTAATATGGTGCTTTTCTGCCATTCGGTGTTGACATACAGCACCATTTCGCCGTCTTTAATGTCATGCGGCTCAAGGCACTTGATCCAAATATCGTAGGCAACGCTGCTGATGCCGGAATTTAAGATGGCTTCCATAACGTTGACCCAGATCTGTTTGACCGATTCCATAAAAATGTAACTCCTCAACTTCTTCCGTATTCTTCATACACTTTTTTAAAAAAGGCAATAAACTCACAACTCTAATTGTAGCATAAATCGAGAAAATTTTCAACGCTTTTTACCGTATTTGTTTAAAAATTTTTACCCGTATAGGGTATCGGGAAAATAAACGAGCCTTATTTGCCCGTTTAACGCCAAAAAATACAATATATGGTGGTTTCTTTATGAATAGACCACAAGTGAGAAAAAATAATTCAAAAAATCGTGTGTTCCGTGGAAATTAGCCTTGACTTTTGGGATTTGGTTGGTATATAATATGTCATTGTCAGGCTGTATGAGTGGGCTTGTCCCCTCACAGCATTACCCCGATACGAAAGGAGGAGGTTACATGTTTCGTACCTACCAGCCCAAGAAGCGGCATCGCAAAAAGGAACATGGTTTCCGTAAGAGAATGGCTACAGCCAACGGCCGTAAGGTTTTGGCTCGCAGAAGAGCGAAAGGCAGAGCGCGTCTGAGCTATTGATCGAAGAGGCCACCATTGTGTGGCCTTTTTTCTTACGCAGAAGTATAAAGACAAGGGGGCGGGAGCATTGGCGACGTGGATGACCTTGCGGGAGAATAAGGACTTCCGCTCGTTATATTACCGCGGACGTTCACAGGTGCATCCTGCCCTTGTCACCTATGTGCGTAAGAACCGTCTGGGTGAGCCGCGCGTCGGCATCACCACAGGCAAGAAACTCGGCTGTGCGGTAAAGCGCAGTCGATGTCGCCGCGTCATTCGCGAGGCGTTCCGCCCGCACTATTCCAAGGTCGGAGGTTGGGATATCGTGTTTGTTGCACGCGCCCGCCTCATCACGATGAAGAGCACGCAGCTCGCCGATGTTATCGAGCGTCATCTGCGTCAGTTGGATGTGATCGACGATGCGTAAATGGTTTTTACCGAAAAATTGGCTCATCGCGCTCATCCGCTTTTATCAAAAACACATCTCTGCGAGGACCTCGCCGGCTTGCCGCTTCTCGCCCACCTGCTCGGCATACGCCATTGAAGCGCTCCAACGCTTCGGCGTTGTTTTAGGCACCGGTCTCGCTTTGTGGCGCATCCTGCGCTGCAATCCCCTCTGCCGCGGGGGGTACGATCCCGTACCCGAGAGGTTTCCCTTCCCGTGGCGGCGCAAAAAATAAGAAAATACGCGTCGGGACTCCCGACGGTTTGGAGGCTATGAGATTATGGGTCTTTTCAGTTTTCTCGCAACCCCGCTCGGCTATGTTCTGCGGTGGATCTATGAACTGTTGCCGAACTATTTTGCGGCGCTGTTCATCTTCACGTTGCTCGTGCGTCTGCTGATGTTCCCGTTAAACATCAAATCGCAAAAGTCCGCGGCGGATCGCGCGCGGCTTGCTCCGCGCCTTGAGCGCATCCAGAAGAAGTATGCCAACGACCGCCAGAAGCTGGCGGAAAAACAGCAGGCATTGTATGAAAAAGAGGGTGTCAGCCTCACCGGCGGCTGTCTGCCGATGATCCTGCAGATGCTGGTGCTGTTCAGCGTCATCGCGGTCATTTATAAGCCGCTTGTCTACATCAAGCAGATGCCCGATGCCGATATCAATACCTGCACGACCGCGGTCGTTGAGGCGATGAAAGAGGACGGCACCTGGGACGACGATAAGAAGAACCAAACAAACTTCTCCGAAAAGTCTTACTACCGTGAGATGAACTTAATGGAGAAGGTGGATAAGTACGAGGACAAGATCCACACCGCGCTCATCGAAAGCGGTAAATCCGAGGCAGATGCCGCTGCGACGATGGAAATGCTTAAGGAAACCAAGGAACAGTTCAGCATTTTCGGCGTATCGTTGCTGCAGCAACCCTCGTACAGCGGCATCAGACCGAACTGGCTTTGGATCATCGCTTTCTTGTCGGGTGTCACGGCGCTGTTCACAAGCCTTTTGTCGATGCACTATAATAAGGCGAGCCAGCCCGAACAACAGCAGATGGGTGGTTGCTCCCCCAATATGATGATGTATATGATGCCGGTGATGTCGCTGGTCATCTCCTTCTCCGTGCCCGCGGGTGTCGCGGTCTACTGGATCTTCTCCAACCTGCTCGCCCTCGTGCAGACGGTCGTGCTCAACGCGATGTATAACCCCGCGAAGATCCGCGCACAGGCAGAGGCGGAATACGCCGCGCGCCGTCAGAAGAAAAAAGAGGATAAAGAGCGCTTGAAAGCAGCCCGTTTAGCCGAGCAGGCGGCGTGGCAGAAGGAAGAGAACGAAAAGCGCGCGCAAAAAGCAGGTAAAAAGCCCGCACCGAAGAAAACGGAAGAACCCGTGAATGAAGAAGCCCCGCAGGAGCTCCCCGCGGCGGATGAACAAGTGGAGGAATAAGGGTATGGCAAGAGAAATCGTGAAAGAAGCCGCCTCTGTTGAGGAAGCCCGCGCGCTCATTGCCGCGGAGTTTGGCACGACCGAGGATCAGATCAACTTTGAAGTTGTGCAGGAAGCGGGCAAAAAGGTGCTCGGTCTGTTCGGCGGCACGAACGCCGTTGTCAAAGGCACGCTCGCGGGCTCGGCAGCCGAGATCGCGAAGGCGTATCTCGAGCGCGTGCTCGCCGCGATGGGCGTCACCGAGTTTACCTGCGAGGTAAAGGAAGAAAACAACGGCTGCGTCATTTCGCTCGACGGTGAGCATCTCGGCTTTATCATCGGTCGCCGCGGCGACACGCTGGATGCCCTGCAGTACCTCACAGGTCTGGTTGCTAACCGTGTGGATAACGCGTATTATCGTGTGACGCTGGACATCGGCAACTACCGCGAGAAGCGCGAGCAGGCGCTTGTGGCGCTCGCTCGCCGGTTGGCAGGGCAGACCGCTCGCACAGGTCGCCGTCATTCGCTCGAACCGATGAACCCCTATGAGCGTCGCATCATCCACACCACGGTGCAGGAGATCGAGGGTGTCACCTCGTGGAGTGTCGGCAGTGAGCCGAACCGCCACGTTGTCATTGGTTCTGTCGACGACAACGGCAGCCGTGAGGAATCCGATGAGCGTCGTGGTGGCGGCAGAGGTCGTTCGCGCGGCGGTCGTGGTGGTCGCGGCGGCAAAAACGGTGGCGCAGGCGGTGGCCAGCGCCGTGAGCGCGCTCCCCGCCGTGAACACGAGATCGTGGCTCCCGAGCGTCCTGTGCGCGAGTTCATCTCCCGTTCGAACCCCCTGCCGATGGCGGACGGCGGCTCTGTCCCGACCCGTACCGAGTCGGAGCTGGAGAACAGCGCCTCGCTGTACGGTCGTATCGACCTGTAATCGAATAGAACCAACACCCCCGTGGGCATCGCCCACGGGGGTGTTTTTTAGATGTTAGATAGTAGATGTTCGATGTTGTTATGATAGTGAAATAATCGTTTTGTTTCGCGCCTTTGCTAAATCAACGCAACGAGCCGCCCCGCCAAAACGGCGGATAACATACGATATGACGTAGGTTGAGCGGCGGAGCATCCATTCGTTGCGGTAGTTGATAGAAAAACGCTTCGGCACGGTCTCTATACCTTCGGGAAGCAAACTATCCTCGCTATAGCGCTCATCCTTTGCTGAGGGCATATAGGCAAGAACAACCGCTATGTGAATATGCGGATAGTATTTTCGCATCTGCCGCAGCGCATTATACGCCAGCCGATCAAACGCGCCGTGATTGCCGACGAAAAAGCACGTAACCTTTTCTTGCAAAATGAGTTGTTCGATCGTTTGCAAAAGAGCCGGATAAAGAGATTCGGGCGCATCCCGATGCCCGAAAAAGGTGCAGGCTACCATATACTCACCTCAAAACAATGCGTCATATTGATGTCACAATACCACCGTTTTCGTTTTTTTGCAATATCTTTCATATAATAATGTCATAAAACCATCAAAATGACGCAAAAGAGGTGCAATATATGAAAGATAAACTTGTACGGTATACCTTACGCGTTGATCGGCTGTTATTTAAGAAGTTTCGCTACATTGCGGAAGCGGAAGGACGATCTGCGAACAAAGAAATTGAACAGTATTTGAAAAAGACAGTCGCGGAATACGAGAAAGAAAACGGAAAAATTCCGACGGATACAGAGGATGCATAAACAAAAGACGGAAATACAATATGATAAAAATACGTGTGTTGGAATTGTTAGAACAAAAAGGAAAATCAAAATATTGGTTGTATAAGCAGTTAGGTATGAGTTATCAGAATTTCAGCAAGATGATTAACAACGAAACGAAATCTATCCGGTATGAAAATATCGAAACGTTGTGTTTGTTGTTTGAGTGCACGCCGAATGAATTGTTTGAGTTTTCGGATAATGAATAAAAAGAAAAAAGGCGATGGTTTCTCAAGTAGAATATAGACGTGTGACATTGGTGTGATGTGCTATGAAGAAAATCGCGTTTAACGATAATAAAAACGTTATTGGGGATACGCTTAAATAGTTTCGCATTAAGCGAAAACTGTCCCAACAGCAGGTAGCGGCAAAAATGCAGACACTTGGCGTCAATATCGACCAACAAATGATCAGCAAGATGGAAAACAATACACGTCAAGTGACCGATTATGAGCTTGCGTGCCTTTGTTTGGTTTTACAAATAACACCGAATGAATTGTTGTCAGAGTTTTTCAAAAAGTATAGCGAATAACAACACCCCCGTGGGCATCGCCCACGGGGGTTAAATTTTGCAGAAAACAAAAACCTCCCTCTACACAAGGGAGGTGGTTTATATCGCTGAATCGTATAAAAACACAAGAAATATACTACCTGTAAACCAAATCACGCCATATTGCCGCTTTTCTCCATCAGCACGGCGAGGGCGGCAAGGGGAGCGGTCTCGCATCGCAGGATGCGCGGACCGAGGGTGGCGATGCGTCCGCCCGCGGCGATGACGGCGGCGACCTCGGCGGGGTCAAATCCGCCCTCGGGACCGACGACCAGTGACACGGCGGTGTCGGACGGGGTGACGAGCGTGCCGATCGGCGCGCCGCCGCCCTCGTAGCATAGCAGGGTGTTCTCTCCTGCCAACCGCACGAGTGCGGCTTTCCACGTGATCGGGGCTTCGACGCGCGGGATGATGCCGCGTCCGCTTTGCCCCGCCGCCTCGGCGGCGATGCGTTGCAGACGCACCTGCTTTTTCTCCGCGTCCTTGCCGCTGACCCGCACGATACTGCGCGTGGTGATGACGGGGACGATCGCGGTAACTCCCAGTTCGACCGCTTTTTGGATGATCAGCTCGAGTTTGTCCCCTTTGGGCATCCCCATATACAGCGTCACCGCGAGGGTCGGCTCGGACGCGGTCGGCGCGGCGGCGTTCACCGTCGCCTCGACGGTGTCCTTGCCCACCGCCGTGAGGGTGCAGGCGTAGTCCGTCCCCGCGCCGTCGCAGAGAATGAGCGCCTCGCCGACGCTCATCCGCAGAGCGCCCGCGATGTGGCGGGCGTCCGCGCCGTCGATGACGGCGGTGTCCCCCACCGACAGCGGGTTGTTCACAAAAAATCGCGGCATCGCGACCAACTCCTTTTATCCCTTTTTCGTAACCAAACACAGCCAGCCGCCGTGTGCGTGGCGCTCGGCGACGGTAAATCCGCAGTCGGTAAGCGCGGTCAGCACGTCCTGTTCGCGGGTGTCGATGATACCCGACACGATGTACACGCCGTTGTCCGTAAGCAGGGCGGGCACGGCGGGGGACAGTGCGATGATGGCATCTGCGACGATATTCGCCGCGATGACGGGGTATTTGCCCGTCACGTCCTTCGCAAGGTCGCCCTGCAGAATGGTATACCTCGGCTCGGTCAAACCGTTGAGTTCGCCGTTTTCCTTCGCGGTGCGCACCGCCAGCGCGTCAATGTCCACGCCGAGCGCACGACCCGCGCCGAGCAGGCAGGCGGCGATGGATAAAATGCCGCTGCCGCACCCGATGTCGAGAAAATCGCACCCCTCGGTGATGTGTCGCTCGAGGGTCTCCAGTACGAGCCGCGTGGTGTCGTGCCCGCCCGTGCCGAACGCCATACCGGGGTCAATGGAGAGGATGCGGCGTCCATCGGGGTTGTCCGTCGTCTCCCACGAGGGGCAGATGAGCAGTTTTTCGCCGACAGGCAGGGGCTTAAAATACTTCTTCCAGTTGTTCGCCCAGTCCTCTTCACAGACGGTCTCGGCATCCACCTCGTGCGGGATGCCCGCGGCGGTCAGCCGCTCGCGCAGGAACGCCACCGCCTCAGGCGGGTTGTCCTGCGGGTCGATATATAAATGAATAATGGAGTGAGCGCGGTCGCGCGCGAGCAGATCCTCGTCAATGAGGTCAATGCGGGCGATCTCCCGTGCGCCCTGCTCGAGGTCGCTGTAGTCCTCGATGTAGATGCCGTAGGGCACCGCCATATTCGCGATCGCCGCCGCCTCGTCGGTATGGGCGGTGGGGATGCGGAGTTTTACTTCCGTCCAGTCCATAATAAATGCTCCTTATATATGTAATATATGAATTGTATCGGCTTTTTCCCATTTTATCATTAAGCCGTCAGTTTTTCAATGCTTTGACTTGTCAAATCGCCAAAAAAATGCTAAAATACCCGATGAACCTGTATTTTCGTTACTTTTTCACTTTTCACTATTACCTGTTACTTGAAAGTTGGTGTCCTTTTGTCTAACAAACGAGAACACACACGCAATTTTTGCATCATCGCCCATATTGACCACGGGAAATCCACCCTCGCCGACCGCCTGCTGGAGAAGACCAACACGGTGGCGTTGCGGGATATGGAGGAGCAACTGCTGGACAGTATGGACTTGGAGCGTGAGCGCGGTATCACCATCAAGGCGCACGCCGTGACGCTCAACTATATCGCCGACGACGGCGAGGAATACACCTTCAATCTCATTGACACCCCCGGTCACGTCGATTTTAACTACGAGGTGTCGCGCTCGCTCGCCGCGTGTGAAGGTGCCTTGCTCATTGTGGATGCTTCACAGGGTGTGGAGGCGCAGACGCTCGCGAACACCTATCTCGCGGCGGAACACGGGCTGGAGATCATCCCCGTCATCAACAAGATCGACCTGCCTGCCGCCGACCCCGAGCGTGTCAAGGGGGAGATCGAGGACATTATCGGCATCGACGCATCCGAAGCGCCGCTCATCTCCGCGAAGGCGGGTATCGGCATCGAGGCGGTGCTGGAATCCATCGTGCGCCTGCCCGCGCCCGAGGGGGACGACGACAAGCCTCTGCAGGCGCTCATCTTCGACAGCTATTACGACAGCTACCGCGGCGTCATCGTGTATTTCCGTGTGATGGACGGCACGGTGAAGGCGGGCGACACCATCAAGATGATGGCGAGCGGCGCGACCTTCGATGTTGTCGAGGTCGGCGTGATGCGCCCCGGTCGCCTCGAGCCGGTAAAAGAACTGCGCGCGGGACAGGTCGGCTATCTCGCCGCGTCCATCAAGACGGTGGGCGATGCGCGTGTCGGCGACACCATCACGCTGGCATCCCGCCCCGCCGCCGAGCCGCTCCCCGGCTACCGCAAGGCAAACCCGATGGTGTATTGCGGCGTGTTCCCCGCCGATGGCGCGCATTATCAGGATCTGCGCGAGGCGCTCGAGCGATTACAGCTCAACGACGCGTCGTTGACCTTTGAGCCTGAGACCTCGGTCGCGCTCGGCTTTGGTTTCCGCTGCGGCTTCCTCGGGCTGTTGCATATGGAAATTATCCAAGAGCGCCTTGAGCGCGAGTATAACCTTGATCTCATCACCACCGCGCCGAGCGTCATCTACCGTGTCACTCTCACCGACGGCACGGAAATGTGGGTGGATAACCCCACCAACTACCCCGACCCCGCGACCATCGCGATGGCGGAGGAGCCGATCGCCGAGGCACACATCTACGCGCCCAACGACTACGTCGGCAATATTATGGAGCTGTGTCAGGAGCGGCGCGGCGTGTTCAAGGATATGAAATACCTTGATCCTACCCGCGTGGATATTCACTATGAATTGCCGCTCAACGAGATCATTTACGATTTCTTCGACGCGCTCAAATCCCGTACCAAGGGCTACGCAAGCTTTGACTATGAGCTGAAAGGCTATGTCAAATCCGATCTCGTCAAGCTCGATATCCTGCTCAACGGCGATATGGTGGATGCCTTGTCCTTTATCCTGTTTTCGGGCAACGCTTACACCCGCGCGCGCAAGATGTGCGAGAAACTGCGGGACAACATCCCGCGCCAGTTATTTGAAGTTCCCGTACAGGCGGCGATCGGCGGAAAGGTCATTGCTCGCGAGACGGTGCGCGCGATGCGCAAGGACGTTTTGGCGAAGTGCTACGGCGGCGACATCACACGTAAGAAGAAGCTGCTGGAAAAGCAGAAGGAAGGCAAGAAGCGTATGCGCCAACTCGGCAGTGTCGAAGTGCCGCAGGAGGCGTTTATGGCGGTGCTGAAACTGGATGATGAATAAGAAAAGTCCTACCCGTGAGGGTAGGACTTTTCTGTTGTTTCCTAAAGCGGGCGGGTAAGCTTTGTAGAGAATTATGGTAACCTTGTAGGGGCGCATCGTGAATCGCCCCTACTGGTGTTTAATTGTTTTGCGGATCATACTGTTTCCTTCTTCATGATTTTGAAAACAGTATAATAAAGAAACAGCATAATTTCTACAAACAAAGTGTTATCACAAACACCGTAGGTGCGGGATGCTCGACTCTTGCTGTCGCAAGGTCGTATCCACCCGTTAGGGTTTGCACAGATTTTGCGGGGCGATGTGGGCATCGCCCCCTACGATCTTATTTGCGGTTTGTGCAGACCCGTCAAGCCTCCCCTGTGTAAGGGGAGGGGTCAGCCGAAGGCTGACAGAGGGGTTGTATGCTCGCCCCTCACTCCACCCGCTTAAACACCGCGGCGGTGCGGGCGGGCAGATAGCAATAAAATCCGCAGCGACCGTCCTCGGTCGGGGCGGCGGTGTAACGGTAGGCGGTGTCGATGCGGTCAAACCCGCCGAAGGCAAAATCGTCGCTCGACAGCACGACCTCGTACTCGCCCGGTTGTTTCACGGGAACGAAATATCCCTCATACGACCGCGTGGGATGGAAGTTAAACGCTAAGGTCAGCTTCCCCTTGCCGTAGATCATCACCTTGTCGTCGTTATGCACCTGACGGTATTCCGCAGGCTTCGTCAGCAGCCGCTCGCGGCGCAGAAGCGATAGCATCGCGCGGTCAAACGCCTCGAGCTGACCGTAGCGAAGCTGAGGATCGTCCGCGAGATGCCACTGGCGGCGGCAGTAGTGGTAGCTCCAGCCGTTGCCCTCGCGCGGGAAATCGATCCACTCGGGATGCCCGAACTCGTTGCCCATAAAGTTGAGGTAGCCCTCGCCCGCGAGGGTGGCGGTGACGAGGCGGATGAGCTTGTGCAGGGCGACGCCGCGGTCAATGACGGGATCGCCGCTGCCCCTGTTCATTCCCGTGTACATATTCGCGTCGCACAGGCGGAACATAATGGTCTTATCCCCCACCAGCGCCTGATCGTGCGACTCGCAGTAGCCGATGTTCTTTTCCTTCGGGCGGCGGGTGTTCAGCTCCCACCAGAGCTTATCCATATCCCACTGCTCGTCGGCGGTTTCCTTGAGGTATTTGATCCACAGATCGGGTACCCCCATCGACAGGCGGAAGTCAAACCCGATGCCGCCGTCCTTGATGGGGATACACATTCCCGGCATCCCCGACATATCCTCGGCGATGGTGATGGCGCGGGGATTGACGGCGTGGACGAGCTCGTTGGCGAGCTGGAGATAGGTGACCGCCTCGGTGTCGGTGTTGAGGGAGAAATACATCGAATAGTCGGTGAACGCACTGCCCAGCCCGTGGTCGTGGTACAGCATCGAGGTCACGCCGTCGAAGCGGAAACCGTCGAAATGGAAGGCGTCCATCCAGAACTTGAGGTTGGAGAGCAGGAAGTGCAGTACGTCGTTCTTGCCGTAGTCAAAGAGCTTGGTATCCCACGCGGGATGGTCGCCGCGCGCGCCCGCGTGGAAGAACTGGTATTCCGTGCCGTCGAAGAGGTTGAGCCCCTCGCCCACGTTCTTGACCGCGTGGGAATGGACCACGTCGAGTAGAACGGTGATCCCCATTTTGTGCGCGGTGTTGATGAGGTCTTTGAGGTCGCGCGCCGCGCCGTAGCGCGATGAGGCGGCGAAGAAGTTTGACACCTGATACCCGAACGAGCCGTAGTAGGGATGCTCCATCACCGCCATAATTTGGATGGTGTTGTAGCCGAGCTTTTTGATCCGCGGCAGGACGGTTTTCGTGAAATCACGGTAGCTGCCGACCTCGTAGGCGTCCTGTGCCATCCCGATGTGGCATTCGTAGATGTACGGGGTGGCGGCGGGTTTAAACCCCGCGTCGGTCCACGGGAACGCATCCCACAGCGTGTCGTCTACCTCGGCGCACCACCAATAGGTCTCGGGATCCTGCACAACGCGGGTCGCGTAGGTCGGCACGCGGCGCAGCATCTCGCCGTTTTTCCATATGATCGCCTGCACCTTCTGCCCGATCCGCAGGGCGTCCTTTCCCGCGATCGTGACCTCGAACACGCCGTTCTCCAGCCGCGTCATCGGGCAGGCGGCGGTGTCCCAGCCGTTAAAGTCACCCGTGAAGAACATCGCGTCGGCGGCGGGTGCCCATTCGCGGTAGACCCAGCCGTCCTTCGTCGGGTGGATGCCGAAATACTCGTGGCCGTTCGCAAAGTCGACCAGACTGCCGTTCTCGCCGACGAGCGCGGCGCGTTTTTGGGCGTAGTTGTCCATCCGTAGGACGAGGTCGTCAGCGTGCGGGGCGAGATACGGATCGATTTTGATGATCGCGGGAGTTTTCATAACAAAACCTCTTATCTGTCACGGGATCGAACTTTCTATCCTTTATTTTAGCACATTTCTTGTCCGCCCACAAGGTGAAACAGCGCAGAAAATCGGGTGGCTTTTTTGGTGGAAAAGGCGATTTTTGCGCGTTTTTCGCCTATTTTGTCGTCGGGCGACAGCACATATACTATATATAGGATAAAAAGGGCAATCTCGCTTTTGCAAAAATGAAATGAAACACGAGAAACAGAGCAAAATGGCGTAAAATCAAGAGAAATCGAGAGAATGACGGATGTAAATGCAAAAAACGGGAATTTGGGTCTTGACAGTCGATTTTGGATGTGGTATTATACCTCACGTTCGGTAAAACGACTCCCCCGCCGTGTGTTCGCGGTCTCTGCTGAGGGAGAGTCCCCCGACGGGCGGTCTTAACCCGCCGCCCCAAAATGATTAGGAGGAAACTACTATGACTTTTATGGAAAAAGCCGGTCAGGTCGAGCGTAAGTGGTACGTCATCGACGCCGCCGGTAAGCCCCTTGGTCGCGTGGCTGCTCAGGCGGCTGTCCTGCTGCGCGGCAAGCACAAGCCCACCTTCACCCCTCACGTCGACTGCGGTGACAACGTTATCATCATCAACTGCGCGAAGGCTGTCCTCACGGGCAAGAAGCTCGAGCAGAAGAAGTGGTACCGTCACACCGGCTGGATCGGCAACATGAAGGAGACCAAGTACGCCACGTTGATGGCGCAGCGTCCCGAGAAGGCGATGGAGCTGGCGGTCGGCGGTATGATCCCCGGCAACCACATCGGTCGCGCGGCTGAGACTCGCCTGCACTGCTTCGCCGGCGCGGAGCATCCCCACGCATCCCAAAAACCCGAAGCGTTTGAGCTGTAATGAAGGAGGCAATAACGATGGATTACAATTCTAGACCCTTTTTCTACGGCACCGGTCGCCGTAAATCCTCTGTTGCCCGCGTGCGTCTGTACCAGGGCACCGGCAAGGTGACCATCAACGGCCGTGATATCGACGATTATTTCGGTCTTGAGACCCTGAAGCTGATCGTGCGTCAGCCGCTCACGCTCACCGGTCTGACCGAGAAGTTTGACATTGAGTGCCGCGTTGCCGGCGGTGGCGTGTCCGGTCAGGCGGGCGCGATCCGTCACGGTGTCGCCCGCGCTCTGCTGCAGTACGACAGCGAGGGCCTGCGCTCCGCGCTGAAGAAGGCAGGCTTCCTGACCCGCGATCCTCGTATGAAGGAGCGTAAGAAGTACGGTCTGAAGGCCGCTCGTCGCGCACCTCAGTTCTCGAAGCGCTAAGGTTTCGAAGAACGCACAGATTATCTGTATGCACAAGAACGCACACCCAACGGGTGTGCGTTCTTTCTTTGCGAGCGGCCGGATGTATCGGGAGAAATGTGGGCAAATGGCGCGAAAGCGACAATTGCGAGAGGCGGGGATGCGCATTGGCGGGTTAGACGGACTACGCCCCGCCTCGGCCGCCCGTCGCGCACCTCAGTTCTCGAAGCGCTAAGGTTTCGAAGAACGCACAGATTATCTGTATGCACAAGAACGCACACCCAACGGGTGTGCGTTCTTTCTTTGCGAGCGGCCGGATGTATCGGCAGAAATGTGGGCAAATGGCGCGAAAGCGACATTTGCGAGAGGCGGGGATGCGCGAAACCCAAAGCGGGCGATTCGTGAATCGCCCCTACGGTGTTGCTTGCGGTTTGCGCAAAACCGCAAATAAGGTCGTACCCTACAAGCACATTTGACGGCTGGTTTCATATTCCCCGCGCCACGCTGATGAGTTCGGCGGGTGAATAGGCGGACTGGAGCGCGCCGTTGATCGCCATCGCGATGAGGCGCGCCGCGCGGCTGATGACGAGGTCGATCTCGCGCGGGGTGACCATCATCGGCGGCTCGTTGCCGTCGGCGGGCGGGTCGGTGTCCTCTTTGAGATATTCCCGCACGAGGGTGATGGCGTCCACCACCGTCGGCACCCCCATCCCGATGACCGGCACGCCGAGCACTTCGCGGTTGAGGGGTTGGCGGTTGTTGCCGACCCCCGAGCCGGGGGCGATGCCGGTGTCGCACAGCTGCACCGTGCGTCCGAGCCGTTCGACGCTGCGCGCCGCGAGCGCGTCGACCACCACCACCGCCGCAGGCTGTACCTCACGGCACACCCCTCGCACGATCTCGCTACTCTCCGTGCCCGTTTGCCCGAGCACCCCCGGGGTGAGCACCGCCGTCGGGCGCAGATCGTCCAGCCCCGCCGCACGGGCAAACTCTCCGCGGATATGGCGGGTGGCGAGCACCATATCCGCCGCCGACGGCCCGAGGGTGTCGGGGGTGACCGAGCGGTTGCCCAGCCCGACGACGAGCACCGTGCCGCTCGACGGCAACAGCGCGCTCAGCTCGCGCCCGACCGCCGCCGCATAGGCGGTAAGGCGGGTCTCGTCATCCGAGAGCGGCGGCGTTTGCGCGGTGATGTATTGCCCGATCGGTTTGCCGAGCGCTGTCGCGCCCCGCTCGGATAGGATGTGCAGGCGGGTGATATGCGCGCCGCCTTCGTCGAGCTCGATGCGACGGATGTCGTTTTCTCCGAGTTTTTCCGCGTCTGCGGCAGCCTCGATCGCCAAATCTGTGCGACAATTCATAAAAAACCCCCTAAAATCGACAAATTTTCCGTGTTTCTGCAACAGAATTTGAAAAAATCGGCTTTTTGCAAAAATTTTAGTTGCAATTTTGCGGTAAAGGTGTTAATATATCTTGTGCGTGATTTACTTTAATATTCGATGTTTCAGAGGAGGTGTGACCATGCCCAACATTAAATCCGCTAAGAAGCGCGTGAAGGTCATCGCGATCAAGACGGCTCGCAACAAGGCTAACCGTTCCGCTCTCAAGACCGAGATCAAGAAAGCGAACGCCGCCATCGAGGCCGGTGAGAATAAGGAGGAGGCGCTGCGCGCCGCCACCAAGAAGATCGATCAGGCTGTTGCTAAGGGACTGCTGCACAAGAATACCGCAGCTCGTAAGAAGTCCGCCCTCGCTAAGAAGGCCAACGCCTAATAGACAGCGCAAAGTAAAAAGCTCTGTTCCGTTCGGAACAGAGCTTTTTTTGCGCTTTAGATATTAGGCGCTGGATGTGCTAACCACAAATGACAGCAGAAATTTACGGTTAGCACGTCTAGCATCCGGCATCTACTTTCCTACACAGAACCGCGCGAACACCTCGTCGACGACCGCCTCGGTGGTGCGCTCGCCCGTTAGATCGAGGATGGCGGCGATTGCGCCGTCGAGACTGACCGCGACTGCGTCGAGGGTCATCCCGCCCGCGAGGGCGTCCGCCGCCTCGTCAAGGCAGGCGAGACATCGCGCCGCGCAGTCGCGCTGTCGCTCGGTGGCGAGCATCGGCTCGGCGGCGTTCAGTCGCTCCACCCCCGTCACCTGCGCGACCGCCTCGGTCAGTGCCGCAACTCCCTCGCCGCTCTTTGCGGAGATGGTGACCACGCGGTCGAAGTGCGCCTCGAGCCACGCGCGGTCGGTGCGCTCATCACAGTCGGCCTTGTTGATGACGGCGACGGTCGTCGCGTCGGCGACGGATGCGGCGAGAGCCTTATCCTCATCAGAGAGCGGGCGCGAGCCGTCGAACACCGCGAGCACCAGCGCCGCCTGTGTCAATCGGCGGCGGGCGATCTCAACGCCGACGGTCTCGACGCGGTCATCGGTGTCGCGGATGCCCGCGGTGTCCGCGAGCCGCAGGGTGACATCTCCCAGCCGCACCGTTTCCTCGACCACATCGCGGGTAGTCCCCGCGACGTCGGTGACGATGCTGCGCTCGCACCCCGCCAGACAGTTCATCAGGGTGGATTTGCCAACATTGGGGCTGCCGACGATGACGGTGTCAATGCCCTCGCGTACAACGCGCCCCGCGTCGAAGGTGTCGAGCAACGCCGTGATGGTGCATTTTGCCTCGGCGATGGTGTCGTCGAGTGCGTCGGCGCGCAATTCGGGGATGTCCTCGTCGGGATAGTCGACGAACGCGCCGAATTGCGCCGCTACCGCGAGCAGCTTTTCTTTGACGCTTTGCAGGCGGCGATAGGTCGCGCCCTCCCGCGCGGCGAGCGCGGTGCGCGCGGCGAGCCGCCCGTCGGCGGCGATGAGCGCCATCACGCTCTCCGCGCCTGTGAGATCCATCTTCCCGCCGACAAAGGCGCGACGGGTGAATTCGCCTGCACCCGCGGGTCGTGCGCCCGCGGCAAGGCAGGCGCGCAGGACGCGCTGTAGGAGATACAGCCCGCCGTGGCAGGAAAGCTCGACTACATTCTCGCCCGTGTAGCTGTGCGGCGCGCGGAACACCAGCGCGACACAGTCGTCAATGTCGCCGTCGACGTCGAACACGTGACCGTAGGCGGCAGTGTAGCCCGCGAGCTTGTCGAGAGCGCGCGCGGGGTCGGCGGCGCGGAATACGCGGCAGGCAACGCTGATCGCGTCGTCGCCCGACAGGCGGATGACCCCCAGACCCGCAGGCGCGGCGGGGGTGGAGATGGCGGCGATGGTGTGGGACATACTGAATGCTCCTTTGCGATGGCGATTATATACCTATTATAATAACAAAACCCCCACTTGTCCAGTGGGGGTTAACCATATTGCTTTTGTTGTTTACGGGCGGTTGGGGACGCCCGCCCCTACGCACAAACCTCAAATAAGACTGTAGGGGACGATGCCCACATCGTCCCGTGAAGAAAAGCGCAAACAAATGCGGGCGATTCGTGAATCGCCCCTACGATGGGCTTTGCGGTTTGTACAGGCTTGGCAGTCGACCCCAGCGAAACGTTTATCGTATCTCCTGCTCTAAATTATCAAATTCGGGCGTGGAGAAAAATTCCCCCAGCGTAATATCCAATCCGTCACAGAATTTCTTAATAGTGACGATGGAAACGTCCCGTCGGGTTTCATCCATCATACTGTAGGCGGTCGACGGCGTAACACCCGACAGGTTTGCCAGTTCATTAATTTTCATATTCCGCTCTTGGCAAAGTGTGCGAAATCTTTCGGAAACAGCATCTTTTACACTCATTATGCTCACCTCAACCATATTTTAAGGTTTCGTTCGCACAGGCGTATACGCGCTTGCGTAATATCAAAAATGTGGTATGCTGTGAAACAAAGGAGTGAGTACAGTATGAACGGTTTGGGACAACGATTAAAAACGTTGCGTAAAGCAAAGAAAATGACGCAGGAGCAGGTGGCGGATAGGCTGTGCCTGCACCGCACGTCGTATACAAAGTACGAAAAGGATAAAGCAGAGCCGTCGTTGGAAACAGCTTGTAAGCTGGCAAAGATCTTTTCGGTGTCGCTGGATGAACTGTTACTGCAAAATGAGGGCGGCATCAACGATGCCGCCCCCGATCACTGTTCCGACAGAAACTCCCAAAACCTCTCCGCCGCCTCGTTCTCCCACTGCCACAGGGTGGCGAACAGCCGCACGGGCGGTGGGACGGCGATCTCGGCGATCTGCCCGACGGCGGGCGGGACGGCGAGTGCTTCGTCGCCATCGGCGAGGGTGACGGCGGGGATGCCGTCCTCGACGGTGTAGGTCACTCCGAGGTCGACCTGCCCGCGGGTGGTCTGCTGAATGTTGCACTCGATGACGAAGAACGCGACAAACAGCGAAAGCACGCACAGTGCGAGAATGAATGTGATAAAAAACGTGCGCCACGGCAGACGGCGTAACATTGGTGAACCTCCTATTTCAACAATTCTGCCAATGTTTTGCCCAAAATCTCTCCCGAATATACCGCCTCATCGACGGTGTTGCCCTCGCTGCCGACCTCGACGAGCAGATAGCCCGCGTGCAGGTGCTGGTTATAGCGGCTGCCGACGGTGGAGAGCGGGCGCATCAGCCCGTCGTAGCGGTCGGTGAGCAGCTTTTGCCATTGTGCGGCGAGCGCGAGGTTTTGTTGCCAGTGTGGGTTGGGCAACGCGTCGGTGGACAACGCCCCCGCGATGATCATCATCTGCGCCGCTTTTTTGCCGTCGACGGTGACGGTGGGCTTGACAAGCCCGCTTTCCCCCTCCATCAGCGCGTCACGGTGCAGATCGAGCACCACTTGGATGGAGGGGTATTGATCGAGATAGCGCTGCACGGTTTTCGCTGAGCGGGTGTACGCACCCGAATAGGGCGAGTCGTGTACCGTCGTGTCGTGGATGGCGGCGATGCCGCGGGCGGCAAGGGCTTTGACCATCGCGTCGCCGACCGCGCAGACGTTGCGCGCGTGATCGGTCGTGCGCTCGCGGTCGCTTTCATTGTAATAGCCTGCCGCATAGGTCATATATCCTTCGGTGGTGTGGGTATGGATGATGAGAACCTGCGGCTCGTCGGTGTCGGTGAAGGCGGGGCTCAGCTCGGTCGACAGCGCGGCGGCGACGTCAATAAGCTTGCCGCTGCTGTTGCGTATGGCGATACCGTGCTCGCGGGTGTCGCCCGTGTCCAGCTTTCGCTCGTAGACCTTGCCGCCGCTGCCGTTCTCCTTTGGCGGGGTGGCGGCGGGGAGAGCGTCTTCGGTCAGGGTGTCAACGGCGGTGTGGTCATCGGCGGGGGATGTGGTGGACGGCGGTGTCACCACCGCCTCCGACGGCACGGTGTCGTCCGCCGACAGCCGCTCACCGAGCACCTGTGCGGCGTTGTGCGGTTGCTGCAATCCGGCGGCAAGCAGGGTCGCGGTCTGCCCCACCCGCGCCCAATCGAAGGGCAGCGCGGATACGACCGCCACGGCGGCGAGTGCCGCGCCGATCCGCGCGACTGCCGCCAGACGGTGCAAAAGCGCGGTGCGTTGTCCTTTCACCGACATCACTCCTTTGGTCGTCATAGTTCTACAGTATCACTATATGTCGCCAAAATTCTCCTTATGCCGCTGAAAATAGCGGTTGATTTATTTTATAAGATGGTATATAATACTACAGTAACCATAGTAGCCGTACGCTTTGGGGCATACGGGCGGACGGGTCCTGTGCGACGGTGCGCCGTGAACCATGTCAGGCGGGGAACCGAGCAGCATTAAGCGGTTGTGTCCGTGTGCCGCAGGTAATCCGTTCGTCCGTATGCCCGAGACCGTACGGCTTCATTATCATCCGACAGGAGTTGAGAGCGTGTACCAAGCATTATATCGGAAATGGCGTCCGCAGACCTTTACGGATGTCTGCGGGCAGGAGCTCATCACCACCGCGCTCAAAAATGAGATCAAGAACGACCGCCTGTCCCACGCGTATCTGTTCACCGGATGCCGCGGCACGGGGAAGACCACCTGCGCGAAGATCCTCGCCAAGGCGGTCAACTGTGAGCATCCCGTCGACGGCGATCCGTGCAATCGGTGCGCGACCTGCCGCGGCATCGACGACGGCTCGGTGCTGGATGTGACCGAGATCGACGCCGCGTCCAACAACGGCGTCGACAGCATCCGCGACCTGCGCGACGAGGTGGCGTTCACCCCTGTCGTCGGCAAATACCGCGTCTACATCATCGACGAGGTGCATATGCTCTCCGCGGGCGCGTTCAACGCCCTGCTCAAAACGCTGGAGGAGCCGCCTGCTCACGTGATCTTTATCCTCGCCACCACCGAGGTGCATAAGCTGCCCGCGACCATTCTCTCGCGGTGTCAGCGGTTTGATTTCAACCGTATCTCGCCCGAAGCGATCGCGTCGCGCGTCAGCTTCGTTGCGGCGCAGGAGGGGCTGACGATCACCCCCGACGCGGCGATGCTGCTCGCCCGCCTCGCGGATGGCGCGTTGCGTGACGCGCTCTCTCTGCTCGATCAGTGCGCGTCGGGAGCAACGATGATCGATGCCGCCGTGGTCGCGAGCGCGACGGGGATGGCGAGCCGCGAGGCGCTTGCCGAATTGACCGATTGTGTCGCGCGGCGGGATGCCGCGGGCGCGCTCGCCGCGGTGGACACCCTCTACCGCTCGTCGAAGGATATGGAGCGGCTGTGTGCCGAGTGGATCGGGTATGTCCGCAATCTGATGGTGCTCAAGAGCGTACCGGACGGCGGCGATCTGATCATCGCCGCACCGGAGGAGATGGCGCAGATGCAGACGCTCGCTCGTTCGATGGAGCTGCCCGCGATCCTGCATATGATGGAAGTGCTGCAGACCGCACTCGAGCGTCTGCGCGTCGGGGTTGCCCGCCGCGTAGAGATGGAGATGGCGGTGTTGAAATTATGCGACCCCGCGCTTGACAACACGCAGGCGGCGTTGCTCAGCCGCATAAGCGAGCTTGAGAGAGCTGTGCGCGCGGGCGCGGCGGTTGCACCGAGCGCGGCTTTGTCTCCTTCTGACGAGGGAGGTGCCCGAGCGGTAGCGAGGGCGGAGGGAGAGATGAACTCTGCGCAAACTACCCCTCAGCCGCCGATCGGCGGCAGCCTCCTCGCCGGAGGCGATCCCCCTTTGTCGGCTGCGCCGACATTTCCCCCGCAAGACGGGGGAATAACCCCTGACAAGGGGAGCCAAACGGAGCCTGCACAACCGGCGAATGACGCTCCCGCCCCCGCTTCCGATGAGGAGATCCCCTTTGCGAAATGGGGCGAGGTGCTGGAAAATCTGCTGACCTCCTGCCCGCCGCTGTACGGCGTGCTGGCACAGTCGCAGGCGGTGCTCAAGGGTGAGATGTTGCTCATCTGCACCGACAACGCGCTGTTTAAGGAACTGCTTGCGCAGGACAACAACAAAAAGATGCTCGCCGAGGCGATCCGTCAGGTCGCGGGTAGGACCTATCGGATGGGTCTGCGCCGTGCCGTGACGGTGCAGAAGGTGAAGGATGATCCCCTCTCGCAGCTGCTCACCGCCGCCCGCAAGGCGGAGGTGCCGGTCAGCGAGGATTAACAGAGAAAAAAGGAGAACGACGTATGAAAGCGAATATTCCGAAGGGTATGGGCGGCGGTCCTAACAATATGCAGGCGATGCTGCGTCAGGCGCAGAAGATGCAGGATGATATGGCACGCGTTCAGCAGGAGCTGGAGGCGCGGGAATACACCGCATCCGCGGGCGGCAACGCCGTGTCGGCGACCGTTGACGGCAAGCATCAGCTGACCGCTCTGTCCATTCAGCCCGAGGTCATCGACCCCGATGACGCCGAGATGCTCGCCGACCTCGTGATGGCGGCAGTCAACGAAGCCCAGCGCAAGGCGGCGCAGGACGCGGAAACGTCGATGGGCGCGGTCACCGGCGGAATGACGATGCCGGGGCTGTTTTAAGGGGCGGCTATGGGATACGCCCTGTTGCCGCTTGAGCGGCTGACCGAACAGCTCGAGCGCCTGCCCGGCATCGGACGCAAGTCCGCGGCGCGGCTGGCGTTTCATCTGTTGTATATGCCCCGTGCGGACGCCGATGCGCTGACGACGGCGCTCGCCGACGCGCGGGAGAATATTCACGAATGCGCTGTGTGCTGTAACCTGACCGACGCCGAGAAGTGTCCGGTGTGTGAGGATATGCGCCGCGATCATACGGTCATCTGCGTGGTGGAAGACCCGCAGGATGTGCTTGCTATTGAACGCACGCGGGAGTATGGTGGGCTGTACCACGTTCTGCACGGCACGATCTCGCCGATGGACGGGCGCGGTCCGGAGGCTCTGCGGGTAAAAGAGCTGCTCCACCGCTTGGCGGACGAGACGGTCACCGAGGTGATTATGGCAACCAACCCCACCGTTGAGGGTGATTACACGGCGATGTATCTGTCCCGCCTGCTTAAACCGCTGAATATCAGGGTCACCCGCCTTGCCTACGGCATCCCCGTCGGCGGCGACCTCGAATATGCGGATGAGGTCACCCTCACCCGCTCCCTCGCCGGCCGAAGCGAGCTGTGAATCGGATATCAGATATCAGATGCTGACATCTGACATCCGTCACCTGACATCTGGAACGGAGGTGATCCGCGATGGCGGAACAGAAAAAACAAAACAAAACCATCGCGGAAAACCGTAAGGCGTTCCACGATTATTTCGTCGAGGAATCCTTCGAGGCGGGCATTGAACTGTGCGGTACGGAGGTCAAAGCTTTGCGTCAGGGCGGCGTCAATCTGAAGGACGCTTGGTGCAACGTCGTCGAGGGCGAGATGTTTATTAACGGTATGCACATCAGCCCCTACGAGAAGGGCAACATCTTCAACCGCGACCCTCTGCGGGTGCGGCGTCTGCTGATGCACAAGCGCGAAATTATGCGCCTGTTCGGTATTATGAAACAGCAGGGCTACGCGCTCATCCCGCTGTCCGTTTATTTTAAGGGCAGTCGCGTGAAGGTGCAGGTCGGCTTGTGCCGCGGCAAGAAACTGTACGACAAACGCGAGGATGCCGCACGGCGGGATATGCGCCGCGAAGCCGAGCGCGCGCTCAAGGAACACAACGCACGGTAACAGCAAAAAACAGCAGGCTCATCGAGCTTGCTGTTTTCGTTTCCCCTTTTTTCGTGCAAGTTTATACAAAAAAGCGCGAATTTTTCTTTTTTTGCGATTTTTTTAACAATTATCAAAAAAACGCGAAAAAACACTGGAAAACCCGCGCAAAACGTGCTATAATTTTATGCGGCGTAGTCTGCCCGTTTGCAAGAGGCATAACGGGCGGCGCTATACGAACATTCTGTAAGGAGGACAAAGGCAAATGCAAAAGAAAATCAGCTCGATTCCCTTTGCGGGAACACCCGAGCAGGAGGCCCAGCTCAAAGCGGTCATCGATGCCAACAAGCACGACCCGACCCGCGTGATGGGTGTCATGCAGGAGGCGCAGGGGATCTACGGCTATCTGCCGATCGAAGTACAGCAGATGATCGCGGACGGTATGGGGGTGCCGCTGGAGAAGGTCTACGGCGTTGCGACCTTCTACGCGCAGTTCGCGCTGTCCCCGAAGGGCAAGTACAACATCTCCGTGTGTCTGGGTACCGCCTGCTACGTTAAGGGCGCGGGCGATATTATGGATAAGCTCAGCGAGCGTCTGGGCATCGGCGCGGAGGAGTGTACCCCTGACGGCAAATACTCGTTGACCGCCTGCCGTTGCATCGGCGCGTGCGGTCTGGCTCCCGTGCTGACCGTCAACGAGGACGTTTACGGTCGACTGACGGTGGACGATGTCGACGACATCCTCGCCAAGTACACGGACTAACGAAACAGTAAAGGAATAAGCCACTATGAAGATCTGTACTATCCGAGAGCTGCTGGATGCGCAGGTTCTTGTCGGCGAAGAGAATCTGGGCAAGCACGTTTACTCCGCCTGCGGCAGCGATATGATGAGCGATGTGCTGGCGTATGTCAAGGATCAGGCCGTCTTGATGACGGGTCTTGTCAACGCGCAGGTCATCCGCACCGCCGAGATGATGGATATGGTATGCATCGTCTTCGTGCGCTCGAAGGAGCCGACCGAGGAGATGCTGCGCCTCGCTGAGGAGAGCGGCATCGTCGTGATGAGCACCAAGAAGCGGATGTACGAGGCGTGCGGTATTCTGTACAGCAACGGTCTCGTCGGCAACAAGGTGCGGGAGACGGCAGTATGAGTGACGCGCTGTCTTTCCGCTTTGATGTGGACGGAGATGACTTCACCTGTGCCGGTCAGGCGTCGGTGCAGGTCAAGAAGAACCTGCGGCGGTTAGGCTTGCCGCCGGAACTCATTCGCCGCGTTTCCATCGCGATGTACGAGGGCGAGATCAATATGGTCATCCACGCGGGCGGCGGTCACGCCGAGGTGCGCGTGGAGGAAGATGCCATCGAGATCATCCTCGAGGATCAGGGCCCCGGTATCGCGGATATTGAACAGGCGATGCAGGCAGGCTTCTCCACTGCACCCGACAACATTCGCTCACTCGGGTTCGGCGCGGGTATGGGTCTGCCGAATATGAAACGCTATACCGATCATATGGAGATCGAGTCTACCGTCGGCGTCGGCACGCGCATCACGATGCGTGTCAACCTCGAGGGTTAAGGTGACGCGAGCGATCCGAACCTGCCTCAGAGCGGGATGTTTCGGCGCTTTTCACCCAATTTGTTCTCGCAAGGCGCCAGCCTTGCTTCGCCCAACTTGAGCAAAAATCTCTCCAAATCTCTCCGCTTTGAGGTCGAAGATTTTAAAAAGAGCGGATTTTAGCTCAATCAAGGCAGAAAACGTAGCGAATACTGTATGTATTCGCGAGTATTTTAACGCAGAGTGAGCGAGAATCCGCCTTTTTAAAACAGGTTCGGATTACTCGTATCACCTTAAGCCGAGGAGTATGCGATGAAATCATACGAACATTCGGTTTTCTTGGACGAACATAAGTGCACCGGTTGCACCACCTGCCTGCGGCATTGCCCGACTGAGGCGATCCGCATCCGTGACGGTCACGCGGTCATCAACGAAGCGCGTTGCATCGACTGCGGCGAGTGCATCCGCGTGTGCCCGCACAAGGCGAAGAAGGCGTTGCGCAGCAAGCCGGACGCGATGGACGGGTTCAAGTGGAAGATCGCTCTTCCCGCCCCGACTCTCTACGGTCAGTTTGACAATCTCGACGACGTGGATTATGTTTTGAACGGTCTGCGCCGCATCGGGTTTGATGAGGTGTACGAGGTGTCCAAGGCGGCGGAGTTAGTTTCCGCCTACACACGGTTTTATCTGAACACCGAGGGCGTGAAAAAGCCGGTCATCAGCTCGGCGTGTCCTGTTGTGATGCGGCTTATTGCCCTTCGGTATCCCTCGCTGAGCGAGAATGTAATGCGGATGCTCCCCCCGATGGAGGTCGCCGCCAAGCTCGCACGCGAAAAAGCACAGCGCGAGCATCCGGAGCTTGCGCCCGAGGAGATCGGCGTCTGCTTTATCTCCCCCTGCCCTGCCAAGGTGAGCTATGTGAAGAACGGCTTCGGCGACTACAAAAGTCAGGTCGATGTCGTGGTGTCTATCAAGGATATCTATTTCCTGCTCATCAACGCGATGTCCCACTCCGACGAGACGGACTCCCTGTCCGAGTCGGGGATGATCGGCATCGGTTGGGCGACCTCGGGCGGTGAGGCATCGGCGCTGTTTAACGACAGCTATCTCGCTGCGGACGGCATCGAGAATGTCAACCGCGTGCTCGACCAGATCGAGAACGGCAACATCCCTCAGCTCGAGTTTGTGGAGCTCAACGCCTGCACCGGCGGCTGCGTCGGCGGCGTGATGACCATCCAGAACCCCTTCATTGCTAAGGCGAGGCTACAGAACCTGCGTCGGTATCTGCCGGTCAGTCAGAATTTCCTCGCCGCTGACGAGCAGTATATCCCCGAGGGGTATTTCTTTGACGAGATGCCCGAGTATCGCGGGGTAGCCCAGCTCGGCAGCACGATGGCGGAGTCGATGCGGATGATGGCGGACATTCAGACGCTGCGCGGGCAACTGCCGGGGCTGGATTGCGGCTCCTGCGGCGCGCCCACCTGCCGTGCGTTCGCGGAGGACGTGGTGCAGGGCACAGCGAAGCGGAGCGACTGCGTGCTCATGATGCGCGAGGAGCTTCGCGCCTATCTCGCCGAGAAGGAGGCATCCGATGACGGTCAATGAACTGCTCACCCGCGCCGATCTGACAGCGGCGGCGTTGCCGGAGGGTGACCGCGAGGTCACCGGCGTGTATATCGGCGACCTGCTCAGCTGGGTGATGGGACGCGCGACCTCGGGCGATGCCTGGATCACCATTATGTCCAACCGCAACATCGCGGCGGTCGCGACGCTGGCGGATACCGCCTGCGTCATCCTCGCCGAGGGCGTGGTGCCCGATGAGGGCGTCACCGAGCTTGCCGAACAGAAGGGCATTAACCTGCTGCTAAGCTCGGTCAGCGCCTACGACACCGCCCTGCGTCTGCGGGATGTGCTATGAGCCGCTATTATTATGATCTGCACATTCACTCTTGCCTGTCCCCCTGCGGGGACAACGATAACACCCCGAACAACATCGTGGGGATGGGGGTGTTGGCGGGTCTGCAGATCATGGCGCTCACCGACCATAACACCTGCCGCAACTGCCCTGCTTTCTTTGCTGCGGCGAAGAAGCACGGCATTATCCCTGTCGCGGGGATGGAGCTGACCACGGCGGAGGATATCCATATGGTGTGCCTCTTCCCCGATCTCGAGAGCGCGATGGCGTTCGACGAGGAGGTTGGACGACACCTCATCCGTATTCCCAACCGCCCCGATATTTTCGGCGATCAGCTCATCCTCGACGAGAACGATGAGGTGATCGGCACACTGCCCGATCTGCTGTCCAACGCCACCGACATTTCGGTGGACGAGGCGGACTCGCTCGTCGAGTTCTACGGCGGCGTATGCTACCCCGCCCACATCGACCGCGAGGCAAACGGCATCATCGCGGTGCTCGGTGATCTGCCGCCGCACGAGAAATACTCCTGCGTGGAGCTGCACAACGGCGCTCGCGAGGAGGAGTTTCGTGCAAGGTACCCGCTGGACGACACGCTCGTGGTGGTCGGGTCGGACGCCCACTGTCTGTGGGATATCCGCGACAAGGAGCGGTCCATCGAACTCGACGACGAGCCGTACAGCTCGGCGTTGGTGCGTCAGAACCTCATCGAACGGCTGCGGAGGGGCTTATGAAAGAACTGTCCTTAAATATTCTCGACATCGCGGAAAACTCCGTCAAAGCCCGCGCGACGCTCACGCAGATCCTGCTGGACGAAACGGCGGATACGCTGACGCTCACCATCGCGGACGACGGCTGTGGGATGGATGCCGAGACGGTCAGACGGGTCACCGATCCGTTTTACACTACCCGCACCACCCGCTCGGTGGGGCTGGGACTGCCGCTTCTCAAGCTGGAGGCGGAGATGACCGGCGGGGATGTCACCGTGACCTCGCGTCACGAGACGGATTTTCCCGACGATCACGGGACGGTGGTTACCGCGGTGTTTCACACCGATCACATCGACTGTCCCCCTCTCGGTGACGTGATCGCGACGATCACGACGCTGATCCAGGGGCATCCCGATGCGGATTTTCTCTTCCGTCACGAACGGGGCGATCGCCCGACGGTGGAGCTGGACACCCGTGAGCTGCGACAGGTGCTGGAGGATGTACCGCTCGACAGCTACGAGGTCTTACAATGGATCGAAGGCTTTTTAAGGAGCCAAGAGTGATCCGTACCTGCTTTAGAAAGGCATATTTCGGTGCTTTTTGCCCTTTTTTCTTTGATAGGCGACAGCCTACCGACAGAAAAGAAGAACAAAAACCCCCTCGAAATCTGCTCTCTAAAACAGATTTGGATCACTCGTGCCTCCTTGAAGCCTATCAATAAAGGTAATACAATATTTCTAATACGAAAGGAAGCGTTGCTATGAAATCGTTAGCAGAACTTCAGGCCATCAAGGAAAAGATGCAGAACAAGGTTGCCCTGCGTGAGGGCAGCGGCGAGAAGCGCGTTGTCGTCGGTATGGCGACCTGCGGAATCGCGGCAGGTGCTCGTCCCGTGCTCAATGCGTTCGTTGAGCAGGTCAATGAGGGCGGTCTTGCCGCTACCGTCACCGTCACCCAGACGGGCTGCATCGGTCTGTGCCAGTTCGAGCCGGTCGTCGAGGTCATCGAGGCGGGCAAGGAGAAGGTCACGTACGTCAAGATGACCGCCGACAAGGTGGCGCGCGTCGTTGAGGAGCACCTCAAGGGCGGCAATCCGGTCGCGGACTTTATGATGAAAGCATAAACGAGGAGGAAAAAAGTTATGATTCGTGCACATGTACTGATCTGCGGCGGTACGGGCTGTACCTCTTCGGGCAGCCAGACCATCCAGCAGGCGTTTGCCGACAGCATCGAGGCGTGCGGCCTGACCGAAGAGGTCAAGGTCGTCCAGACCGGTTGCTTCGGTCTTTGCGCTCTCGGCCCTGTTGTTATCGTCCATCCCGACGGCACCTTCTACAGCCGTGTTGAGGCGGAGGATGTCCCCGAGATCGTGTCCGAGCATCTGCTCAAGGGCCGCATTGTCGAGCGTCTGGTGTATAACGACACCGGCGCGGATGCGCCCGTCGAGGGTAGTGTGTCTTTGAACGACACCGCCTTCTACAAGACCCAGAACCGCGTCGTTCTGCGTAACTGCGGTGTCATCAACCCCGAATCCATCGACGAGTATATCGCGATGGATGGCTATGCCGCTCTGGGTAAGGTGCTCACCGAGATGACCCCCGAGGACGTCATCAAGGAGATCACCGATTCCGGCCTGCGCGGTCGCGGCGGCGGTGGCTTCCCCACCGGTCGCAAGTGGGCGCTGACCGCCCCCAACAAGGCTCCCCAGAAGTACGTTGTCTGTAACGCTGACGAGGGCGACCCCGGCGCGTTTATGGACCGTTCCGTTCTGGAAGGCGATCCTCACTGCCTCGTCGAGGCGATGACCATCGCCGGCTACGCCATCGGCGCGACCGAGGGCTATGTGTATGTCCGTGCGGAGTACCCGATTGCCGTTGCCCGTCTGCAGATCGCCATCGACCAGGCGCGCGAGTACGGTCTGCTCGGCAAGAACATATTCGGTTCGGGCTTCGACTTCGACCTGCACATCCGTCTCGGCGCGGGCGCGTTCGTCTGCGGCGAGGAGACCGCGCTGATGACCTCCATCGAGGGCAACCGCGGTGAGCCCCGTCCCCGTCCGCCCTATCCGGCGGTCAAGGGTCTGTACGGTATGCCCACGGTCGAGAACAACGTGGAGACCTTCGCGAACGTTCCGCAGATCATTCTGCGCGGCGCGGAGTGGTTCGCCTCGATGGGTACTGAGAAGTCCAAGGGCACCAAGGTCTTCGCCCTCGGCGGTAAGATCCACAACACCGGTCTGGTGGAGATCCCGATGGGCACCACCCTGCGTGAGATCATCGACGAGATCGGCGGCGGCATCCCGAACGGTAAGAAGTTCAAGGCCGCTCAGACCGGCGGTCCTTCCGGCGGTTGTATCCCCGCCTCCCTCATCGATACCCCTGTTGATTACGATAACCTGATCGCTATCGGCTGTATGATGGGTTCGGGCGGTCTGATTGTTATGGACGAGGACACCTGTATGGTGGATATGGCGAAGTTCTTCCTCGAGTTCACCGTCGACGAGTCCTGCGGCAAATGTACCCCCTGCCGTGTCGGTACGAAGCGTCTGCTCGAGCAGCTCGACAAGATCACCAAGGGTCAGGGCACTCTCGAGGACATCGACGAGCTGGAGCGCCTGTGCTACTACATCAAGGAGAACTCTCTTTGCGGTCTGGGTCAGACCGCTCCCAACCCCGTGCTGTCGACGCTGAAGTTCTTCCGCGACGAGTATGTGGCGCACGTGGTCGACAAGAAGTGTCCTGCGGGCGTATGTAAGGATCTGCTCTCCTTCACCATCGATCAGGATAAGTGTATCGGCTGCGGTATGTGCGCGCGCAACTGCCCCGCGGACGCGATCGCCAAGACCGATTACGTCGCTCCCGGTCACAAGCTGCCGAGCTACGCGATCGACACCGCTAAGTGCGTCAAGTGCGGCGCCTGCCTGGCTTCCTGCAAGAAGATCAAGGCTATCAGCAAACAGTAAGGAAGGAGTGTGGATAAAATGGAAATGGTTACTATTAAGATCAACGGCATTGCGGTCAGCGTGCCGAAGGGCGCGACCGTTCTGGAAGCCGCCCGTTATGCCGGTGTGGAGATCCCCACTCTGTGCTTCCTCAAAGAGATCAACGAGATCGGTGCTTGCCGCATCTGTATGGTCGAGGTCAGTGAGGGCGGTCGCCCCGCGCGTCTCGTCACCGCTTGCGTGTATCCCGTGAGCGAGGGTATGGAGGTTGTCACCAACAGCCCGAAGGTGCAGCAGAGCCGCAAGACCACGCTGGAGATGATCCTCTCCACTCACGATAAGAAGTGCCTGTCCTGCGTGCGGTCCACCAACTGCGAACTGCAGAAGATGTGCCGCGACTACGGCGTGGAGGATTCCGGCAAGTATGACGGCTTCAAGCCCACCTACAAGATCGACGACTCCGCCGCTCACCTCGTGCGCGACAACAACAAGTGCATCCTGTGCCGTCGTTGCGTCGCCGCGTGTAAGCAGCAGCTCGTCTCGGTCATCGGCGCGAATGATCGCGGTATTGACACCCACATCGCTTGCGCGTTCGAGCTGAACCTCGACGATGTGCCCTGCGTGTCCTGCGGTCAGTGCGTCACCGTCTGCCCGACCGGCGCTCTGTCCGAAAAGGACGACACCGCCAAGGTGTGGGCGGCTCTCGCCGATCCCGATAAATATGTTGTGGTGCAGACCGCTCCCGCGGTGCGCGCCGCACTGGGCGAGGAGTTCGGACTGCCGATCGGCACTAACGTCGAGGGCAAGATGGTCGCCGCTTTGCGCCGTCTGGGCTTTGATAAGGTGTTCGACACCGACTGCGCCGCCGACTTCACCATCGTGGAAGAAGCGAATGAGCTCGTTGAGCGCATTAAGAACGGCGGCAAGTTGCCGATGATCACCTCCTGCTCGCCCGGTTGGGTCAAGTTCTGCGAGCTGTACTATCCCGAGCAGCTCGAGCATCTGTCCTCCTGCAAATCTCCCCAGCAGATGTTCGGCGCGCTGGTGAAGAGCTACTTCGCCGAGAAAAACAACATCGATCCCGCGAAGATCGTGTCCGTCTCCGTGATGCCCTGCACCGCGAAGAAGTTTGAGGTCGGCCGTGAGGAGATGCATAAGGACGGCATCGCCGATGTGGATATTTCCATCACCACCCGCGAGCTCGCTCGTATGATCGAGCGCGCCGGCATCAAGTTTAACTTCCTCGCCGACGAGGAGTTCGACGATCCGATGGGCGCTGACACCGGTGCCGCGGTGATCTTCGGCGCGACGGGCGGCGTTATGGAAGCTGCCCTGCGTACCGCCAACGACTGGCTGACCGGTCAGTCCAACGACGCGGTCGAGTTCCACGAGGTGCGCGGCACGAAGGGTCTCAAGGAGGCGACCTACACCATCGCCGGTCAGGAGATCAAGGTTGCTGTCGCCAGCGGCATCGCGAACGCCAACTATGTGATGAACCAGATCAAGGACGGCACGGCTCCCTGGACCTTTGTCGAGATCATGTGCTGCCCCGGCGGCTGTGTCAACGGCGGCGGTCAGCCGATCCAACCCGCGTCGGTGCTGAATGTCTTTGATATCAAGGCGATGCGCGCGAAGGCACTGTACGATCAGGATGCGGCGATGACGCTGCGCAAGAGCCACGAGAACCCCACCGTCAAGGCGGTGTATGAGGAGTACCTCGGTGAGTTCGGCGGTCACAAAGCGCACGAGCTGCTGCACACCCACTACGTTGCCCGCCCGAAGTTCAAATAAGGATTTCACGGCGTAAATGACAACTGCCCCGCGGTCGAATGACCGCGGGGCGTTTTCTATATATACCTTATATATAATAGAGGACGACGTCAGGGCTGTTTACACGCGGCGGTTATCAATGCGGGTTGCATATTGTGCAGGGCGGCGCGCAGCTGATCGATCACATACTCGCGCGCGTGGCTGTCGATGTGCGGAACATACTCTTCTTCGTCGTAGATCAGATCCCCGTTTTCCGGCAGTTCGAGCAGAAACGTGCAGATCATTGCTTGCTCGCGCGCCTCGGATAATTGATCGAATTCTTTTTCGAGTATTTCGATGTGCATATAATGACCTCCTGTGAGATGGTGTAAATAAATTATAAACGTTTTTCGTTTAAAAGTCAATATTCGATTTTCGTTTATGCTACACTATAGAAAAGGAGTGAGCGTAGATGAATTTTGGAGAAAAGATTCGCAGTATGCGAGAGGATAAAGATTTAAGCCAAACGCAGGTGGGAGATATTCTCGGGATGAGTCAAATGAAAATATCCCGAATGGAAACTGGCGGGGCAGAGCCTGCGTTAGGGGATATAGTGGCGATTTGCCGTTTCTTTAATGTGTCTGCCGATTACCTATTAGAGTTACCTGAAGGAATGCCATATCCGAAGCGGTGATGTAGGGGCGGATGTGGGCATCCGCCCCTACGGTCCTATTCGCGGTCTGCACAAACCGCAAATCTACATCTTGTGCCTGCCTACCCCCTACCCCCACCATATACAGACGGCGCAAAAAATCTCGAAAAAATTGTGAAAAAACGCTTGACTATGCTTGCCTCTTGTGGTAATATTGGAGATACCTCGAAGGGGGTTTATTTTTTTGTGCCCTTTTTTAGGGTGCGTCCCCCGCCGACCGTATGGTTTGAGGGAGGTTCAAAAATCCGGCTTTTTAGCTATGGGAGGTACCGTTATGAGAGTCAAGATCACCTTAGCCTGCACCGAGTGCAAGCAGCGCAACTACAACACCATGAAGAACAAGAAGAACGATCCGGACAGACTGGAAATGAACAAGTACTGCCGTTTCTGCCGTAAGCACACCGTGCATCGCGAGACGAAATAAGGGAAAAGGATAGGAGGAAATCGCTATGATCCTTTGGGGATTTATTATGATGGCGGTCGGTTTTGTCGCCTGCCTGATTCTTTTCCTCAGCAACCTTGACCTGTTCGCTCAGATCGGCACATACGGTTTCGGCGGCTATGTGCAGCGTTTCTTCGACAAGCAGTACCTCAACGCCGACAAAGTGATCTTCGTGATCGCTTTGGTTGCGCTTGTGATCGGCGCGGTGCTGTATTTCGTCGCCCGCGCGAAGAACAAGAAGGCCGGCGAGGATAACCCGGTTATCCCCGTAAAGGTCAAGAAGTTCTTCCGCGACACCCGCGGCGAGTTCAAGAAGATCGTTTGGCCCGGCTTCCCGACCGTGGTGCGCAACACCGTGGCGACGCTCGTTATGTGCGCGCTGGTGGGCGTCATCATCGTCGTCATTGACCTCGGTCTCAGCGCGCTCATCAACCTGCTGCTGAGCCTGTAATCGGGGAGGCGGAAGAATGGACGAACAGTCAAAGTGGTATGTGGTGCATACGTTCTCGGGTTATGAGAACAAGGTCGCCACAAACCTGGAGAAGATCGTCGAGAACCGTCACCTGCAGGACTGGATCCAAGAGGTGCGCGTTCCCACCGAGACGGTCGTTGAGGTGAAGGACAACCAGCGGAAAGAAGTCGAGCGTAAGATCTTCCCCGGCTACGTGCTGGTCAAGATGGTGCTCACCGACGACAGCTGGTTCGTCGTACGCAATGTCCGCGGCTGCACCGGCTTTGTCGGCCCGAACGGTAAGCCCGTTCCGCTGACCGAGAAGGAGATCGCCGCACTCGGCGTCGAGAAGAAGGAGATCGTCATCGACTATAAGGTCGGCGATACGGTCAAGATCGTCGACGGCCCGCTGGAAAACTTCTCCGGTATCGTCGAGGAGATCGACACCGAGAAGAATATGGTCCGCGTGACCATCTCGATGTTCGGTCGAGAGACCTCGGTCGAGCTGGAGCTCGAGCAGGCAGAGCTGATGGATTGATCAGCCGCCGCTCACAAACGTCAGAAAGTTCGGAGCATAAGGCTCCTTACCCGTGCCGCCGGACACTCTTCCGGCTGTGGGAGGACACCGCGTGTCCGCCTGACCACAAATTTTGGAGGTGCGATAGAAAATGGCTCAGAAAATCACCGGTTATATCAAACTGCAAATCCCCGCCGGCAAAGCAACCCCGGCCCCCCCTGTTGGTCCTGCTTTGGGTCAGCACGGTGTCAACATTATGTCGTTCACTAAGGAATTCAACGAGCGTACCAAGAATGACGCGGGTCTGATCATCCCCGTTGTCATCACCGTGTATGCCGACCGTTCCTTTACCTTCGTGACCAAGACGCCCCCCGCAGCCGTTCTGCTGAAAAAGGCTTGCGGCATCGAGACCGCGTCCGGTGTCCCGAACAAGACCAAGGTGGCGCAGGTCACCAAGGAGCAGATCCGCAAGATCGCCGAGACCAAGATGCCCGATCTGAATGCTTCCAGCGTCGAGAGCGCGATGAGCATGATCGCCGGCACCGCCCGCAGCATGGGTATCACGGTCGTCGACTGACGCGGGATATTCGTGGGAGGAACCCTAACATTCCGATTAACCACATTATGGAGGTAAAGACCAATGAAACATGGTAAGAAATATGTCGAGAGCGCGAAGCTCATCGACAGCAGTGTCCAATACGACGTTGCCGAGGCGCTTGATCTGGCGGTCAAGACCGGCAAGGCTAAGTTCGACGAGACCGTCGAGGTTCACGTCCGTCTGGGCGTTGACGGACGCCACGCTGACCAGCAGGTCCGCGGCGCTGTCGTTCTCCCCAACGGTACCGGTAAGACCGTCCGCGCGCTGGTGTTCGCCAAGGGCGACAAGGTGCAGGCGGCGCTGGATGCCGGCGCGGATTTTGTCGGCGCGGAGGAGCTGGTCGCCAAGATTCAGGGCGGCTGGACCGATTTCGACGTGGTCATCGCCAGCCCCGATATGATGGGCCTGGTCGGTCGTCTGGGTAAGGTGCTCGGTCCTCGCGGCTTGATGCCCAACCCCAAGGCGGGTACCGTCACTCCCGACGTCGCGAAGGCTGTCACCGAAGCGAAGGCCGGTAAGATCGAGTACCGTCTGGATAAGACCAACATCATTCACTGCCCCATCGGCAAGGTGTCCTTTGGCACCGAGAAGCTGCAGGAGAACTTCGACGCGCTGCTCGGCGCGATCGTTCGTG
>CAZVSE010000002.1:70084-89521 GCA_964629445.1 uncultured Ruminococcus sp. | reverse complement strand
GTAATAGCCCCTTCTAGGGGCTAGTCAAACCACCAGTTTACTGGTGGTTATGATTTGTTAATTACCCTTTCCGTATCTCCCCGTTCTCGAACATTTTTACAAACCAAATGTCCTTCAGCGCAAATTCCTTGCCGTTCAGGTAATCGAGTTCGTCTGCGGGGGTGGTGAAGTCGAATTTGAGGCGATAGGAGCAAAGCGCCTGCTTATCAAACCCCGTGCCTTTATTGAGCGCATTGGTGCCGTATTTGCCGTCGCCGAGCAGGGGATGCCCGATGCTCGCGAGATGGGCGCGGATCTGGTGGGTGCGCCCCGTCAGCAGGTGGATTTCGAGGAGTGAAAATTCGTCGCGCTCGCCCAGCACCTTATAACGGGTGCGGATGGTGCGTGCGCCCGCCTTTGCCTTGTCGGAGATGTAGACGCGGTTTTGTGCTTCGTTCTTCTCGAGGTACCCCTCGAGGGTATCCTCGCGCTTCGGCATCCTGCCGTGGACGATGCACTGATAGTATTTCTGGATCTCGCGGTTTTTGAGCTTGTCGTTGAGAATCCGCAGGGCGGCGGCGGTCTTCGCCGCAATGACGATGCCTGCGGTGTTGCGGTCAATGCGGTTGACCAGCGCTGGGGCAAAGCTATTTTCCGCCGCGGGGTCGTATTCGCCTTTCTCATACAGATAGCGTTGCACGCGGAAGATGAGCGTGTCTCGAAACTCGCGGTCGTCGGGATGCACGAGCAGCCCGACCTTTTTGTTGAGCAGCAGAATATTCTCGTCCTCATACACGATGTCGAGCGTTTTCGATGCGTGCATAAACTCGTAGGTCGGCGGTGCCTGCGTCAGCACGTCGTCGGGCAGAAACAGCCCGATCACGTCGCCCTCGCACAGACGGTCGGCGGCTTCACATCGCTTACCGTTGAGGCGCACATCCTTCTTGCGGATCGCCTTATACAGCATCGCCATCGGCAATGCCTTGTAGGTTTTGGTGAGGAATTTGTCCAGTCGCTGACCGGCGTCGTTGCGGCTGACGGTGATGGAGGTTTTCATCGAAAGACTCCTTTACAATAGGGGAAAGTTGTGGTAGAATACTAGGCAGTATGACAAAGCGAGGGATGGCAATGGCACAGGGTAAAGACAAGAATCCCCACGAGGGACACCGCCTGCGGATGAAGGAGCGGTTTCTTAAGGAGGGGCTGTCGCATTTCAGCGGGCACGAGGTGCTGGAGATGCTGCTGTACTACGCCATTCCGTACCGCGATACGAACGATCTCGGGCATACGCTTGAGGACAGCTTCGGCTCGCTGACGAAGGTGCTGGAGGCGGATTATCAGGATCTCATCAAGGTTGAGGGCGTGACACCGCACATCGCGACGCTTATCACCCTCTGCGGTCAGCTTGCCCGTCGCTATCAGCGCGAGCAATACGCGTTCGTCAAGCCCTTGTATAAGCCGGAGGATTTCGGTCGGTATCTGCTGCCGTGGTTCAGCGGGCAGAAGGATGAGTCGGTCGTGCTGATGAGTATGGACAACCGCTATAAGGTGCTCAATACCACCCGTGTGTTCACCGGCAGTGTCAACTCCACGCAGTTCAGTATGCGCGGCGCGGTACAGCAGTTGCTAAGGGATAACGCGACAATGGTGGTGATGGCGCACAACCATCCCAACGGACACGCGTTCCCCTCCAATGCCGACATCGACACCACCCGCCGCTTTGCCAAGCTTCTGCAGGATCTCGGGATCAAGCTCATTGACCATCTGATCATCTCGGATGACGATTTCGTGTCGCTCGCGCAGACGCGCGATACCGCAGACATCTTCCGCACAGGCGCGCAGAGCGCCACCTCGGCGACCGTCGCCAAGGTCGCGGACAAGAGCCGTAAATAATCATAACACATTCGCGGCAACATTTCAACCGGTAAGAGAGGGATTCGGTATGCAGGTCTTCGGGCATTTTCGCACCATCACCCGCCATCGCCATCTGGTCATCCGCCACTGCTTTAAGGTGGGGATCGGCCGGCAGGGGCTGTTTCACGATCTGTCAAAGTACACTCCCGCGGAATTCTGGGCGGGGGCGAAATACTATCAGGGTGATCGCAGTCCCAACGAGGTTGAGCGGGAACTGTTCGGCTATTCTCCCGCGTGGCTGCACCACAAGGGAAGAAATCGCCATCATTTCGAATATTGGAACGACTATAACCCCGAGACGAAAAAGGTCGGACCCGTGAAGATGCCGCTGCGCTACGTTGCGGAGATGCTGTGCGACCGCGTCGCCGCGAGTAAGATCTATCAGGGGGAGAACTACACCCCCGCGCACCCGCTCGCGTATTTTCTGCGCGGCAAGCCCCGTCGATCGATCCATCCCGAGACCTCGGATCTGCTCGAGGGGTGGCTGACGATGCTGCGCGACGAGGGGGAGGATGCGACCTTTGCCCACGTGCGGAGTTTGATCAAAGCGAAGAAGGAATATTAAAAAGGACGCATCCCGCGGGATGCGTCCTTTTGCTGTCAGATCTTGTACACGTTGTAGGTGTGCTCGCCCGCTTCGAGTCCGATGCGAGGGTAGCGCTTTTCGGTGATGTCGTAGCCGACGGGCATCTTGATGAGCCCGCGGCAGCCCTCGGGGGCGCTCACGGTCAGGTGGATGCCGTCGCCCTCGCGCGCCCAGCGCACCGCCACCTGCCCGCAGGGCAGACCGATAGTGCCCTCGGCGTGGTCGAGCTGCGGCAGGAACACGGGGGAGATCTCCACCTCGTTGCAGTCGCGCTCGTAGGGGTTGACCTTGATGCCCGCGAGATATTTGATGAACCACGCGCTGATATCGCCGAGGAAGTGGTGGTTCTTGGACTGCGCAGCGGTATCGGGCGTGCCGAAATCCTCAAACAGCGAGGTGGCGTTTTCGCTGACGATCCAGTGACCGTAGGAGGGGTATTCGGGGCCGACGATCATCTTATACGCGAGCTCCGCTTGTCCGAACTGCGCCAGCACGTGGAAGATCTCCCGCAGGCACAATGCGCCGCAATCAAGTTTGTCGCCGCTCTCACGGATAATGTCCATCAATACGGCAAAGGCGGCGTTTTTCTCCGCACCGTCAAACAGCCCGTAGCGGATGCCCATCACCTGCCCTGCCTGTGTGCGGCCGCGCACGGTCGCGCCGTCTGCTTCGATGAGATGGCGGCGGGCAGCGGTCTTGAGACGGGCGAAGAGGTTGTCGGCGATGTCGGCGTGGAAATCAAGCCCCACAGCGCGGAACATCACCGCCGCCTTGCGACAGAGGTTCATACACATCAGCGTGTCGGTGACCTCGAGCGGTGTCTTCGGATCGTCGGCGCGGCGACCGATCGGTACCCAGTCTCCGAGTCCGAAGTGGACGAGCCCGTCCTCGTCGGCGCGGCGGGTGACGTATTCAAACCAGCGGATGATCGCATGGGCGTTCTCCCGCACGATCTCCCCGTCGCCGCGATACAGCCACACGAAGTAGGGCGCCGTCACGATGACGCCGTCCCACGCGGGGCCGTTGCCCCATTCATAGCCCCAACCGCCCGTTGGCACGATGCCGGGGAGAGCGCCCTGCGCGTTCTGCGCGGCGCGGACGTTGGCGAGCCACTCGCGCAAACTGGTTTCGACGGTGAGATTGCACAGCATCTGCTCGGCGGACAGCGACACGTCGCCTGTCCAGCCGTTCTTCTCTCGATGCGGGCAGTCGGTGGGGAAATAGTAGAAGTTGGAGAGATCGGTGTTGACCGTCGCCGCCTGCAGGCGGTTGACAATGTCATCCGAGCAGGAGAAATCGCCGTTCCTGCGCAGGTCGGAGCTCATCACCTCATAGGTCAGCAGGTCTTCGGTTGCCTGTGCGGGGGTGATGCCCTTGACGAGACAGTAGCGGAAGCCCTGATAGGTGAAGGTGGGAGCGTATTCCTCCACGCCCTCGCCTTTGCAGGTGTAAACGATGCGATGATTTAAGCGATGCGGCTGAAAGCGCTCATTGCGCTGATCCAGTCCGCCGTCCTCGGCGAGCAGCTCGCCGAACTGCAGGATAACGGTCTGTCCCGCCTCGCCCGCGATGCGCAGGCGGATGTTGCCGGCGGTGTTGATGCCGAAATCATAGAGATAACCCTCTTCCGGCTCGTCGAGCGGCATCACCGGCAGCACGTCGCGCGGCTCGGACTGGAGGGAGATACGGTTCTTTTTGATGGATACGGGGGCAAGCGTTTCGCGGGTGACGATCGGCTCGACCGGGCACAGTCGTGCCTCGCCTGTCGGGGTGACCGCCTCGATGGCGTTCGCCCACGCGGAGTCGTCGAAATCGGGCAGCGTCCAGCCGACCATTTCGAGTCGCGCATCGACAATCTCACCGCAACGCAGATCGTCAAACAGGATCGACGACGGGGCAGTTTTGAAACTCTCGTCCGCCTCGATGACCTCGGTCGTGCCGTCGACATAGGCGATCTCGAGCGCGAACGCGACCTTCGGCGCGCTGCGATAGGGGGCGAGATGCATCTCCCAGACCATCCCGCCGACGGCGTTGAGATGCCCGTTGCCGAGCATAAAGCCGAGGGCGTTCTTACCCTCGCGCAGTGCGGCGGTGACGTCGTAGCGGTCATAATACAGAATATCGTTCGGGTTGGAGATGTAGGGTGCGAGCAGCCCCTTTGTCACCCGTGTGCCGTTGAGATACAATTCATAAAAGCCGAGCCCGCAGACGGTGACGGACGCCTCCCGCACGGGCTTCGTGAGCGAAAACCCCTTACGCAGCATCGGCACGGGGATATGCTTTTCGTAGGTGGAATAGTCTTTGGTTGCGGCGATGAACTTCTTGGAAAACATAGTGTTCCTCCTGTTTATTTTCATTATGCTTACATTATACTGGCAGTTGGCAGAAAATGCAAGAATTTTGCGGTGGAAGAATTGACTTTTTTCGTGCTTGTGATATACTGAATGCATAGAATTTAACGGGGGTGCGGATATGCACAAGGATGTTGAGAAGATTTTACTGTCGCCCGAGGAGATCGAGACGGTCGTCGCGGGTCTGGCGAAGCGCATCGACGAGGATTACGCGGGCGAGGACAAGCGCCTGCTGCTGCTGTGTATCCTCAAGGGCTCGGTGGTATTTATGGGCGACCTGATGAAGCATATCACTCTGCCGCTGGAGATCGACTTTATGCGTGTATCGTCCTACGGCGCGGATACCAAGACCACGGGGAATGTTAACATTATCCTCGACCTTGTCCGCAAGGACATTAACCAGTGTGATATCCTCATTATTGAGGACATCATCGACAGCGGGCGCACCCTGTCCTATCTCAAGCGTTATCTGGAATTCAAGGGCGCGAAGAGCGTTAAGACCTGCACTTTGCTCGATAAACCCGACCGTCGTGAGGTGGATCTCGAGGCGGACTATGTCGGTGCGGTCATTCCCGACGAGTTCGTCGTGGGCTACGGGCTCGACTATGATGAAAAGTACCGCGCACTGCCGTATGTCGGCGTGCTCAAGCCTGCGGTGTATACAAAGTGATCGCAAAAAACAGCCGATGCATGTGTGTGATAATGTGCGTCGGCTGTTTTTTTGCTTATTTCACCATTGTGCGGCGGCGGTCGAGAACGGGACTCTCACCGTAGCGCTTTTTGTAGGCGCGGTAGAACGCGGAATAATCCCGAAAGCCGCAGGCGAGGGACGCCTCGGTCACGGGAACGCCCGAGAGGATCTGTCGTCGTGCTTCGACCAAGCGTTTTACGAGGATATAATCCCACGCGGTCGAGCCCGTCGCGGCGCGGAATAAGCGCCCGAGCTGGGTCTTGGAGATGTAAAACCGCTCGCATAAGTCATCAAGGCTGAGTTCGTCGAACAGATGCTCGTTGACATACAGCAGGATGTCCTGCATACGCGTGTGGGGCGGTGCAGGCTGTTCGTCAGCACTGCGGCGGCGGGCGGTGTGTGCCTTGTAAAACTCGGACAGAATGGTTGGCAGCACGGTTTCTGCGACGAGTGTCTGCATCGCCGCATCGCCTGCGGTTTCGATGCGCTTGAGGCAGGCGAGTACGAAGGAGCTGTCAAACTCGGCGGGGGAGTAAAGGTTGCTCTGCCCGAGCGGACGACGGGTGAACGGGGTGAGCAACGGTCGGTAAATGTCGTTAAAATGCAGCAGCCAATTTTCACGGAACTGCAGCACGATGCGTTCGTAGGGCTGAGAGGGGTCGATCTGCAGCTTGTGCACCTCGCCGGGGCGCATCAGCAACGCGCTGCCCGGCTCGAGCGCGTAGGCGGTGCTTTCCACCGAATAGGTCCCCTTGCCGGAGACGAAATACAACACCTCGAAGGTGTCGTGCGCGTGCATAAAAAACTGCGTCGGATCGGGGTAGGGAGTGAGCGTATGCTGATATTGCCAATCGTCCCGTCCTTTAATGATTTTTTCCATTTTATATCAACTCTTTTTAATAATTATACAGTAATTGGGCACTATGCTGTAAACAGCATAGCATAAAATGAACATATTTGCAATATAAAATGATCATTTTCCTACGAATAAACAATGGAAATGCCGCTGCAAAATCGGTATAATGAAGACAAGTGTGGCGGTGTAGAACGAGCGGGCGAAGATCCGCCGTCAACGCCATCAAAAAGGGAGGATTGTCTTATGAAACTGACATTTCGCTGGTACGGCGACAACGATCCGGTCACGCTGGATCACATCCGCCAGATTCCCACGATGAGCGGCATCGTCTCTGCTGTGTACGATGTGCCCGCGGGTGAGGTATGGAGCGAGGAGAGCATTGCCGCCCTCAAGAAGAAAGCCAACGACAAGGGACTGGAGTTTGAGGTCGTCGAGAGCGTGCCCGTCCCCGAGGATATCAAGCTCGGTAACGAGAAGGCTCCCCAGCTGATTGCGAATTATTGCGAAAATGTGCGTCGCCTCGGTAAGGCGGGGGTTAAGTGTATCTGCTACAACTTTATGCCGGTGTTCGACTGGCTGCGCAGTGAACTCGAGCATCAGCAGCCTGACGGTGCGAATGCGCTCGCGTATGATGACCAGACCGTGCTGGAGATGAACCCGCTGACCTGCGAATTGTCCCTGCCCGGCTGGGATGAGAGCTACTCCAAGGAAGAACTCAAGGCTCTGCTCGAGACCTATAAGTCGATGGGTGAGGAGCAGTTGTGGGAAAATCTCAAGGTGTTCCTGCAGGCAGTCATCCCTGTAGCGGAAGAGGTCGGCGTTAAGATGGCGATCCATCCCGACGACCCGCCGTGGGGAATGTTCGGTCTGCCCCGCATCATCACCTGCGAGGAGAACCTCGAGCGTTTCTTAAAGATCGTGGACAGCCCCGCGAACGGTCTGACCTTCTGCACCGGCTCGCTCGGCGCGTCGGTCGACAACGATCTGCCTGCGATGATCCGCCGCTTCGGTGATCGCATTCACTTTGCGCATCTGCGCAATATTAAACACACCGGCACCCGCCGGTTTGAGGAAGTGGGTCATCCCACCTCTTGCGGTTCGCTGGATATGTATGAGATCGTTAAGGCGCTTGTGGAGAGCGGATTTGATGGTTATGTGCGTCCCGACCACGGTCGTATGATCTGGGGTGAAAAGGGCCGCTACGGCTATGGACTGTATGATCGTGCTTTGGGCGCGACCTACATTGCCGGCTTGTTTGAGGCGGTGGAAAGAGGACAGAAATAATGCGGTTTGGCATCTGCATCAACGGTGACCCTTTACTGATTGCTAAGACCAAGGAATACGGCTATGACTATGTTGAGATCGCGCTGTACAACTTCGCGGAATGATCCAGTGAGAAGATCTCAAAGCATTTGAAAATTTTTTAGCGTAAGGAGCTTTTGATTATGAGTAAAGTTGTTGTTATCACCGGTGCGGGTGGCGTGCTGTGCTCCGCTTTTGCTAAGGCGCTCGCGAAGCAGGGTCACAAGATCGCGCTGCTTGATTTGAACGAAGAGGCGGCGAAGGAAGCCGCCTCTGAGATCGTCGCCGAGGGCGGCGAGGCGAAAGGGTATAAGGCAAACGTGTTGGATAAAGAAGATCTGATCGCCGTGCACGACGCGATCGTCGCGGATTACGGCAAATGCCAGATCCTCATCAACGGTGCAGGCGGCAACAGCCCGAAATGTACCACTCTGCACGAGACCTTCCGGAATGGCGACGAGTCCGCGGAGGATTTCGCGACCTTCTTCAACCTTGACAAGGCGGGCTTCAATTTTGTGTTTGACCTCAATTTGATGGGCACCCTGCTCCCCACCCAGATCTTTGCGAAGGATATGCTGGGTGTCGAGGGATGCTGTATTCTCAACGTGTCCTCCATGAACGCGTTTCGTCCGCTGACCAAGATTCCCGCATACAGCGCGGCGAAGGCGGCGGTGTCCAATTTCACCCAGTGGTTGGCGGTGCATTTCGCCGGTGAGGGCATCCGTGTCAATGCGATCGCTCCCGGCTTCTTCGTTACCAACCAGAACCGTGCGCTGCTGTTCGATGCCGAGGGTAACCCCACCCCCCGCACCGAGAAGATCCTGCGTGCGACCCCGATGGGTCGCTTCGGCGAGGCGGACGAGCTGTTCGGTACTCTGCTCTGGCTGACTGACGAGAAGGCGTCCGGTTTCGTGACCGGTGTGGTCGTTCCGGTCGACGGCGGTTTCTCCGCGTACAGCGGTGTCTGATGGAGTTTGACCGTTTTGTAAGCGAAAATTATGCGATAGTCGCTTGGATCAAAAGAGGTTTGCCGATGTCCGGAAAATGAATAGAAAAAACGGCATAGAGGATAAACCTATGCTTTGCCTCCCTCTGACGAGGGAGGCATTTTCACTACTACAATGAAGTCCCCCCGCATAGCGGGGGGACTGTTATCGAATTCGGGATGTTAATCCTCGGCGGCGGATGCCTTGCCGAGGGTGCCGTTGGCGAGTGCCTGCAGATAGGCGTTAATGAAACCGTCGATCTCGCCGTCCATCACCGCCTGAATATTGCCCATTTCATAGCCGGTGCGGGTGTCCTTTGCCAATGTATAGGGCATAAACACATACGAGCGGATCTGACTGCCCCAGGCGATCTGCGCCTGATTACCCTTGATGTCCTCAAGGCGATCGAGGTGCTCGCGTTCCTTGATCTCGACGAGCTTGGATTTGAGCATTGCCATCGCCTTATCGCGATTCTGAAATTGACTGCGCTCATTCTGACAGGCGACCACGATACCGGTCGGGATGTGGGTCAGACGCACAGCCGAGGAGGTCTTGTTGATGTGCTGACCGCCCGCGCCGGAGGAACGAAATACGTCCATTTTGATGTCCTCGGGACGAATATCCACCTCGACATCCTCGTCGAGCTCGGGAATGACCTCGAGTGCAGAGAAGGAGGTGTGACGACGGCCGGAGGAGTCGAAGGGGGAGATGCGCACCAGACGGTGCACGCCCGCCTCACCCTTGAGGTAACCGTAGGCGTTTTCGCCGATGATCTCGATCGAGGCGCTCTTAAGCCCCGCCTCGTCGCCGTCGAGATAGTCAAGGATGTTGTACTGGAAGCCGTGCGCCTCTGCCCAGTGGGTGTACATACGGTAGAGCATCGACGCCCAGTCCTGCGCCTCGGTGCCGCCCGCGCCCGCATGGAAGGTGAGGATGGCGTTTTTGCCGTCATATTCGCCGCTGAGCAGGGTGGCGAGCCGCTGGCTCTCCATCGATTTCTCGATCTGCTCAAGTCCTGCGATACATTCATCGAGCAAGGAAAGATCCTCCGCCTCGTCGGCGAGCTCGATGAGGGTCAGTGTATCTTGATAGTCGGTGTGCAGTTTTTCGTAGCTTTCAATCTTCCCCTTGACCGAGGCGGCCTTTTGGGTGATCTTCTTGGCGTGCTCCATATCGTCCCAGAAGCCGGGTGCGGCGGCACGGGCATCCAATTCGTCTGCCTCGCGTTTGAGTTGGGTCAGCCCGATCGATCCCGCGAGATCCTCGATCTGCGGCAGCAGTCCCTCTAATTTCAGTTTGAGTTCTTCATATTGCAGCATGGTTTTTCTCCCATTTCACGAAATCTCCGCTCTATTATACCCGAATTACGCGCCGATGTAAAGAGGAAATTCGATTTTTATATTCTACGCTTTCCCTCTTGCACTTTGACAAGAAATTGCGTATACTATACTTATATTTTGACCAAAAGGAGATGCGCGTATGAAGATCCTGATGATCCCGTCCTGGTATGGCACCAAGACCGCTCCCTTACTTGGCTCGTTTTATAAAGAGCAGGCAGAGGAGCTGGTCGCCCGCGGACACGATGTGGCGGTGCTGTATGCTGAGGTGGGCGGCAGCCTGCGCCCGTCGGATAACGGGATGACCCATACGGTCGTCAACGGCGTGAACACCTATGTGTGGGTTCGTCCGAATCTGACTCCGCGCTTTGAGCGGGGTCGTTGCTGGCAGCGTACGCGGATGCTGGAGACATTGTACCGCAAACTAGAGAAGGAGTGGGGGCGCCCTGATGTGGTCAATCTGCGTTCGTCTCTGCAGGGATATGAAGCGGTGGCGCTGTGCCGCCGACATAACCTGCCGCTGTTCTTTATGGAGCATTCCTCTTTTGTTGTCACCGAGGGGGCAGACAGCCCCGCGCTCGCGCGTCTGCGCGCGGTGATGGATGCGGCACAGGTGAATGCCTGCGTCGGCTCGGTGCTGATGCGGGTGATGAGACCGATCGACGAGAATACCCGTTTGATCCCCGACTTTGTGGATGAGCGGCGCTTCGCCATCGGCGAGAAAGGTGACAAGGATGCCCCCTTTACATTCGCGGCAATGGGGCAGCTGCGCCCGATCAAGGGGCACGACACCCTCATCCGCGCGTTTGCGCGTCTGCGCGAGCTGACCGACCGCCCCGTGCGTCTGCACATCGCGGGTACGGGCGGACTGCGGGAGTATCTGCAGGGGATCATCGAATCAGAGGGTGTCAGCGATACCTGCAAGCTCGTCGGCGCGATCCCGCGCGACGAGGTCAAAACCTTTATGAACGACTGCGACTGCTTTATTTGCTCGTCCCGTACCGAGATGCTGTCCTGCGTGCTGCACGAGTGTGCCGCCTGCGGTCGCCCCGCCATCGGTACGATGTGCGGCGGTCCGCAGGACATCATTACGGAAAGCTCCGGCGTGCTGGTGCCTGTGGATGATGTTGAGGCGATGGCACAGGCGATGCTTTCGATGCTGGATAAGGCGGCAACCTACGATCGTGAGGCGATCCGTGCGAGCATCATCGAGCGGTTCGGTCGCGATACGGTGTGCGACGCGCTCGGTCGCGCGTGCGCCGATGCCGCCGCAATCAAGAATGGAGTGGCGATATGATCTTACCCGAGAGCCGCACTCTCACCGTTCACAACGGCGAGGTGCCATATTATTCCTTTCCCTCGTTCGACCGCTTGGATTTTGTGCGCCACGGTTTTTCCACCCGTCTCGGTGGGGTGAGCGAGGGCAAGTTTGCATCAATGAATCTGAGCTTTACGCGTGGGGACGACGATGCGGCGGTGAGGGAGAATTTTGACCGCTTTTGCACCGCCATCGGCGTCGATGCCGAGCGGGTCGTGGTGTCTGCGCAGACCCATACGGTGAATGTCTATAATGCCACATCGGCGGACTGCGGCCGCGGCATCACCCGCGAACGAGGATACACTGACGTTGACGGACTGATCACGGATGAGCCGAATGTGGTGCTGTGTACGCAGTATGCCGATTGCGTGCCGCTGCTTTTTGTCGATCCCGTGCGACGCGTTGTCGCGACATCCCACGCCGGTTGGCGTGGGACGGTCGGCGGCATCGGTCAGGTGACGGTCGAGCGGATGGCACGGGATTACGGATGTCAGCCATCGGATATCCTCGTCGGTATCGCCCCGTCCATTGGTCGATGCTGCTTTGAGGTGGATCCCCCCGTCATTGAGGAATTTGAAAAACTGTCCTTCTTCGACGGAGACTGCTATACCGACGACAAAAACGGCAAATACCACATCGACCTGTGGGAGGTCAACCGCCGTTATCTGCTCGAAGCGGGTGTAAAGGCGAACAACATTACAATTACCGATCTGTGTACACGCTGTCATCCCGACCGTCTGTGGTCGCATCGGTACTGCGGCAACGACCGCGGCAGCCTCGCGGCGTTCATTGCTATCGCGGAATAATTCATAATTGATAAAAAACCATCCATACTAATCCTGCATAAGAGAAAAGGAGTGGTATGGATATGACCTATCAGGAGACGGTAGGCAACCTGAAAGAAAAGCTGCGCGTGGATGCGAGTTTTGATCTGATGTTCCGCGAATTGACCGTGGGACACCGTTCGACCTCCATGTTCTTTGTGGATGGACTGACAAAGGACGAGGTGTTGGAAAAAATGCTGGAATTTATGGCGAAGATCCCGGAGCAGGATGCCGAGGGTGTGACCGATGCCAAACAGTTTATCAAACGGTTTATCACCTTCATCGAGGTGGATTGCACCGCCGACATACAGAAGGTGGTTACGCAAGTATTATCGGGTGTGACGGCATTGGTCGTTGAGGGCCTTGACCGCATCATTCTCATTGATACCCGTACCTATCCCGTGCGCAGTGTGCAGGAGCCGGAATCCGACCGTGTGCTTCGCGGTTCGCGCGACGGACTGGTGGAGACACTGGTGTTTAACGCCGCGATGATCCGCCGCCGCTTGCGTGACCCGTCGCTGACCTTCGAGGTCATCCCCGTGGGCAGTGTATCCTCGACCGACGTGTGTTTGTGCTATATGAACGGTCGAGCGGATAAAAAATATCTTGAAAAATTGCGACAAAGACTTAAAAGCATTACTATACCGACTCTGTCGATGGGGCAGGAGAGCCTCGCGGAATGTCTGTTGCGCGGGCAGTGGTATAATCCCTTTCCCCGCATCCGCTATACCGAGCGCCCCGACAGCGCCGCCGCGTGTATCGCGGAGGGACAGATCATTGTGCTGGTGGACAATTCTCCCGCCGCGATGATCTTGCCGACCTCGATCTTCGATTTTTCGCAGGATACCAACGATTTTTATTTTCCACCGCTGGTGGGGACGTATTTGCGGCTCGTACGCGGATTTATCTTCATCGCGACGCTGTTCCTCACACCCGTGTGGTACTGGCTCATTCAAAATCCCGAGCGTATCCCGCAGGCGTTGGAGTTTATCCGGATCAAGGATCCCGGTGGACTCTCGATCATTGTGCAATTATTGCTCGTGGAGATGCTTATTGACGTGCTTAAATTGGCGAGTCTCAACACCCCGACCTCGTTGAGTAACGCGCTGAGTCTGGTCGGCGCGCTGGTGTTCGGCGAGTTCGCGGTGCAGGCGGGACTGTTTGAACCCGAATTGCTCGCCTATATGGCGTTCGTCGCTATTGCTTCCTTCACTCAACCGAGCCACGAGCTGACCTACGCAGTCAAGCTTTTCCGTATATTGCTACTGCTCCTCACTTGGCTGTTCCACGGTTGGGGACTGATCGGCGGACTGATACTCATTGCGGTGTTGATGGTCACCACCCGCACTGCGGTGGAGGGTAAATATCTCTATCCCGTCATCCCGTTTAACGGCAAAGCGTTGTTGCGTCTGCTGTTCCGCCAGGGCATCAGCCGCCACAACAGTTAAGGACACGCACACGCCTCGATCTGATGCATACACTGGCGTAAGACGGCAGATATTCGGGGAGGGGTATCGATGACTTTCGGAGAATGGTTAGCAGCGGTGTGCGTGCTACTGCTTGCGCTTTACGGGTGTGCTCAGCTTATTCGACGGGTGTGTTTGTGGGCGACCCGCTGTCCGCGATCGGTGACCTGCGTGCGGCTTGCTGTGCCGCAGAAGCGTGGGGCAATCGAGCCGTTGTTTCGCTGTCTGCAGGCACAGGCGGCATGGGCAGACGCTCGTACGGAGCGCACGCTGGTGCTGTTGCCGCCTCTCGGCGAGCCGCAGCGGCGGATGGTGGAGAAGCTGGCATACGATAACCCCGCGGTCGCCGCCGTGACCGTAGAGGAATTAGCCGCTTTGGCGGCAGATATGCAAGAAGTATAAGGTGTAAAAAAAGGAGGTCAAAAGCGTGGCGCAGGAAAACGGAGTACAACTGAATGGCACGGTGGAGCACATCGTTTTCGCGAATGAGGAAAACGGCTGGACTGTGCTGGAACTGGACACCGGCGATGCGCTCGAGACCGTAGTGGGCACATTCCCGACCGTGCAGGTGGGGGAACATCTGCACCTGCAGGGCGACTATGTCGAGCACCCGAGCTTCGGTCGCCAGTTTAAAGCGACCGCCTGCGAAAGCAGTCTGCCGACCGATGCGACCGCCATCCTGCGGTATCTTGCCTCGGGTGCGGTGCGCGGCATCGGCCCGAGCACCGCGGCGCGCATCGTCGACCGCTTTGGGGCGGACGCCCTGCGCGTGTTGGAGGAAGAACCCGAGGAACTCGCAAAGATCAAGGGTATCTCGCTCAAAAAAGCGCGTGAGATGGGACGGAGCTTCTGCGCACAGTTCGGTTTGCGCGAGGTCGTGATGACCTTTGCAACCTACGGTCTGACCCCTGCTGAAGCTCTGCGCTGTTGGAAGAAGTTTGGTCCCTCGACGCTGGTCAAGATCAAGGCAAACCCGTATCTGTTGTGCACGTCGGGGCTGTATATCGGCTTTGAGCGGGCGGATCAGCTGTGTATGGGAATGAGCGGAGATAAGCTCGACCCGCATCGTCTGGAAGCGGGCATTTTGTATGTGTTACAGCATAATCAGGGCAACGGACACACCTGCCTGCCGAAGGATAAGGTCATCCCGACGGCGGTGACGTTGCTTGACGTCCCCACCGAGGCGGTGGAGTCGGCGCTCGAGCGGATGATCGGGTTTGATCTGCACGAGGAGACCATCGGCGGGCGGGAGTTTCTGTTCCTGCCGCGGTTGTATGAGGCAGAGAACTTTATTGCGGTGCGAATGCGGCTGATGAGCGGCTTTTCGCAGATCGCCGCAGAGGATCTCGAACTGCGCATCGACGCAATGCAGCGTAATTTTCACATCGAATATGAAGCAGGGCAACGCCGCGCGATGATCGAAGCTATTGCGAAAGGTACGCTGATTCTCACGGGCGGTCCCGGCACGGGGAAAACGACCACCCTGCGTGGCATCATCACCTTACTCGAGAGTATGGGGGAGACGGTGGCGATCGCCGCCCCGACAGGCCGCGCGGCGAAGCGCATTGCCGAGTTGACGGGGCATGAGGCGAAGACTCTGCACCGACTGCTCGAGGTCAAGTGGGACGACAGTGACACCCACACCTTTGAGCGCAACGAGAAGAACCCGCTCGATGCGGACGCGGTCGTTGTCGACGAGATGTCGATGGTGGACACCTTACTGTTCGAGAGCCTGTTGCGGGCGGTCAAAACGGGGTGTCGGCTGATCTTGGTCGGCGACACCGATCAGTTGCCCGCGGTGGGTGCGGGCTGTGTCCTGCAGGATCTCATCGACAGTGGTGTCGTGCCGGTCGTTCAGCTCACACAGGTGTTTCGTCAAGCGCTCGAGAGCCGCATCGTGCTCAACGCTCATCGCATCGTCGCGGGCGAGCCGATGCAGCTTGATAACAAAGGCGACTGCTTCTTTATGCCGCGCACAAGTCTTGGTGACGTGACGAAAACAGTGCTGGATCTCTGCCATCGCCGTCTGCCTGCCGCTTATGGATATACCGCGTGGGAGGGCTTGCAGGTGTTGTGTCCCGGTCGCAAAGGCGAGATGGGGACGGGGGAGCTTAACCGCCGCTTGCAGGAACTGCTCAATCCCGCTGATAGGAAAAAGGCGGAGATGACTGTTGCCGGAATCACCCTGCGGGTGGGGGACAAAGTGATGCATACCCGCAATAATTATGATATTTTATGGACGCGCGACAACGGCGAGTGCGGTAGCGGCGTTTTTAACGGCGACATCGGCGTGCTGGAGACCATCCACCCGCGGGAGGAAACGCTCACCGTGCGGTATGAGGACCGTGTGGCGACTTATACAAAGCAGGATGCGCAGGATATTGAGCTGGCGTATGCCATTACGGTACATAAGAGCCAAGGCAGTGAGTTCGATGCGGTGGTCCTGCCGCTGTTTCGCAACACACCGAATTTGTGCTACCGCAATCTGTTGTATACTGCCGTCACCCGTGCGAAGAAGCTGCTCATCGTGGTCGGCAGTATGGAAACGGTTGAGCGGATGATCGAGAACAACCGCAAGACCCTGCGCTACACGGGTCTTTGCACGTTTCTGCGGCGCGCGGAGGCGGTGCTGTGAGGGTGGCATTATTGTGGATAGTCAATCTGCTCTTTCCGCAGCGGTGCTGCCTGTGCGGTAGGGTGATCGAGTGGCGGCAGACGATGTGTGACGATTGCCGTAAGGATGCGCCCTATGTTCTGCCGCCGATCTGCGCGCTTTGCGGGCGCGGCGAGGACAAGTGTGCCTGTCGTAAACGCCGCCGAAACTTCGAGCGGTGTGTGATGCCGCTTTACTACGATGGTCTCGGCGAAAGCGGCATCGGTCAGCTCAAAAACGCCGCCGACCGTGCGGTCGCGGACGGGTTTGCCGCCGAGATGGCGGAGGTGATGCGCCGCGAATACGGCGGGATCGCCTTCGACTGTCTGATGTCTGTGCCGCAATATAAGAAGGATGAGCGCAAGAAGGGGTATAACCCCGCGGCGCTGCTTGCACGGGCGTTGTCCCGCCGCACGGGTATCCCGTATGTTGCGGGGCTGCGTAAGCTGTTTCACACCACGCCGCAGAAGGAATTGCGCGCCGTCGCGCGCAGCGGCAACCTGCTCGGTGCATTCACCGTGGACGATCCGCAAGCGGCAGACGGTAAGACGGTGCTGTTGGTGGATGATACAGTCACGACGGGATCGACACTCGATGAGTGCGCGAAGATGCTTAAGATCTACGGGGCGCGTGAGGTGTACGCCGTTACCGCCGCGGGCTCGATATATAGGGATAAAAAAGGAGAAGACGTATGAATTTAGGAATTGACCTCGGCACCTCACGGGTGGCGATCTATGAGCCGGGGCGCGGTGTTCTGCTCGATGAGCCTGCGGTCATCGCGGTGTCCGCGGACAGTGGTAAGCTCATCGCTTGTGGTAACGAGGCGGCGGCGATGCTCGGGCGAACCCCGGACAGCATTATCGCCCTGCGTCCGCTGCAAAAGGGCGTCATCGCAGAATACGCCCTCGCCGAGCAGATGCTCGCTTACTTTTTGCGGCAGGTATGCTCCAATCGTATCGCGAAGCCCTGCGTCGCGGTGAGTATCGCCGAGAAGATTACCGAGGTGGAACGCCGCTCCTTCATCGAGGCGGTGGTGTCAGCGGGTGCGCGTAAGGTGACGTTGGTGCCGCAGACGGTGGCGGCGGCGATCGGCGCGGGGCTGGATGTCAGCCTGCCGCGCGGACAGATGATCATCAATTTCGGCGGCGGTACGACCGACGTGTCGGTGCTGTCGCTCAAAGGCTTGGCGGTGTCCGACTCCGCGCGCATCGCGGGCAACGCGGTGGATGAGGCGATTGTACGCTATGTTCGCACCCGCTACGGGCTTGTGATCAGCGAGCGGATGGCAGAAAAGATCAAGATCACCGTCGGCGGCGCGCTTCCGCGCGCGGATATTGCCACGATGTCCGCCAAAGGGCGGGATACGCTCACAGGCTTGCCCCGTGTGCAGACCGTCAGCTCCGACGAGATCATTGAGGCGATGGCACCGACGATCGCCGAGGCGGTGGGGATCATCCAACAAGTACTGGAGATCACGCCGCCTGAGCTTGCAGGCGATATCATCGAGCACGGAATGCATTTGACGGGCGGAATGGCGCAGCTACGCGATCTGCCCGCGTACCTCACCAAGATCACCGGACTGCCCTGTCACGTACCCGAAACTCCCGCCCTGTGCGCGGCGATCGGTGCGGGTCTGGCGCTGCAGTATACCGCGTCTTTTTCCGAAGTGTACGATTTGAGTGATTTTTCCTATCGTCTGTCGGGGAATGTGACAAACTGACACAAGACGAATCGATTACACAAAGCCGCTGTACGACCCGTACAGTGGCTTTGTTATGCGGGTTTGCGCGATTTTGTGAATTTTCTTCTCGCCTCACTCGTTTGCTGTGGCACAAGATATTGTGGTTTGAAAAATAAATTTTGGTTTTTGCAAACAACATATTGACACGCTTATTGGGTGCGTGCTATAATATATCCTGTAGCGATTAAATGGCATAAAATCACAGGAGAGAGGACACAGAAGTTATGAAGATCATCAAACGAGACGGATCGGAAATGGAGTTTGACCGGTCGAAGATCGAAGCCGCTATTCTGAAAGCGAACGAGAGCGTCGGCGGAGAGGAGCGCGTGATCCCCGAGCAGGCACGGATGATCGCCTGCACCGTCGAGCAGTATTGCTGCGGGCTTAAGCGCGCGATGAGCGTTGAGGAAATTCAGGATCAGGTGGAAAATCATCTGATGGCACTGGGTAAGTATAACCTCGCGCGCCGCTATATTACTTACCGTTATACCCACGCGCTGATGCGTAAGTCGAATACGACGGATAAGCAGATCCTCAGCCTCATCGAGTGCAACAACGAGGAGGTCAAGCAGGAGAATGCCAACAAGAACCCCACCGTCAACAGCGTTCAGCGCGACTATATGGCGGGCGAAGTCAGCAAGGACATCACCAAGCGTATCCTGCTGCCGCAGGAGATCGTCGAGGCGCACGATGCAGGCTTGATCCACTTCCACGACGCGGACTATTTTGCCCAGCATATGCACAACTGCGATCTGGTCAACCTTGAGGATATGCTGCAGAACGGCACCGTCATCAGCGGTACCAAGATCGAACGTCCGCATTCCTTCTCCACCGCGTGCAACATCGCGACCCAGATCATTGCGCAGGTCGCCTCCAACCAATACGGCGGTCAGAGCATCAGCCTGACCCATCTCGCACCCTTCGTGCAGGTCAGCCGCGAGAAGATCCGCGCCGAACTCATCGCCGGCTTTGAGGAAGTGGGCGAGACGATCAAGCCCGAGAGCCTCGAGAAGCTTGTTGAGCGTCGTCTGCGCGATGAGATCCGCAAGGGCGTGCAGACCATCCAGTATCAGGTCGTCACGCTGATGACCACCAACGGTCAGGCACCTTTCGTCACCGTGTTTATGTACCTCAACGAGGCGAAGAACGAGCAGGAGAAGAAGGACCTTGCACTCATCATCGAGGAGACCCTCAAGCAGCGCTATAAGGGCGTCAAGAACGAGGAGGGCGTGTGGATCACCCCCGCGTTCCCGAAACTCATCTACGTGCTGGAAGAGGATAACATCCACGAGGGCAGCCCCTACTACGAGCTGACCAAGCTCGCGGCGAAGTGTACCGCCCGCCGTATGGTACCCGACTATATCAGCGAGAAAATTATGCTGCAGAGTGAACGGCAAGGAACACTCCATTTCTTACGAGTACAAACTTGGTCT
>CAZVSE010000002.1:67364-70074 GCA_964629445.1 uncultured Ruminococcus sp. | reverse complement strand
GCAGCTTCCTAACCCCTTATGTCGACGAGCAGGGCAAGCCGAAATACTACGGTCGCTTCAATCAGGGTGTCGTCACCGTCAACCTCGTGGACATCGGACTGAGCGCCCACGGCGATATGGACAAGTTCTGGGAGATCTTTGACGAGCGTATGGAGCTTTGCCATCGCGCTCTGCAGTGCCGCCACGAGCGTCTGACCGGCACCGTGTCGGATGCCGCGCCGATCCTGTGGCAGTACGGCGCACTCGCCCGTCTTAAAAAGGGCGAGACCATCGACAAGTTCCTGCACGGCGGCTATTCGACGCTGTCGCTCGGCTACGCCGGTCTGTGGGAGTGTGTCTACAGCCTCATCGGCAAGAAACTTACCGAGCCGGAGGGCGAGGCACTCGGTCTGGAAATTATGAAGAAGCTCAACGAGTACACCGCGAAGTGGAAGGCGGCGGAGGCCATCGACTACTCGCTGTACGGCACCCCGCTTGAGAGCACGACCTATAAGTTTGCTAAATGCCTGCAGAAGCGCTTTGGCATCGTCAAGGGTGTGACGGATAAGAGCTATATCACCAACAGCTATCACATCCACGTCACCGAGCCGATCGATGCATTTGACAAGCTCGCGCTGGAGGCGAAGTTCCAGGCACTGTCTCCCGGCGGTGCGATCAGCTACGTCGAGGTGCCGAATATGCAACAGAACCTCGATGCGGTGCTGTCGGTGATGAAGTTCATCTACGATAACATTATGTACGCCGAACTCAACACCAAGAGCGACTATTGTCAGGTGTGTGGCTACGACGGCGAGATCGTCATCGAGGAAGAGGACGGCAAGCTCATCTGGAAGTGCCCGCATTGCGGCAACACGGATCAAAGCAAGATGAATGTTGCCCGCCGCACCTGCGGCTATATCGGCACGCAGTACTGGAATCAGGGACGCACGCAGGAGATCAAGGAGCGCGTCCTGCACCTGTAAGGTGTTGCGGCAACGGGATTTCACCGCGATTTTTGTGGAAATTGCCCTTTGAAATTTCGCGGAGAAAATGCTATAATAGAAATGATCGGGCGGCTCAACGGCACGACGCGGTTGAGTCGCCTTATTTTTCTTAAACGAGGTGTTTACGGTGAACGCGGTCTTCGAAAAAGAGCAATACGTGGTGTACGGCAAGATGGGCGTTTGCCGCGTGATGGATCGGCAGAGGCTGTCCTTCGGCGGCGAAAAGGAGGAGTATTATATCCTCGCGCCGATGCGCGATCCTCGCTCGTTGGTGTATGTGCCCTGCGCGAATGAGACGTTGGTGGCGCGTCTGCGCCCGCTGCTGACGGGGGATGAGATCGACAACATCCTCTCCTGCGTGGCGCAGGTGGATATTCCGTGGACAGAGGATCGCGGCGAGCGGGCATCGCAGTTTCGCGCGATTATCAGCGATGGCGATCGGCGCGAGATCGTGCGGTTGGTGCGATGCCTGTATGCGAAGAAGCAAGAAAAGGCTGCCGCGGGCAAGAAACTTTCCGCTGCGGATGAGGCGTTTTTGCAGGAATGTATCCGTTTGATCGAAGAGGAGTTTGTGTTGGCGCTTGGTATTTCTGCTGAGCAGGTCGGCAACTATATCCGAGAACGGGTGGGAAAATAATGAGCAAAGGCGGGAGGTTCCCGCCTTTTTTGGTTTATTGATAATTTTATCTTTTCAACCACCCGAAAATATGGTACAATAGAGAACATATCAGAGGAGGTGGGGCGAATGTCGAGTCAAAAAATGCCTAATGCTCGTTTTGCTTGCTGTTTTACCGGCTATCGCCCGCACCGTTTTTCTTTTGCCCAGGAGGGGCTTCGCCCCGAACACGTGCGTTCCGCGCTCGGGCGGCAGATCCGCCGTCTATACGATGAGGGCTGTCATACATTCATCAGCGGGATGTGCGTCGGGGTCGATCTGTGGGCGGCGGAGGAGGTGCTGTCCCTGCGTGAACAGCACCCCGAGGTGGAACTGATTGCCGCCGTGCCTTTTTCGGGGCAGGAGAGCCGCTGGTCCGCCGCTGATCAGCGGACATATCGCCGCATCCTCGCCGCCTGCACGCGGGTGGAAACGCTGTTCTCGCCTGAAGAGGCGAAGGAGAATGCCGCCGCCTGCTACCGCAAGCGCAATCAATGGATGGTGGATAACGCTGACACGGTGGTTGCGGTGTACACCCCAATCGACGCCGAGCGCCGCTCCGGTACAGCCGCGACGGTGCATTACGCGCGGCGTAAGCTTAAGCGTATCGTCTATATCCACCCGACCACCCTTGCGATGAGTGAAGAGACGGTGCAACAGATACAGTTTTCGTTAGAATAAGGAGAGATAAACGATGGCATTACCCGATTTCCCGATCCCCGGTATTCATTTTTTTATCAGCGAGAACGCCTTTTGCGGTAGTCATAAGGGGCTTAATTACCGCATCACGCCTGTGAAGGCGAAGGCAGAGGAGGATATCGACAGCCATTTCGAGGTATTCACCTGGTACGGGATGCTGTCGAGCGAGCTTGCCGAAAAGCAGGCTGAGGCGACCTTCCCGCTGGACGTCGACGGTCTTGTGTCGGTTAAAGCGTGGTTAGAGGAGCAGTACGCCGCGTATAGCGAGAAATAAAAAGCGAAAAAGCCGCACATTAGATGATGAGGGTGCGCTTTTTATTGGAGCAGGTAAAGGGAGTCTGAACCCCGAAGTTCGCCGCGATTTACTTGCTTC
>CAZVSE010000002.1:0-67264 GCA_964629445.1 uncultured Ruminococcus sp. | reverse complement strand
AACAAGACACCACGCGGGGTGGTGTCTTGTTTCTTTGGAGCAGGTAAAGGGAGTCTGAACCCCGAAGTTCGCCGCGATTTACTTGCTTCGCTATTTTAGTTTTGTCTTGCGGCGACCTTCTTATAGTTGCCTGCGGCAACTAGGGAGGGTTCTCCTGCCCCTATACCCGCTCAAAAAACAAGACACCACGCGGGGTGGTGTCTTGTTTCTTTGGAGCAGGTAAAGGGAGTCGAACCCTCCTATCAAGCTTGGGAAGCTTGCGTTCTACCGATGAACTATACCTGCAAGTACACATTGCACACATTGTACCACACCGAATTTGAAAAATCAAGAGAAAAATGGCGAATGTCGCATCAAAATTATCGCATAACCGCTCCTTTTTCCGTGCAGGATAAAAGAAAAAGGGGAGTGGGATGATGAACAAACGGCAGGCGTGGCGGCTGAGTGCTGAAATGACCGCCATCGGCGGGCTGGGGTATAACCTCATCGAGCTACTATGGCGCGGGCGCACGCATTGGAGTATGTTTTTCGTCGGCGGGGCGTGCTTTCAGCTCATCGGGCAGGTGGGGCGCTGTGTGAAAGCACCGCTCGCGGTGCGGTGCGGGCTGTGCGCGCTCGGGGTCACCGCGGTGGAATTGGTCAGCGGGTGTATCCTCAACCTGTGGCTGAAGCTCGGCGTGTGGGATTACAGCCGAATGAAATACAACATCAAAGGGCAGGTGTGCCTGTTGTATTCGGTGTTCTGGCTGGTGCTCAGCGCGGCGGCGTTGCCGCTGTACGCGCTGTGCCGACGCGGATTAGTGCGGCTTCACCGCCGCTGATTTGCAGTTTTCTGCGAGCGGGCAAACGCCGCATTTCGGCGAGCGGGCGGTGCAGATGTCCCGCCCGAAATGCACGATGCGGTGGCAAAAATCATTGCTCTCTTCGGGCGGCAACACCTTTTTAAGCTGCATCTCAACCTTATAGGGATCTTTGCTGCCGTCGGTCAGCCCGAGCCGCCCCGCGATGCGGATGCAGTGGGTGTCCGCGACGACGGCAGGCTTGCCGAACACGTCGCCGCACATCAAATTTGCGGTCTTGCGCCCGATACCGGGGAGCTTCGTCAGCTCCTCGATGGTGTCGGGTATCACGCCGCCGTACACATCCCGCAGCATCACGCACGCCGCGACGATGTCCCTCGCCTTGGTCTTATACAGTCCGCAAGAGCGGATGTATTCGCCGACCTCATCGGGGGTCGCGGCAGCGAAATCCTCCAGCGTCGGGAAGCGGGCGAACAACGCCGGGGTCACCATATTCACTCGCGCGTCGGTGCATTGCGCCGACAGACGGGTGGCGATGAGCAGCTGCAGGGGATCGGCGGCGTCGAGCGAACAGACCGCGTCGGGATATAAGCCTTTAAGCGCCTTGACTGCGATCGCGGCGCGTTGTTTTTTGGTCATCGGAATCACTCCTTGTGTTCTTATTCTATCACGCGGAAAAGCCGCGTGTCAAGCACGCGCTTTCGCTTGACACGCGGGCAAAAGGCGTGTATGATAGGGGTATAGGAACAAGGGGTGATTTGATGACAGCACCGCTGGCAGACCGCATCCGCCCGTCCTGTTTGGACGAGGTGGTCGGACAGCGCCATATCCTCGGCGAGGGCAAGGCTCTGCGCCGCATTATGGAGTCGGGACACATCCCGAATCTCATCTTCTACGGTCCGTCGGGGGTGGGCAAGACCACCGTCGCGCGCATCATCGCGGAGCGCGCGAATATGCGCCTGCATAAATTAAACGGCACCACCGCGTCCACCGCGGATATCAAGGCGGTAGTGGAGGAACTGGATACCTTTGCGGGGATGAACGGCATCCTGCTGTACCTCGATGAGATCCAGTATTTCAATAAGCGACAGCAGCAGACCCTGCTCGAATATATTGAGAACGGGCGCATCACGCTCATCGCCTCCACGACGGAAAATCCGTATTTTTACGTTTATAACGCTATCCTCAGCCGCTCGACGGTGTTTGAGTTTCAGTCCGTCGAGCCCGAGGAGATCGAAATGGCGGTGCGCCGCGGCTTCGATGTCCTGCGGCAGGAGCGGGAGGATGCACTCGAGGTCGAGGAGAGCGTGTACGGGCATATCGCCCGCGCCTGCGGCGGCGACGTGCGCAAGGCGCTCAACGCCGTCGAGCTCTGCGTGCTCGCGGGCGAGCGTAGTGAGGACGGCATCACCGTCACCGAGGACGTCGCTCGTCAGCTCGCTCAGCGCAGTGCGATGCGGTATGACCGCGAGGGGGATGAGCACTACGATATCATCTCTGCCTATCAGAAGTCGATGCGCGGCTCGGATGCGAATGCCGCGCTGCATTATCTTGCACGTCTGCTCGAGGCGGGGGATCTGCCCTCTGCCTGCCGCCGTCTGATGGTGTGTGCGTGCGAGGATGTCGGGCTTGCCTATCCGCAAATCATCCCGATTGTCAAGGCGGCGGTGGATATCGCTCTGCAGGTGGGTCTGCCCGAGGCGCGTCTGCCGCTCGCGGATGCGGTGATTATGGTGTGTCAGGCACCCAAGTCCAATGCCGCGCACGACGCGATCGCGGCGGCGCAGGCGGATATTCAGGCGGGCAAGTCGGGTCCCGTGCCGCGTCAGCTGCAGAATAAACACTATGACGGCGACGACGTGGAGCGGAAAGGACAGTTCTACCAATACCCCCATAGCTTCCCCGGACACTGGGTAGAGCAGCAGTATTTGCCCGATGCCCTCAAGGACGCGGTGTACTATGTCCCCGGCGACAACAAGAACGAGCAGGCTTTCGCGGCATACTGGAAAGAGATCAAAGGAAAATAAGTAAAGCGGTCGGACGAGTAGTCCGACCGCTTTTTATGCTCGTTTTCGATGAGTGAGATTTCGCCAATCCTCGGCGTTTAAACAACCAAAGAGCGGGAGCAGCAGGAGATACGCGACCGTGATGAACGCGACCCCTACCAGTAGGGATATCCACCCGCTTGGCAGGGAGATGACTTGCCCGAGTGCCGACCAACCGCCGCCAACGAGGATGGCGATGAGTGTCGGACACAGTACCCAGTGCATCCATTGCATCTTGGTGTCGCTTTTAATCAACAGGCGGTGGGTGCTGAGGATGCAGGTGAGCAGGTTGCTCACAAGCATGACGAACAGAAAACCCGTGATGCCGAAGCGCGGCAGCAATAGCCAGATTAGCGTGATGCGCACGGCAGAATCCGCCACGCTGTACCACAGGGAATGTACCTGCTCGTTGATGCCTTTGAGCATCCCCGTGGCGACACTGTCGAGGTACATCACGGGGGTGAGTGGGCCTAATATCTGTAATAGCAGCCCGACGGTGTCGTCGCCGTACAGCAGCCTGCCGAGCGGGCGGCCGAGTACGGTGAACAGACATCCGATGAGCACCGAGCCGAGCCAGGTGATGTGCATCGCCTGCTCAGTCAGGCGAGTGACCTGTCGTTTTTGCCCGAGTGCGTGCGCGTCGGATAGCTCGGGCACGAGCAAGCCGGATACCGTCACGAGGAACGCGGCGGGGAAAAAGATGAGCGGCAGTGCCATCCCTTTAATTGCGCCGAACTGTTCGAGAGACAGTGCGTCCGAATGGGTGAACAGTGTCAGTCGCGCGGGCACGAGGATGTTTTCCACCGTGCGCAGAGCGGTGGAGAGATACCGCCCCGCGGTCAGCGGCACGGCGATGCCGAGCAAGGGACGCAGTAGCGTGTGATAGGGTAGGGTAGTGGTGCGGCGAGTGGTGATCTTTCGACGATCCAGTCGATAGGCGATCAACAGGAACAGACACGCGACCGTTTCGGAGATCGCATCTCCCACGATGATGATGCGGCAGGCGTCCGCAAGCGAGCAATCCCCCGCGGCATGCAGCATCCACAGAATACTGCCGATGCGCACCGCTTGCTCGAATATCTGCGAGATGCAGGGCGGCATTGCCCGCCGCCGCGCCATAAAATAGCCCTTCACACAGCTCGCGACTCCGATAAAAGGCAGCGCAAGCCCGCTCGCCGCGAGTGCGGGCACGGTGCGTACATCCCCTACCCAGCCGCCGATGGTCGGCGCGCCGAAATACAGAACGGCGGCGGATGCCGTGCCGATGAGAATACACAGCCCCATTGACAGCCGCATCACGCGGACGATATTCGCGGGTGTACCGCGGGCGCTCTGCTCTGCGACCAGTCGGGTGACGGCGGTGACGATGCCCGCCGCCGCGAAGGTCGTACCCAAAACATAGACCGAGAACACGAGCTGATACAGCCCCATCCCTTCCGCGCCGACGCAACCAGAGATAAACACACGGAACACGATGCCGAGGGTGCGCAGCAGCAGCGAGGTGACGGTCATCACCGCGGTGTTTTTCACGAAAGCATGTTTATTCACGTCGCATCATATCCCTTGATTATACAGTATCGTGATGGCATCCCACGTCGGTTTATCTACCATACCCGTTGTTGCCAGCCCCGCTTGCTGTTGCAGTTGGCGCACCGAGGCGGCGGTCGCGTCTGTGTAGATGCCGCTGAGAGTCTCTGCCGCAGGCAGGTTGGCAAAGCGCTTGGCGAGCGCGCCGAGCATCACCTGCAAAAACAGCACGCTGTCGTTTTTGTCGCCGACACGCAGGGGCGGCTGTCCCATCCCGAGGCCCTGCACGGGAGTGGGCAGGGCGCGTAAGTAGATGATTTCTTGCGCGGCGGCGAAGATCGCCTCCCACGTTGCGCGATCAACGATGCCGTCAACGGGCAGACCGCTCTCCTCTTGTGATTGCCGCACGGCGGCGGTGGTAAGTGTTCCGAAACGACCGTCGATCGGCACATCCGTCTCGCCGTCCCGTTCACGGCGGATGATGCGCAGATATTGCTGTAATTCCCGCACGTGATCGTGAACATCGGTGGTAATGTCGTTATTGGTAATGGGTGTCATAGCCCCTCCTCCTCTGTGAGCGTGTTGCCGGGGAATTGTCCGAGCCGCTTTACGTTGCCGAAGCGCAGATCGGAATACAGCGTAGCGATCGCGTCCCACGTGGTCGGTCCGACCGCACCGTTGGCGTTGAGCCCGAACAACTGTTGGAACGCGATGACGGAATTGGCCGTTTCCTGCCCGAAGATGCCGGTCACCGACGGCGCGGGGATCTGGGTGTAGGTCTGAGAAATATAGCTTAAATACTCTTGAATAGTGGCGACGTCATCGCCCTGTGAACCCTGCCGCAGCGTTTGTCCGGGGAACAGCACCACTCCGCCGTCGATGAGCTGTGAGGTCTCGAGAATACTGCGGTAGACATCATATATCGACAGCCAAGTCTCCCGCCCGAGTACCCCGTCTACCGTCAGCCCGAATGCCGCCTGATAGGCGCGCACTGCCTGATCCGTTGCCTCGTCGTAGATGCCGTTAATGACGATACGCGGGATGTTGTCGTAAAACGCGGCGATAACATTGAGATAATACTGGATCGCCAGCACCTCGCGTCCCGTATCGCCGATGGTCAGCTCGCGGTCGTATTCCTGCGGCAGATCCTCGAGCCGAAGCCCCTCGCTGTCGAGTTCGCTCAGCCGCTTGACGGCGTTAAAAATATAGGAGAGTCTGTTCCAGGTCGCGTTGCCGATGATGCCGTCCTCGGTGAGTTCGAAGATGCGCTGAAACGCCCGCACCGCGTCCTCCGTCTCCACTCCGAAGATGCCGTCGGCGGGGTTGATCTTCGGGATGCTCGGGTAGTTGGTGGAGATGCGGTTGAGCTGAATTTGCTTTAACTGTACGTCGTTGCCGGAGTCGCCGAGCCGTAGCGGTCGCCCGGGGTAGGACGGCTGCCCGTTGCGGATGGGCGCGTTTTCGACGATGTTGATGTTGTCGCCGTAGAAGCGGGTGAGAATGTCATACGCACCAAGTCCCTCCTCGGCGAGCGGGACGGTTCCCCACTGGGAAAGACCATCGCAGGTCGAGGTCGTGCCGTTGCAGTAGCGGGTGAAATACGGCTCGATGTTATCTCCCATCACGACATAGGAGTTAAAGATGTCATCGACGATGCGGTTAATAGAGTCGTAGACCTCTCGCCCGGGGGCAAAGGATTGATCAAATTGGGTGTTGTTCGTAATATCAAAGTCGTAGCCTTGACTGCGGTAAAACTCGGTATAATAGCGGTTAAGCGCAAAAGAGATCTGCGCGTAGATGTTCGCGCGCAGTGCGGCTTCGGGCCATGTCGGATAGATCTCTCCTGAGGCGACGTTTTTGATGTAGTCGGGAAAGGAAACGTAGACATTCTCGGCGTTCGCGTTCGGTGCACCGAGATGCACCACGATGGTGTTGGGGATAAAGGGTGTTCCCTCCACGTAAAGCCATCCTCCTTTACAGATTTGTCGGCGCGCCTGAGCGGTAGATGCGCGGGACGGTCGGGTCTTGCCCCGCCACAAGCGGCAGCATACTCGCAGACTGGGTGACATAGTTGTTGCCGTAGATCGGCACGTTCTCGTAGATCACCGGCTGAAAGCCGTTCGCGTCAACGCGAATGTCGTAGGCGATGTAGGGCGTCGGAATATCGGGGCGCATCGTCAGAGCGGGATTGACCGATGGTAGGGGTAGAATAGGGGTAAAGCCGTCGGCGTTGGTCGTGGCGGTGGCATAGAGTTCGTCCTGTTCATCCTGCTTACGAGTGACGGTGACGGTTGCACCCTGCAGAGGCTCGGCGGACTGCCCCGTGAACACGAACACCCGCAGATAGCCGACATACGGACTCGGCCCGATCTCGGGCGGCGCGGGCGTATCGTCCCCGCGGGGAACTTCGCCGTTTAAGTCCTCGTCGGTATAGGGGAACTGTGGGATGTCGGCGGGCGTGGATGTCTGCTCGGGTGTGTCGGTCGGTGCAGAAGGTGTTGCCGCCGCGGCGAGTGCCGCGCGATCCCGCTCGATGTCGGGCAGGGGATACTGCTCGTCGAGCCAACTCGTTTCGGGTGGCTTCGGCGGCGATTTCGGCTGCTGGCGATAGGTGTCCATCAGCTGACGGTTATACTCCTCGATGATCTCCTGCACACGCCGTTTTTCGTTGTGTTGTTCCATGCGGTCTCCTCCTTATATCGGTGCAAATTTTGCAAAAACAAGGAAAATTCGGCGGTAAAACCTTATATCGCCGTGAAAAATACAATTTTTTCGGGGTTTTTCAAAAATATTATTGACAATCGCCGCGTTTAACCCTAATATTATCTTATTGTGTTGATTTTCAGCATGCATCTGAACACAACCAGTTTGCACCCGCCAAACAGCGCCGCAGCCGCCGACGAGGACGGCTGTGAAAAACCCTTTGCGGAGGGCGTTGCCAAAGCGGATGCGTCTGCTTAGGCAGAGACCTCAATTACCGCAAAGGGGGATGCATTTCCATGGGTGAAAAGAAAATTATTGAACTGAAAAACATTGCTGTGTCTTTCGACGGCGAGCCGGTGCTCAAGAACCTCAATCTGAGCATTTCCGACGGCGAGTTTGTGACCTTGCTTGGCCCCTCGGGCTGCGGCAAGACCACGACTCTGCGTATCATCGGCGGTTTTGTCACACCGGACGACGGCGATGTTTTTTTTGATGGCAAGCGGGTCAACGACCTGCCCGCCCACAAGCGCACCGTCAACACCATATTCCAGCGCTATGCGCTGTTTCCGCATTTGAATGTATATGAGAATGTGGCGTTCGGTATGCGCGTGCAGAAGAAGTCTAACGATGAGATCAAGCAGACCGTTGCGCGGATGTTAAAGCTCGTCAACCTTGTCGGATTCGAGAAGCGCTCGGTCGCGACGCTGTCCGGCGGTCAGCAGCAGCGCGTTGCCATCGCCCGCGCGCTGGCGAACAACCCGCGCGTGTTGCTGCTCGACGAGCCGCTCGCCGCGCTGGATCTGAAATTGCGTAAGGATATGCAGACTGAGCTCAAGAACATTCAGAAGAGCCTCGGCATCAGCTTTATCTATGTTACCCACGATCAGGAAGAGGCGCTCTCGATGTCCGACACCGTCGTCGTGATGGACAACGGCGAAATCCAGCAGATCGGTACGCCTCAGGACATTTATAACGAGCCGCAGAACGCATTTGTTGCGGACTTTATCGGCGAGAGTAATATCCTCGACGGTGTGATGATTCAGGATTATCTCGTCGAGTTCTTCGGGCGGCAGTTCAGCTGTCTTGATGCGGGCTTTGCCCCCGGCGAGCCGGTGGACGTTGTCATCCGCCCCGAGGATATCGACATCGTCGAGCCGCTGCGCGGTACGCTGACGGGTAAGGTGACCAATGTCACCTTCAAGGGCGTACATTACGAAACGATCGTTGATTTCAAGGGCTTTAAGTGGCTCATTCAAACGACGGATTATTATCCTGTCGGCTCGGTCATCGGCATCGTGCTCAATCCCGAGGATATCCATATTATGAAGAAGTCCGCATATTCCGGTATGTTCGGCGACTACAGCTCTTATTCCGAGGAGTTCGACGAGCTGGCAGACCCCGAAGCGGGCTTGACAGAGGATGTCGGGGAGGGCGAGGGATGAAAAATCGCCTGACTGCCGCGCCGTTTGCCGTGTGGATGGCGATCTTCACCGTCGTGCCGATGGCGATCACGCTGTGGTTCGCCTTCACCGACGAAAACGGCGCGTTTACCCTGCAAAACATTGTTGAGATCTGGCAGTACAGCGGCACTTATATCGACTCGATCTGGATGGGCGCGCTCGCGACCGTCATTTGCCTTGTGCTTGCCTATCCGCTCGCCTTCAGCATCTCCCGCAAGGCGGAGTATATTCAGCGCACGATGGTGATGATCGTGATGCTGCCGATGTGGATGAATTTTCTGCTGCGTACCTATGCGTGGATGTCCCTGCTGGAGGAAAACGGGCTGATCAACCAGTTTCTCGGTCTTTTCGGCGCGCACTGGAATATGATCAACACCGACGGCGCAATCGTACTGGGTATGGTGTATAATTTCCTGCCGTTTATGATCCTGCCGCTTTACTCCGTGATGGCGAAGATGGACTCCCGCGTCATCGAGGCCGCTCAGGATCTCGGTTCGAACAACTGGCAGATCCTTCGCCGCGTCATTCTACCGCTGAGTGCCCCCGGTATCGTGTCGGGCGTGACGATGGTGTTTGTACCCGCGGTGAGTACCTTTGTTATCTCCAAGCTGCTCGGCGGCAGCAAGTATATGATGATCGGTGATGTCATTGAGACCATGTTTATGGGCGACGGCAGCAACTACAACGTGGGTGCGGCGCTGTCACTGGTGTTGATGGTGCTGATGCTCATCTGTATGTCCCTGATGCGCCGCGTCGATAACGGCGAGGATGAGTTAGGGGGGTTGATGGCATGAACGGCATGAATAGAATGTTTCTACAGACCGCCGGTTTTGTGTATTCATGCCCCGAATTCACGCTGAAAATGGGACCCAAACCCATTTTCGTCGGCATAGCCGACACGCATGAATTTCCGCGTGAAAAGGGGGTGGCGAGATGAAAACGTTATCTAAAATTTATAACACGATCATCTTCGCCTTCCTGTACGCGCCGATCGTGGTGCTCATTATCTACTCCTTCAACAATTCCAAGAACCGTGTACAGTGGGGTGGCTTTACACTCGATTGGTACAAGGATCTGTTCAGCAACGAGCTGATTTTGGAGTCGCTTATGGTGACCCTGCAGATCGCGGTGCTTGCGGCGCTCATTTCCACCGTCATCGGCACGATGGCGGCGGTCGGCATTTTCAATATGAACGGGCGACTGCGCCGCGCGATGGAGTCGCTCAACAACATCCCGATGGTCAACCCTGAGATCGTCACGGGTATTTCGATGATGCTGATGTTCGTGGCGATCTATCGCGCGACAGGACTGTTGCAGCCCGGATTTGCGACCCTGCTCATTGCGCACATCACGTTCTGCATCCCCTATGTGGTGTTGCAGGTGATGCCGAAGCTCCGACAGATGAACAAGCATATGTATGAGGCGGCGCTCGATCTCGGTTGTACACCGTTTTCGGCGTTTTTCAAGGTCATGCTGCCCGAAATCATGCCGGGTGTCATCACAGGCGCGTTGATGGCGTTCACGATGTCGCTCGATGATTTCGTCATCAGCTACTTTAACGCCGGCTCGACCGCACAGACCTTGTCGGTTACCATCTATTCGATGACCAAGAAGCCTGTCACCCCCGAGGTCAACGCGCTGTCGACGCTGATGTTCGGGACGGTGCTGATCTTACTCATCATCGTCAACGTCCGCCAGGTGCGGGATCTGAAAAAGCAAAAGGAAAGGAGATAGGGCGTTGAGAAAATTGGCCTGTCTGCTGGCAGCCGTCATCCTGTGCGGAATGCTCGGTGGCTGCGGCTCTTGGCAATTTACGGATGACACCGTGACACTGAACGTGTATAATTGGGGCGAATACATCGACGATGAGATTCTCGATGTCAATGCCCTGTTTGAAGAAGAGACCGGTATCAAGATCAACTACAAGACCTTCGAGAGCAACGAATCGATGTACACGATATTGGAGTCCGGTGCGGCGGAATACGACGTCGTCATTCCGTCGGATTATATGATCGGTAAGATGATAGGCGAGGGGATGCTCGCGAAGCTCAACTTCGACAACATCCCAAACTATCGGTTTATTGACGATGCCTACAAGGGCTTGGAGTATGACCCGAAGAACGAGTATTCCGTCCCGTATACGTGGGGCACGGTCGGCATCTTCTACAACAAGAACTATGTTGACGAGGCAGACCTCGCGCAGGGCTGGGATATTTTATGGAACGAGAAATATGCGGGGAAGATCTATATGTTCGACAACGCCCGCGATTCCTTTGCCATCGCTCTTAAGAAGCTCGGGTATTCGATGAACACCACCGATCTTGCCCACTGGCAGGCGGCATACGATGCGCTCGCCGAGCAAAAGCCGCTCGTGCAGGGATATTTTATGGATCAGGTGTTCCAAAAGATGACCAATGAGGAAGGGTGGCTGGCACCCTACTATTCGGGCGACGGTGCCAATATGATCACCGGCGAGGACGGCAACGAAAATATCGGCTATTTCGTGCCGGAGCAGGGGACGAACCTGTTTGTCGACGCGATGTGCGTGCTGTCCACCACCAAGCATCAGAAAGAAGCGGAGCAATATATTAACTTTATGTGCCGCACCGATGTCGCGACCGCGAATGCGGAATACATCTGCTATTCCACCCCGCACACCGCGGCACTCGCCGAGCTCGACCCCGAGGTATCGGGTGATCCTATGTTCTACCCGGACAAGACGCTTATCGACAAGACGGAGGTGTTTATCACCCTCCCCGAAGAGACGCTCAAACTGCAGAAGGATCTGTGGATCAAGCTCAAATGCCTGCGCGACCGCCCCTCGTGGTGGCCCTTCCCATCATAAACAACGGATGATAAACGCCCAACGGGAGATTTTCTCTCGTTGGGCGTTTCTTGTCATAAAATCCCCGCCGCATACATACCAATGTACAAACATCATTACGAGCGGAGGAAATGACAATGGAAACAACGAACAGTTTGTATCAGGATATCGCGGCGCGCACCGGCGGCGATATTTATCTGGGCGTGGTGGGACCGGTGCGTACCGGTAAATCCACCTTTATTAAGCGATTTATGGATACACTGGTCATCCCGCATATGCAGGATGGCTATCGCCGCGAGCGGGCGAACGACGAGCTGCCTCAGTCTGCCGCGGGACGTACCATTATGACCACCGAGCCGAAATTCATCCCCGAGCAGGCGGCGCAGGTGTCCCCCGACGGGGTGACGGATATGCGGGTGCGGCTCATTGATTGCGTGGGGTATATTGTCCCGTCGGCACTCGGCTATATTGAGGAAGAACAGCCCCGTATGGTCAAGACTCCGTGGTATGATGAGGAGATTCCTTTTAATATGGCGGCGGAGGAGGGAACCCGCCGCGTCATTAACGAACATTCCACCATCGGATTGGTGGTCACCACCGACGGCAGCATCACCGACATTCCGCGGGAGGAATATGCCGCCGCGGAGGAGCGGGTCGTGCGGGAACTGCAGGAGATCAACAAGCCCTTCGCGGTGTTGCTCAACGCCGTCGATCCCCACGCCGCCGCCACGCAGGCGCTCGTGGCAGAGCTTGGCGATAAATACGGTGTACCCGTGCTGGCGGTCAACTGCCGCGATATGGCACAGCAGGAGATATTGGCAATTCTGGAGGCGGTGCTGTCGCAGTTCCCGCTCAAGGAGATCGGTGTCGCTCTGCCGCGCTGGGTGATGCAGCTCGAGCGCACCCATCCCGTGCGCGCGGCGATCACGCAGGCGGTGCGCGGTGCGGCGGTCGGTGTCGAGCGTGTGCGGGACACCGCAAGGTTTGCTGAGGGGCTTTGTCGCTGTGACTATGTCGACGCGGCGTCCCCCGAACGGGTGGATCTTGGCACAGGTGTTGCCACGGTGACGGCATTGCTGCAACCGCAGCTGTTCTATCAGATCCTCGGTGAAGCGACGGGATTGGATATCGCCGATGAGGGTGCTTTGATGGCGTGTATGCTGGAAATGGCGCAGACGGCAAAGAAGTACGAGAAGATTCGCGGTGCGCTCGAGCAGGTGGAGGCGACCGGTTACGGTATCGTGATGCCCGAGATGGAGGAGATGACCCTCGAGGAGCCTGAACTACTGCGGCAGAGTGGGCGATACGGCGTGCGGTTGCGTGCCGCCGCGCCGTCCATCCATATGATGAAAGCGCAGATCACCACTGAGGTCAGTCCCATCGTCGGCTCGGAACGGCAGAGCGAGGAGCTGGTCAGTTATCTGCTCGGGCAGTTTGAGGAAGAGCCCAGCCGTATCTGGGAGTCCAACATCTTCGGCACCTCGTTGTATGGATTGGTCAATGAAGGGCTGCATAATAAGCTTCTCCATATGCCTGAGGATGCGCGGCAGAAGCTTAAGGAGACCGTCGAGCGTATCATCAACGAGGGCTGTAACGGGCTTATTTGCATTATCGTGTAATGAGGTAAAATATATATGATCAAACAGGACTATCAGGCCGCACTTGCGCAGGCAGTCGAGCGGGAACAGCGGCAAAAAGAGAGAAAGGCACTCGAGCTGGCGACAGAGCAGGCGAAGGAGAAAGAGAAGCCGCCGCGCTCCGTCGGCGGCTGGCGGGTAGTGGCGGTGCAGAGCATCGCCTGCGCTGTCATCCTGCTGCTCGCCCTGTTCGTGCGGATCGGCGGCGGAAGTGCTTATGATCAACTGCGGCAGGGCTTCAGCGACAGTCTGCGCAGCAATGACCTGATGGCGGCGCTCGCACAGCTGTGGGACGGCGATCCGCTGGATACACTGTCGAGCGACCCGCTCGAGGAGGACGGCGATCAGCCGCCTGAGGAGTCAAAGCCGAATGCTTGAGGGACACATCGCGGGGGTGCGTTGCCGCGTGAGCTTGTTGTTTCCCGCTCTGCTGACGGGGCTGTTGCTCGCACAAGCGGATTCGCTTGCGGTGTCCTGCGTGCTCGCCTCGGCGATGCACGAGGGCGGACATCTGTTCGCGATGCTCGCGCTCGGTTGCCCGCCCCAAGTGTGTACCCTCGGCGCGTTCGGAATGCGCCTCGAGATGGGCGCGCAGAGGATGGTTGGCTATCGCCGCAATATTCTCATCTCCCTTGCAGGACCGATGGTCAATCTCCTCGCTGCGCTGCTGTTGTGGGCGTGTAACTGTGTGTCGGCGACGGTGGTGCATCTGACCCTCGCAGTACTCAACCTCCTGCCCGCGGCGGCGCTCGACGGCGGACAGATCGTACGCTGTGTCTTTTGCCTTGCGGGCAGGGAAGCGCAAGCGGAGGGGTGGCTGAGGGGACTGTCAGCGGCGGTGCTGCTGCCGCTCGCCGCGGCGGCGTTTTGGCTCTTTTTGTCGGGACGGGGCAACGGCACCCTGCTCATCGTCAGTGGGTATTTGACTACGCTTATTTTCCTGCATCAATAAAAATTTCAAAAAACCTCTTGACAGCGAGGCGAAAGGCTGTTATAATCTTCGAGAAAACCAAGCAGAGCGTTTGCCCGCTCTCACCTCAGGATACCGTTCCGAAGGGTTGATTCAGATCATCGTTCCTGCAATTTTTGCGGGATCTCTGTGTGTGCGGGCAGCGTGGCTGTCCGCATTTTTTGTATGGGGGTGTTTTACCATAGCTAAGAAAGAAATGCAGATCAACGAGCAGATCCGAGATAATGAACTGCGCATCATCGGTGCCGACGGTGCCCAGCTGGGTGTGATGTCGGCGCGCGAAGCGCAGGCGCTCGCCGACGAGGCGGGTCTTGATCTCGTGAAGATCGCGCCGACGGCGACTCCGCCCGTGTGCCGCATTATGGACTACGGCAAGTACCGCTTCGAGCAGGCGAAGAAGGAAAAGGAAGCCCGCAAGAATCAGCACGTCGTCGACATCAAGGAAGTCCGCCTCGGCCTTAACACCGACATCGGCGACTTCAACACCAAGGTCAATCAGGCGACCAAGTTCCTGTTGCACGGCGACAAGGTGAAGGTCAGCATCCGTTTCCGCGGACGCGAGATGGGGCATCCCGAGATGGGTCACGAGTCGATGCGCCGCTTTGCCGAGGCGTGTGCCGAGGTCGCGAACATCGAGAAGCCCGCGAAGCTCGAGGGTCGTCATATGCTGATGTTCCTGGCTCCCAAGGCTGCCAAATAAGGCGCAAAATCACATTTCGTTGCGTACGGGCTTATCGCCCGTTTACACAAAACCTATTAAGGAGGACATTTAATATGCCTAAGATCAAGACGCACAGCGGTGCGAAAAAGCGTTTTAAGCTCAGTAAGACCGGCAAGGCCATTCGCGGTCATGCTTACAAGTCTCACATCCTGAACAAGAAGACCACCAAGCGTAAGAGAAACCTGCGTAAGACGGCGGCTGCCGACAAGACCAACTTGGCTGCCATCAAGCGTATGATCCCTTACAAGTAATCCATTGATGAGAGACGGAGGTAAAGAAACATGGCTCGTATTAAAGGCGCAATGATGACGCGCAAAAGAAGAAAGAAAGTTCTCAAGCTGGCGAAGGGCTACTATGGTGCCAAGTCCAAGCTGTTCAAGACCGCGAAAGAAGCGGTGATGAAGTCCGGTCAGTATGCTTACATCGGTCGTAAGCAGCGCAAGCGTGACTTCCGCCGTCTGTGGATCGCCCGCATCAATGCTGCGGCGAAGCTCAACGGCATGAACTATTCCACCTTTATGAACGGTCTGAAGAAGGCCGGTGTCAGCCTCAATCGCAAGATGCTCGCGGAGCTCGCGGTGTCTGACGCGGCGGCGTTCACCGCTCTGACCGAGCAGGCGAAGGCGGCTCTGAAATAAAAAGCTATGATTGCGCCCGGCGGATTTCCGTCGGGTGCAATTTTGCTTATTTCACATAGATTTCACGTGATTTTAGGAGTGAAAATGATGCTGATCACTAGTAAGGATAACCGCCTTGTCAAGGAGTGGCGAGCCTTGAATGAGCAGGCAAAACAGCGCCGTAAAACGGGGCTTTTCGCCATCGAAGGGGCGCGACTTTGCGGCGATGCGCTCGCAAGCGGACTGGCGGTGTCGGCGGTGCTGTATACCGCCGCCGCGCGGGGAAATTATGCCGCTGTTGTTGAGAGCCTGATTGCGGCGGCAGGCGAAGCGGTCGAGATCACGCCCGAGCTTGCGCGCTCGATGGCGGATACCGCTAACCCGCAAGGCGTATTTTGTGTCATAAAATCACTTGACATTCAATTAAGTTTAGATACAATAGATAATATGGGTCGCTACGGCGTTTTGGAGGACATTCAAGATCCCGGCAATCTCGGTACGATGATCCGCACCGCAGAAGCGTTCGGGCTGGATGGGTTATTGCTGTCTTCGGGCTGCTGTGATGTCTATAACCCGAAGGTGCTGCGTGCCAGTATGGGCGGTGTGTTCCGCTTGCCTCTGGCGGTGACGCAGGACTTGCCTGCCGCTATTGCGGCGTTACAGGCGCGGGGGATGACTGCGTTTGCCTGCGTGGTGGACGCCGACGCCGAGCCACTGCACCGCGTGGATAAGACGGCGGGTGTCTTATGCGTCATCGGCAACGAGGGCAACGGACTGAAAACCGCCACCGTTGCCGCGTGCAAAAAGCGTGTCACCATCCCGATGGCGGGTCGAGCTGAGTCGCTTAATGCGTCGATGGCCGCCGGCATCGCGATGTGGGAGATGACTAGACCGGAATGATCGATGGGTGCGATAGGAGGTTAGTCCGTGGACAGTCGCATATACTGGATATGGCTCGCGCAAGCATTGGGGCGGGGCGCGCCGGCGATGGGCGATCTGTTGGACACCTTCGGCAGTGCCGCCGCCGTTTATACAGCGACAGACAAGGCACTGCGTGAGGCGGGAATGTCGCATCGCGTCGTGCGGAGCCTGCGGGATAAATCCCTTGCTGAAGCCCGTGCCATTCTTAACCGAGTGGTGGAGGCGGGTGACTGGGTGCTTACCCCGGAGGATGCGTTGTATCCCGTCAATCTGCACCGTCTTGCCGACCGTCCTGCGGCGCTATATTGCCGCGGTACGATGCCGGATATGGATGCGCGATTGACGCTTGCCGTCGTCGGCACGCGCGAGCCTTCGCAGGAGGGTTGGCGAGAAGCGTACAGTCTCGCCTCAGGACTTGCCGCGGGCGGCGCGATCGTCGTCAGCGGCGGAGCAAAAGGTATCGATGCCGCCGCCCACGCGGGTGCGATTGAGAGCGGCGGAGTTACCGTCGCGGTGATGGCGTGTCCCGTCAACGGGAATTATCCCGTTGAGAATAGCGGTCTTCGACGGCGTATCCTTGATGAGGGAGGCCTGCTTATCAGTGAATTCCCTCACGGGAGCAGAGAGCAGTGCATCTATCAGATTCGCAACCGCCTGATTGCGGGGATGAGCCACGGCGTCTGTCTCGGCGAAACACCGCTCCGCAGCGGCGGATTAATCACCTCGCGTCTCGGACGTGAGCAAGGCAAAGAGGTATTCGCCATGCCCGGCATGCTCGCGGGACATCGCAACGACGGCGCTCACCGCGAGATTCGGTGTGGTGCGGCGCTGATCACCTGTGCCGCCGATGTGTTGGAGGAATACGAAACGCTGTTTCCGGGACTGTTGGATATGGACGCGGCGAGGCAGACGCAAAAGTTGCTGGAGGAACAGCCTATACAAAAGCCTGCCGCAGAAAAGAAAGCAAAGAAACAAGCTACAAAATCGGTCGAGCCACCCGCAAAGACAGTGACGTCGCCTGCGGAATGTCCCGATACGGCATCTGCCGCGGCAAAGCAGGTATATGCCTGCCTGACCGACAAGCCCCGTCCTGTGGATGATCTGGCTGCTGAGACCGGTCTGTCGATCCCCGCGCTGCTTGGGGCATTAACGGAGCTCGAAATGTTTGGCTGCGCCGCCATCGCCGCGGGACAGCAATACTTTAAATTGTGATTGCGCAGAAAGGATGATTTGGTAAATGTCGAAACTGGTTATCGTGGAGTCGCCGGCTAAGGCAAAAACCATCAAAAAATACTTAGGCAAGGACTATGAGGTCATTGCCTCGATGGGACATATCCGCGACCTACCGAAGACGTTGCTCGGCGTGGACGTGGATAAAGGCTTTCGCCCGCGGTATGTGGATATCCCCGGCAAGACGGCGCTGATCCGTCAACTCAAGGCCGCCGCAGAACAGAGCGAGCAAGTCTATCTCGCGACCGACCCCGATCGCGAGGGGGAGGCGATCTCCTGGCATCTGGCGACGCTGCTCGGTCTGCCGATCAACTGCGAAAACCGTATCACCTTCAACGAGATCACCCGTTCGGGTGTCACGACGGGTATGGCGGCGCCGCGTATGCTGGATATGAACCTCGTCAATGCCCAGCAGGCGCGCCGTATCCTCGACCGCATCGTGGGCTATAAGCTCAGCCCCTTCCTATGGAAGAAGGTGCGTAAGGGGCTCTCTGCGGGGCGTGTGCAGTCGGCGACCGTCAGTTTGGTCGTCAACCGCGAGAACGAGATCCGCGCTTTCGTCAGCGAGGAATACTGGACGCTGGATGCCCTGCTGTCGTTGACCGAGCGCGGCAAGACCTTTTCCGCGAAGTTCTACGGCACGGCGGAGGAAAAAATCAAGATCACCGATCAGATGCAGGCGGAAGCCATCCTTGAGGCGCTGAAAAACGCTGCCTATGTCGCAAACAAGGTCAAGAGCGGCACTCGCCGCGTTGCCCCTGCGCCGCCCTTTACCACCTCCACGATGCAGCAGGAGGCAAACCGCAAGCTTAACTTCTCCTCCCGCCGTACAATGAAGGCGGCGCAGGAATTGTACGAGGGTATTGAGCTCGAGGGCTTCGGTGCGATGGGTCTGATCACCTATATGCGTACCGACTCGCTGCGCATCTCCGATGAGGCGCGTGCTGCGGGTAACGAGTATATCCGCTCCACCTACGGCGCGGACTATCTGCCGAGCAAGGCGCGCGTCTTTAAGACCAAAGGGAATGCGCAGGACGCACATGAGGCGATCCGTCCCTCGGTGCCGTCGATGACCCCCGAACAGGTCAAAAACTCTCTCACCTCCGACCAGTATCGGTTGTATAAGCTCATCTGGGAGAGGTTTATCGCCAGCTTAATGGCGGATCAGATCCAGAATACCTGTCAGGTAGACATCACCGCGGGTGATTATCTCTTTAAGGCTTCGGGCTACACTGTAAAGTTTGAAGGACATACGGCGCTGTATGTTGAGGGCAAGGACGAAAAGGACGATGACAACAAGCCGCTGCCGGTCATCAAGCAGGGCGACGCGCTCTTTTGCCGTGAGATCGCGGGCAATCAGCACTTTACCCAGCCCCCCGCACGCTACACCGAAGCAACTCTCATCAAGACGATGGAGGAGAACGGCATCGGTCGTCCCTCTACCTACGCGCCGACCGTCAGCACGGTGCTTGCGCGCGACTATGTCGAGAGGGAAGGCAAATCCATTAAGCCGACCAACCTCGGTGAGGTGGTCACCAACCTGATGAAGAAGCAGTTCCCCGAGATCGTCGATCTTGATTTCACCGCCCATATGGAAAAACAGCTCGACGGCGTCGAGAATGGCAAGGCGGACTGGGTCGGTGTCCTCGACGATTTCTACGGCGGCTTTGCGCAATCGCTCAAGAATGCGGAGCAGGATCTTGAAAAGGTCAAGGTCCCCGAGATCGAGAGCGACGAGGTGTGCGAGATCTGCGGACGTCGTATGGTGGTCAAGACGGGTCGCTACGGCAAGTTCCTCGCTTGCCCCGGCTATCCCGAGTGCAAGAACACCAAGCGCATCGTCGAGACCGCGCCCGGCAGCTGCCCGAAATGCGGCGGCGTGCTTGTTGCGAAGAAATCGCGCGGCGGACGCAAGTTCTTCGGGTGCAGCAACTACCCGAAGTGCGATTTCGCCACCTGGAACGAACCGACGAACGAGGTCTGCCCGCAGTGCGGCAAGACGCTGTTCCGCAAAAAGGGTAAGAACGGCGGGCTGACCTGCCAGACCGAAGGTTGTAACTATCAGAAATAATAGGGTGACACGCGTCATCCGAACCGGAAAGGAACGCTATGGCTATCACAGTGATCGGTGCCGGTCTCGCGGGTTGCGAAGCCGCTTTCGCGGCGGCGCAGGCGGGGGAAGCGGTAACGCTTTGGGAGATGAAACCCGAACAATACACCCCCGCGCATAAGGCACCGCTGTTTGCGGAGCTGGTGTGCTCTAACTCCCTCAAGGCCGCGCGGCTCGAGAGTGCCGCAGGGCTTCTCAAGGAGGAGATGGCAAGGCTTGGCAGCTTATGTGTGCCGATCGCGCGGGCATGTGCCGTGCCTGCGGGCGGTGCGTTGGCGGTCGATCGTGATCGCTTTTCCGCTGCTGTGACCGATAAGATCCGTTCCCATCCGCGCATCACCGTAAAGCAGGGGGAGGTCACCACCATCCCGACCGACGGAGTGACCGTCATCGCGACAGGCCCGTTGACCGCGGATACCCTCGCGGGGGAGATTGCCGCTCTGTGCGGCGGGGGACTTCACTTCTACGATGCCGCCGCGCCGATCGTCACCGCTGAAAGCGTGGATATGACGAGCGCCTTTCGCGCCTCGCGGTATGACCGCGAGGAGAGCGGCGATGGCGATTACATTAACTGTCCGCTGAACAAGGCGGAATATGAGGCGTTCCACGAGGCACTGGTGGATGCTGAGCGCGCACCGCTGCACGAATTTGATGCCCCGAATGACCTGACGGTCTATGAGGGGTGTATGCCGATCGAGGTGCTCGCCTCGCGTGGGCAGGACGCGATCCGTTTCGGTCCGATGAAGCCGGTGGGTCTGCGTGACCCGCATACGGGACACCGCCCGTGGGCGGTGGTGCAGTTACGCACCGAGAATGCCGAGGGGACGCTGTATAATCTCGTCGGCTTCCAGACAAACCTGAAATTCAGCGAGCAAAAGCGGGTGTTCGGGATGATCCCCGCGCTGAAAAACGCCGAGTTTATGCGCTACGGCGTGATGCACCGCAACACCTTCCTCGACGCGCCCCGTCTTTTGGACGGCGCGTTTCGGATGAAGAAAAATCCCAACCTGCTCTTCGCCGGACAGATGACCGGTGTGGAGGGGTATATGGAGTCTGCCGCCTCCGGCATCCTCGCCGGCATCAACGCTGTGCGACAGGTGCGGGGTGAAACTCCGCTCATCCTGCCGCGTGACACGATGATGGGCGCGCTGGCAGGTCACGTCTGTGACGAAAATAAGCACTATCAGCCGATGGGGGCGAACTTCGGTATCCTACCGCCCATCGAGCCGCATATCCGCGATAAAAAGAGCCGCTATGCCGCGCTGTCACAGCGCGCGCTCGCCAGTTTGGCGGCGGCAATCGGAAAGGATGAAGAGAAAGAATGAAGATCATCGTTGACGCTTTCGGTGGGGATAACGCCCCGCTCGAGATACTTAAAGGCGCGGCGGATGCCGTCGCACAGTACGGTCACGACATTATCCTTACGGGCAACGAGGAGACTCTGCGTGCTCTCGCACAACAGAAAAACATTTCCCTCGATCGCATCGAGATCACCCATTGCACCGACGTGATGACGATGGAGGATCACCCGAAGAGCATCCTGCGCGAGCATAAGGAAAGCTCGATGGCGGTCGCTCTGCGTCTGCTCGCCGAAGGCAAGGGCGATGCCCTTGTCAGCGCGGGCAGTACGGGTGCGTTGCTGATGGGCGCGACCTTTATCGTCAAGCGCATCAAGGGTATCTCCCGTCCTGCTCTTGCGCCAATCCTGCCTTCGGATCAGGGTCCCTTTATGCTCATTGACTGCGGCGCAAACGCCGACTGCCGTCCCGAAATGCTCTTGCAGTTTGCTCATATGGGCAGCATCTATGTGTCGCATATGTTCGCAGATAAGAAGAACCCTCGCGTGGGTCTGCTCAACGTCGGCACGGAGGACACCAAGGGCGGCGAATTACAGCACGCGACCTTCCCACTGCTCAAAGACAGCGGGCTCAACTTCATTGGCAATATCGAGGCGCGTGACGTGCCAGCGGGTGTGGCGGATGTTGTGGTCGCGGACGGCTTTAACGGCAATATCCTGCTCAAGACCCTCGAGGGTACGGTGGATATGCTGATGAAGAACCTTAAATCCGCGCTGATGAGTTCCTTGCGCACCAAGATCGGCGCGATGCTCGTAATGCCCGCAATGCGTGTGATCAAGAAGAAGTTGTCTGCCTCAGAGCACGGCGGCGCGGTGCTGCTGGGTGTTAATCGCCCTGTCGTTAAAGCGCACGGCAACGCCAATGCCAAGGCAATCGCGAGTGCGGTGCGTGTGGCGGCGGAATTTGCCGAGAGCGGTGTGGTCGAGGAGATCGCCGCCGTCAGCGGTAAGACGACCGAGAAAGAGGACACTGCCGAATGAGAGTGCTGGATATTCTGACCGCTCTGTTCTGCGAAAAGTACGGGTGTGACCCTGAGGATGTGGAAATGGCGGCTTCTCTCGACGAACTCAACATTGCCCCGCACGAGCGGGAGGATATGGCGATGGTGCTCGGCGAGATGTACGGCATCGACTTTGATGATGAGGTGCTGTTTGGATTTGAAACGGTGGAGGATGTGGTCGGGTATATCGAGGATATCCTCAATGAACGGGAGGGAACAGCGTAATGGTAAACGATCTCACACCTCTGATGCAGGAGATCGGGTATGAGTTTCATAACATCCGTCTGCTCGAGCAGGCGCTGACCCACTCGTCTTACGCGAATGAGGGTAAAGGCGGTCGCGAGAGCTACGAGCGCCTTGAGTTTCTCGGCGATTCGGTGCTCGGATTTATCACCGCCCGCTATTTGTATGAAAACGACCGTTCTCCCGAAGGCGAACTGACCAAGCTGCGCGCCGCTGTGGTGTGCGAGAAGGCACTGTGCTCCTATTCGCAGGCGCTTGGCATCGGGCAGTATATGCGGCTCGGCCGCGGTGAGGCACAGAACGGCGGAGCCGAGCGCCCCTCCATCCTCGCGGATATGTACGAGGCGATGCTCGCGGCGATCTATCTCGACGGCGGGATGGAGCCTGCGGAAAAGTTCGTGTTGCGCTTCATCATCCCCGAGGCGGAGAGCCAACGTCGCCGCCATTTCAAAGATTACAAGACCGCCCTGCAGGAGATCATCCAACAAAACCCCGGTGAACGGTTGGAGTATGTCCTGGTGGGCGCGTCTGGTCCCGATCATTGCAAGGTGTTTAAAGTTGAGGTTCATCTCAACTCCAATATCATCGGCAAGGGACGCGGACACAGCAAGAAAGAGGCGGAGCAGTTAGCCGCCCACGAAGCGCTGAAGCTGATGGGATATGAATAAGCTTTCGGTGCTATCGACTGCAGAAAGAAAAGGAAGTGACTTTTTTGTTACTTAAAGCATTGGAATTACACGGATTTAAATCCTTTCCCGATAAAACGGTGCTGAATTTCAGCGACGGCATCACCGCCGTCGTCGGACCTAACGGCAGCGGTAAGTCCAACATCAGCGATGCTATCCGTTGGGTGCTCGGCGAGCAGTCCAGCAAGAGCTTGCGCGGATCTAAGATGGAGGATGTCATCTTTAACGGTACGGTACAGCGTCGCCCGATGGGCTATGCCGAAGTCACGCTGGTCATCGATAACTCCACCCACATCCTCGAGTGCGATGCCGAGGAGGTGCGGGTGGCGCGTCGGTGCTACCGTTCGGGTGGCAGCGAATATCGGCTCAACGGTGCGACCGCGCGTCTGGAGGACATTCGCCTTTTATTTATGAACACGGGTCTTGGTCGTGACGGCTATTCCATCATCGGACAGGGTCGTATCGACGAGATCGTCACCTCCCGCTCACAGAATCGCCGCGAGATCTTTGACGAGGCGGCAGGTATCGCGAAATACCGCTATAAGAAAGATAAGGCGGAAAACAGTCTGCGTAAGACGCAGGATAATCTCGACCGCTTGCACGACATTCTGCAGGAGTTGGAGGATCGTGTCGGTCCTCTGGAGCATCAGGCGGAAAAGGCGAAGAAATTCCTGTTGTTCGCAGGAGAGAAGAAGGAACTCGAGATCGGTCTGTGGCTACGTACGATGAACGAGTCGCGCGGCATCCTGCGCGACCTCGATGCGAAGTTGACCAACGCCCGCCTGCAATATGAGGCGGCAGGGGAGAGCTTGGAGGACTTCGATCAGGAGATCGAACGCATCGCCATCGCAGCGCAGCAGCTTGAGGTGCAGATGGACGAGATCCGTCGCGCCGGCGCGGCCCTCGAGGAGCAGGCGGCGGTGTGCGACAGTCAGGTCGCCGTTCTCCACAACGATATCTTCCACAATAACGAAAACATTGCCCGCATCCGCGGCGAGATCGAGTCGGCTGATGAGGGCGACGCCACGATTGAGCAGACCATCGCCGTGCGGCTCGCGGACATCACGGCACAGCAGGAGACCATCCGTCGGGCGGATGAGGAGAGGCTCGCCCTCACCGACGAGATGGAGCAGCTTGCGCGAAGCAGTGACGAGGCTTCGGGACGGCTCGACGAGATGCAGAAAACGGCCGCGGACATCGCGTTGCAGTTGTCCGAGACCCGCGTCAAGAGTGTAACCAACGAGTCCTCGCTGCAGGAGATCACCTTGCGGCTGTCCCAACTCACTGCGAGCGCCGTCCTACGCCGCCAGCAAGCGGACGCCTCTGAGGCGGAACTCGCCGACAGTGAGAAGGCGTTTAAGGTGTGCAGTGAGAAGGCGGAAAGCCTGCAGAATACGCTGTCGGGCTATGAGGCGCGCTATCAAACGCGCTCGGCAAAGCTTGCTACGGCGAAGGAAACGTTAGATAAGCAGGCGCTTGATGTCGAGGAGCGTCAGCGCCGTATTCGGATGCTCGAAGAGATGGAACGCAGTATGGACGGCTTCCAGCAGAGCGTCAAGACGGTCATTAAGCAGGCCGAACGCGGCGAACTGCAGGGGATTCTCGGCCCTGTGTCGCGTCTGTTTCAGGCGAAGGCAGCGCACGCGCTTGCCATCGAGACCGCGCTCGGCGCGGCGGCACAGAACCTTGTGTGTCAGCGCGAGGCGGACGCCAAGCGCGCCATCGCGTACTTGAAAGAGACAAAGGGCGGTCGTGCAACCTTCCTGCCGCTGGATAACACGAACGGCAAGCGACTGGACAATGTGCCGGAAGATGACCTCGGCTTTGTCGGGCTTGCGTGTGATCTGGTGACCTACGATAAGAAATATGACGGCGTGGCGCGTTCGCTGTTAGGGCGTACGGTCATCGCCGAGGATCTTGACTATGCAACCGCGATGGCAAAGCGACACGGGTATAAATTCCGTATCGTCACGCTGGACGGTCAGGTGGTCAATGCCGGCGGCTCGCTGACCGGCGGTTCGAGCATCAAGGGCGCAGGACTGATGTCCCGCCGCGCTGAGATCGACCGCCTGCGGCAGGATGTAACCGCGAAGATGCAGACGCTGGAAACGGCGCGTGAGCAGTTCCGTCAGCTTCAGCAGGATGTGTCGGCGGTGGAAGCCCAACTCGCGGGCGCGCGGGGGGAACTCACCACCGCACAAGAGGATAAGATCCGTCTCGAGGGCGAGGTGCGCCGTCTGCAGGAGCAGGTGCAGCAGAATCGCCTTGCTGCCGCGGAGGCTGCGCGCGAGATCGAGACTCTTGGCGAGCGTGCGAACGCCTGCCGCGAGGTGATCGAACTGGCGGCGCAGGAGAGTGCAACGCTGACCGAGAAGCAACAGGGCATCGAGCGAGAACTCGAGGCGATCAGTGGCGGTCGTCAGCAGCTCGCGCAGCAGCGCGAGGAGCTGTCCGCCCGTATCGCAGAGCGCAAGCTTGCGGTGTTCAGTGCGGAAAAAGAGATCGAGTCCATTCAGCAGATAATCGGCGAATTGCGCGCCCGTCAGCAGGATTCGGCGGGGCATAAGCTGTTGCTCAGCCAGCAGATCGCCGCCTTCGAGCAGGCGAATGCCGAAACGCAGGAGAAGATCTCGTCGGTGCAGGCGCAGGCAGAGGGCTTGCGTGCGCAGGCGGCGGCATCGGGTGATCGGATCGCCGCGCTGGTTGCACAGCGTGCCGAGGGCGAGGCGCGGCAGACTAAGTTGCGTCTGGATTCCCGTGAAAAGACTGATGAGCGCGAGCGGATGGGTCAGGAAGTGGCTCGTCTGGAGGAAAAATCGATCGGTATCAAAAAAGAGGTCGACGATCTTTCCCACCGTCTGTATGAAGAATATGAGCTTACCCGTCTGGAGGCGGAGGCGGTGGCAAAGCCCATCGAGAATGTGACCGAAGCCAACCGCCGTGTGACCGAACTCAAGAATAAGATCCGCGCCCTCGGTAGCGTCAATGTCGATGCGATCGAGGAGTTTAAGGAGGTCAATGAACGCTATCAGTTCCTCAAGGTGCAGATCGAAGATGTCGAAAAGACCAAAGAGGAGCTGCTACGGCAGATCAATGACCTCACCCTGCAGATGCGCGAGGTGTTTATCGAGCGCTTTAAGCAAATCAATGAGCAGTACGGCATCGTGTTTGCGGAACTGTTCGGTGGCGGTAAGGGCGAGTTGCGTCTGAGCAATCCCGACGACATTCTCGGCTCGGGCATTGATATGTTCATCCAGCCCCCCGGAAAGGTCATTCTTAACCTCGAGGCCCTCTCGGGCGGTGAAAAGGCGCTTGCGGCGACGGCGCTGCTATTCGCCATTCTCAAGGTCACGCCCTCGCCGTTCTGCGTACTCGACGAGGTCGAGGCGGCGCTCGACGACGTCAACGTCGACCGCTATGCGAACTATCTTCGTCGGATGTGCGACCGCTCGCAGTTCATCGCGATCACCCACCGCCGTGGTACGATGGAAGAGGCAGACACCCTCTATGGTGTGACGATGCAGGAGCGCGGCGTATCCAAGCTGCTCGAACTGCGCGCGAGCGAGGTTGAGCAGAAACTCGGCTTGAAACTTGACGACGGCAAGGTGAAGAATTAAGGAGGCTCCCTATGGGGTTGTTCAGTAAGATCGGTCAAGGACTCAAAAAGACCCGTGACGCGATGATGAACTCGATGAATTCGATGTTGCGCGGATTTACCCGCATCGACGCGGAATTATTCGAGGAACTGGAAGAAATATTAGTGATGGGTGACGTTGGCACGGCGACCGCCGCGCGCATCTGTGAGCAGTTGCGCGCGACGGTCAAGGAGCGCGGCATCACCGATCCGATGGTAATCCGCGAATTGTTGCGGGAAATCGTCGCACAAATGCTCGAGGGCGGGCAGGAGCTGACACTTGGCACAAAGCCTTCGGTTATTCTTGTTATCGGGGTCAACGGTGTCGGCAAGACCACCACCATTGGTAAGATGGCGGCGCGGCTCAAAGCCGACGGCAACAAGGTCATCCTCGGCGCGGCGGATACCTTCCGTGCCGCGGCGATCGAGCAGTTGGAGATCTGGGCTCAGCGTGCGGGCGTGGACATCGTCAAGCACGCGCAGGGTGCGGATCCTGCCGCGGTGGTGTTTGATACTGTATCCGCGGCGAAGGCACGCGGCGCGGATGTTGTCATTTGCGACACCGCCGGTCGTCTGCATAACAAGAAAAATCTGATGGATGAACTCGCGAAGATCGGGCGCGTCATCGACCGCGAGTTGCCCGATGCGGACAAGGAGATCCTGCTTGTGGTGGACGCCACGACGGGGCAGAACGCCGTCAATCAGGCGCGCCAGTTCAAGGAAGCGGCGGGCATCACGGGCATCGTGCTCACCAAGCTCGACGGCACGGCACGCGGCGGTGTGGTGCTTGCCATCCGCGAGGATCTGCAGGTGCCGGTGAAGTTTGTCGGCGTCGGCGAGGGTATCGACGATCTGCAGCCCTTCGACCCCGTGCAGTTTGCCGATGGCTTATTTGAGGAGTAAACGGTATGAAATACATCATTGCGACGCATAATGCGCATAAACTCGCGGAGATCAGCCGCATTCTCGCCCCCCTCGGTATCGAAGCGGTGACCGACCGCGATCTCGGCATTGAGTTACCCGAGGTGGATGAGACCGGCACTACCTTCGCCGAAAATGCCTATCTCAAGGCGGCGGGGGCGTGCGAGTTTTCGGGACTGCCCGCAATCGCGGACGATTCGGGGCTTGCGGTGGACGCGCTCGCCGGTGAGCCGGGGGTGTATTCCGCTCGCTACGGCGGCGAGGGTCTCGATGACAATGACCGCAACAACTTATTGCTTAAGAATATGAAGGATATTCCCGTCGGTCAGCGGCAGGCGCAGTTCGTGTCCGCTGTGTGTTGTGTGTTCCCGAATGGGGACACTCTGCGCACCGAGGGAATCGTGCGCGGCGAGATCGGCTTTGCCGCAAGGGGGAGCAACGGCTTCGGCTACGATCCGTTGTTTTACGTCGGCGATCGCACCACCGCCGAAATGTCTCCGCAGGAAAAGGACGCCATCAGTCACCGCGGGCAGGCACTCGCCGCTTTCGCGGAAAAGCTGAAAGAGTATTTGAACAAGATCTGAATAAGAGAGGAAAACCTATGACCAGTAAACAGCGCGCATATCTGCGCTCACTTTCGAATAAACTCGAACCCATCCTGCACGCAGGCAAGGGCGGCATCTCGGACGCGATGATCCGTCAGGCGGACGACGCGCTCACTGCCCGTGAACTCATCAAGGGGAAGGCGCTGGAGACCGCACCTGCGACTGCGCGTGAGATCGCCGAGCAGATCGCCGCGGCGGTGAATGCCGAGGTGGTGCAGGTGGTCGGACGCACCTTTGTGTTGTTCCGACAGAAAGAAAAGGATTCTCAGATCAAATTACCTCGATAATGAATGAACGGTAATGCGATAGAAAGGAGTGTCGGTATGAAGAAAACGGCGCTGTTCGGCGGCACGTTTGATCCCATCCACCGCGGGCATATCACGATGGCTCTGCGCCTCGCGGATGCGCTCGGGCTGGATGACGTGATCTTAATGCCGACCTTCGTTCCGCCGCATAAGATCAAGGCCTCCCTTGCCGATGCCGAGCATCGGCTCGCGATGTGCCGCATTGCGGCAGATGCGCACCCGATCTTATCGGTGTCGGATATGGAGATCACTCGCGGGGGTGCGAGCTTTACCGTTGACACACTGACGACGCTCGCCGCACAGCAACCCGATACGGAGTGGTATCTCATTGTCGGCGCGGATATGTTCTGCACCCTGCGCACGTGGTATCGTTTTGACGATATTGCCAAGATGGCGACGCTGTGCACCGTGCCGCGTTTCGGGACGGATACGGCGGCGCTCAAATCCTATGCCGAGGAGCTGATCGAGCAGGGCGTGCGGTGCTATATCGCGGACGACCCTGTCCAGCCATTCTCCTCAACCGAGATCCGCCAACGTTTGGCGGCGGGTGAGCCGATCGCAGAATTTTTGCCCGACGGCGTGGCAGACTATATTACACAGCACGGCTTATACGCCGCTGAGGCAGGTGTGCGCGATCGCGATGAGCAGTATCGGGCGATCATCCGTCAGCGGCTCGGCGATTATCGGTATCACCATTCGGTGTGTGTCGCCGATGAGGCGAAACGGCTCGCAAGACGCTATGGTGCCGATGAGGCGAAGGCGTACACTGCGGGACTTCTGCACGATATTATGAAGGACACCGACCGAAAGTCCCAGTTGCAAATTCTTGCGGATTTTGGTATACTGTTGGACGAAGTTGAACAGCAGGTGGATAAGCTGTGGCACGCAAAGGTCGGTGCGGCGTTCATCGAGCATATTCTGCAGGTGACGGATCGCGAACTCCTCGACGCAGTGCGGTATCATACCACCGGTCGGGCGGGAATGTCCCTGCTCGAAAAGATCGTGTTTGTGGCGGATTTCACCTCCGCTGATCGCCGCTATCCCGATGTGGATGAGGTGCGGCGGCTGTCGGATGTTTCGCTGGAGGAGACGATAATCTATACCATCGACTACACCATCCGAGATCTGCTGAATAAAGGGCAGGCGATCCATCCGGATACGCTTGCCGCCTATAACGAACGCATACTGGAACGACAGACGGGAGGGCTACGGGATGAATGACAATCAAAGCACACGGCAGGTTAGCCTTGCAGGCGCCGCCGCGGGCAAGAAAAAACAGCCGCCGAAAAAATCCAAAAGAAACCAAAAGCGTCTGTGGCTCGTTTTGATACCGATCGTGTTGGTCGTGGTACTGCTTATTGTGCTGCTGACGCGTGGATGCGGCTCCGACGGTCCCAGCCTGACCGCCCGCGAAACAATACAATACACCGTGACGCCGGATGAACTGTCCGACAAGGTGTCCTACTTTACACTTGGCGTGCTGGGTGAAAAGTCCACCGATCGGATGGATATGGTTGCGGTGATGTGCTACGACCGCAAAGCAAAGGAGATCTCCGTAATGCAGATGCCCGTCGCGACCTATCTCGGTGAGGACGGTAGCTTTGCAACGACGACTCTCGGGGATGTCTGGGGCAACCCAAAGGAGCTGCGTTGGTGCGATACCTGTCGCTGTGAGGTGACGACCGAAGAGGTTGACGGCGAAAAGCATAAGGTATGCGGTACCAAACTGTCCACCCGTAAGGGTTCGTCGTTCACGGATTTTAACCGCGTGTTTAACACGCAGTACGGTCTGCCGACCGATAACTATCTCGTCATCCCGCGCGACGGGCTTGCGAAGCTTATCGACGCGGTCGGTGGCGTAGATATGCAGCTCGAAGCGGACATCACTGTTGACGAGGTCACCTATCAAAAAGGGGTTCGCACTCTGACGGGCAATGCCGCGGTGTATTATGCTATCGAATATAATTATAAGAATACCCCCGCATCCGATCTCGAGCGGCTGCCGCGCCAGCGTCAGTTGTTCGCGAGCCTGCTCGACCGCCTGTCCGAGAAGTCGCTGAAGGACTTGTATAACACCGATCCAGCGCTCAAGGATGTGCTGTCGAACGTGATGCTCGGTGCGGATCCGATCCGTTATGATAGTTCGTCCTTCGGCAAGGCGCGCTTGATCCATATCAGCGAGAATAAAGCGGAGAACACAAAGCTGACCGAGGCGATGGCGAGATTTTTCTTCGAGATCAGCCGCATTGATTTTGAGAATATCACCTACTGCACGTTGCCCGGCACGGTGCAAAAGCGCGGCACAGGCTATGTGTACAGCGTCAACAAGGCACAGACTGTCACACTGCTGAATGAGTATATGAATCCCTACGGCTTGACACTCGATGATACCACTGTCGCTGTCACGGAACTCAAACAAAACCCTGCGGATGCGGATACGGCGGTCACCACCCTCGATCAGGTGCTGGTAAAGATCGCTCAATAAGGAGTTATGATGAACGCAGAACAAACTTTACAACAAGCGGTGCTGTCGCTGGATAAGCACAAGGGCGAGGATCTGCTCGCGCTGAAGGTGGCCGGCGTCACCTCCATCGCGGACTATTTTCTCCTGGCTACCGGTACGAGCGCGACGAATGTGCGCAGTCTGTCGGACTATGTGGAGGAGGAGCTGGCAAAGCAAGGGAAACGTCCTTTGCGCAATGAGGGTTATCGCGCGGGCGACTGGATCACCCTCGACTACGGCGATGTGCTCGTACACATTTTTCGCCGCGAGGTGCGCGAATTCTACGACCTCGAGCGGCTATGGACCGATGCCGAGACCATCGACATTACCCCGTATCAATTACCGAACTAAGTTATCTGTAAGGAGATAGAGAACAATGGTATATTACAACCCCGCAGAAATCGAGAAAAAATGGCAGAAATACTGGGATGAAAAGCAGACCTTCCATACCGATGTGTGGGACTTTTCCAAGCCAAAATACTATGTTTTGGATATGTTCCCGTATCCTTCGGGCGTGGGTCTGCACGCGGGCCATCCCGAAGGTTATACCGCGACCGATATTATGTCCCGTATGAAGCGGATGCAGGGATATAATGTTCTGCACCCGATGGGCTACGACTCTTTTGGTTTGCCGGCAGAGCAGTATGCTGTTTCCACCGGTAATCACCCCAACGGTTTTACGCAGGAAAATATCGTGACCTTCTCCAAACAGCTTAAGGAACTCGGCTTTGACTATGACTGGTCTAAGATGACCGCTACCTCCGATCCGGAGTTTTATAAGTGGACGCAGTGGATCTTTAAGAAGTTGTGGGAAGCAGGCTATGCCAAGCGCATCGAGATGCCGGTGAACTGGTGCGAAGAGCTGGGTACGGTGCTGTCGAATGACGAAGTGATCGACGGCAAGTCCGAGCGCGGCGGTTTTCCGGTCGTGAAAAAGAATATGATGCAGTGGGTCATCGATCAGCCTGCCTTTGCAGAAAAGTTGCTGGAGGGTCTTAATGAGATCGACTGGCCTGAGTCGACTAAGGAGATCCAGCGCAACTGGATCGGTAAGTCCACCGGTGTGGAGGTCGATTTTCAGTTGGTAGGCGGCGGCGAGTTTTCCATCTATACGACCTGCATTGAGACGATCTACGGTATCACCTTTATGGTGCTGGCACCCGATGGTAAGATTACGGCGAGTCTGCTGGATCGTGTAGAAAACCGTGAAGAGGTTCAGGCGTACATAGATGAGACCGTGAAGAAGTCCGATATAGACCGCACCGACCTCAACAAGGGGAAATCCGGTTGTCCGCTCAAGGGTGTGTATGCCATCAACCCTGTTAACGGCAAGGAAGTCCCCGTGTTTATCGGCGATTTCGTGCTGGCGAATTACGGTACGGGCGCGGTGATGGCAGTTCCCAGCCACGATCAGCGTGACTTTGAATATGCGATCGTCCACGATATTCCGATGATCCAGGTCATTGAGGGACGAGATGTTTCCGAAAGCGCCTTTGAAAAGCAGGATTACCTGGGGAAAGGCTGTAAGCTGATCAATTCCGAAGAGTTCACCGGCTTAACAGTGGAGCAGGCCAAGGAGGCTATCACCTGCAAACTGGAGAAAATGGGCGTTGCCCGCAGAAAGAATAATTATCATTTCCGTGAGTGGATCTTTGCTCGCCAGCGTTACTGGGGTGAGCCTGTTCCGTGCGTTTACACCGAAGATGGTGAGACGGTATTTTTGTCGGACGAGGAGCTGCCTGTCATCTTGCCTGTGCTGGAGGATTATAAAGGACGTGGCGGTCAGGCACCGCTGGAGAACGCTGAGGAGTGGAAGCGTTACGATAAGGATGGTCTGAAAGGTTTGCGCGAAACCTCTACGATGCCCGGTTCTGCCGGTTCGTCTTGGTATTTTATGCGCTATATTGATCCTCACAACGACACGGCTTTCTGCGACCCCGAGCTGTTAAAGCATTGGATGCCCGTCGACCTGTATGTGGGCGGTCCTGAGCACGCTGTGGGGCATTTGATGTACGCGCGGATCTGGAACCGTTTCCTGTATGATGAGGGGCTGTCTCCCGTCAAGGAGCCCTTCAAGAAACTGGTGCATCAAGGAATGATCCTCGGTGAAAACGGCATCAAGATGGGTAAGCGTTTCCCCGAATTTGTGGTCAATCCCAGCGATATCGTGCGCGATTACGGTGCGGATACTCTGCGGCTGTATGAGATGTTTATGGGCCCCTTGGAGGTGTCTAAGCCTTGGTCAACTGCCGCTGTTGCCGGTGCGAGAAAGTTTATCAACCGTGTGTGGAATTTCTTCACCGAGCCCGCTAACATTACGGAGTCGGACGACGGAAAGCTGACCAAGATCTATCACCAGACCGTCAAGAAGGTCACAAACGATTTCGAGGTGTTGGGCTTCAATACCGCGATTGCCCAGATGATGATCTTTGTCAACGAGGTCTATAAGGTTGGCACCTGTCCGAGGGAATTCGCGGAGGGCTTTATCAAGATGATCTCCTGTATCACGCCACACGTGGGCGAGGAGATCTGGCAGTTGTTGGGCCATGAGGATACTATCGCCTTTGAGTCCTGGCCGACTTACGATGAGGCGAAATGTGTCGAAAACACCGTCGAGATCGCTCTGCAGGTTAACGGCAAGATCCGCAACCGCATTGCGGTCGCGGCCGACATCGCCGCCGCCGACGCGATAGCCGCGGCGAAGGCGGACGAGAGGGTTGCGCCGATGCTCGAGGGGATGCAGATCATTAAGGAACTGTATGTCCCGGGCAAATTGGTCAATCTGGTGGTCAAGCCGCAGTAAATACGGATTATTAAAAATTCTTTTGAAAAAAGCGTAAATTCCTCTTGACGAGAGGGCGAATATTCGGTATAATATACCGTGCATTGTTGCAAATTACCCCTGCTATTCAGCGGAGGGAGGGAATAAAGTTATGTCAGAAGTCCATGTTAAGGAAAACGAATCTCTGGACAGCGCTCTGCGCAGATGGAAGAAGTCCTGCGCCCGCTCCGGCGTTCTCGCCGAAGTGCGTAAGAGAGAGCACTATGAGAAACCTTCCGTAAAGCGTAAAAAGAAATCGGAAGCTGCGCGCAAGAGAAAATACAAATAAGCGTAGAAAAAGCGGGCAGGCTTCCTGTCCGCTTTTTGTTTTTAACCGATCACGAAAGGAGGCGCACGTATGGCGCTCTTTTATCCGACACTTTATCGGCGGCGGATCACCGACCTGACAGCAGACGACCTGCGTGCCTTCGGGGTGCAGGGTATACTGTTGGACATCGACAATACGCTCACCACCCATGACAATCCCGCGCCGGATGCGCGCGTGACAGCGTGGTTGGACACGATGCAGAAGGCGGGTTTTTCGCTCACCGTCGTATCCAACAACCGCGATGAGCGGGTGCGTCCTTTTGCCGAGGCGATAGGGCTTGCCTATCAAGCGCGCGCCGCCAAACCCCTGCCGCGCGGCTACCGCGCCGCGGCACAGATGATGGGACTGTCCCCACGGCAGTGTGTCGCAGTGGGCGATCAGATTTTCACCGACATTCTCGGCGCGAACCTCGCGGGGATGAGATCGGTGCTGCTCGAGCCGATCGAGCTTGAGGTCGAGCAGAAATTTATCGTGTTCAAGCGGCGTTTTGAGCGGATACTGCTCGGTACCCGTCGCGCAAAACGCCGTCGAGAGGAGGACTACCGTGATGCATAAGGTGACGCGACATAACGAAGCGTTATTCGGTCCCGCGGGCAACTGCGAGGCATTCCACGAGGCGGGCTATAAGGCGACGGTGCAGATCTTTGGCTTTCTTGAGCAATGGGGTCTGACCGCGTACGAATATCAGTGCGGGCGCGGCGTGCGTGTCAGCGACGAGTCCGCTGCAGCGATTCGCCGCAAGGCGCAGGAACACGGCGTGACCGTATCCTTGCACGCGCCGTATTTTATCTCGCTCGCCTCTGCCGAGGAGGAAAAACGGGAGAATAGCATCCGCTACATCCTCGAGAGCGCACGGGCGGTGGATAAGATGGGCGGTGATCGCATCGTCGTGCACCCCGGCGGGCTCGGCGGGCGCACCCGCGAGGAGGCGACTGCTCTCGCGACCGACACCCTGCTGCGTGCTCAGCGCGTGCTTGACGACGAAGGGCTCGGGCACGTGCACATTTGTCCCGAGGTGATGGGCAAGATCAATCAGCTCGGTACGCTCGACGAGGTACTGGCTTTCTGCCGCTCGGAGGAGCGGTTCTTGCCCTGCGTGGATTTCGGTCATCTCAACAGCCGCACCTTCGGCGCAACCAACAGCGAGGCGGCGTTCGCGGCGGTACTCGACCGCATCGGCGAGCAGCTCGGCAGCGAGCGTCAGCGGGCGTTCCACATCCACTTTTCCAAGATCGAATATACCGGCGGCGGGGAGAAAAAGCACCTTACCTTTGAGGATACACAGTTCGGTCCCGATCCCGCGCCGCTGATGGCTCTGCTCGCCGTGCGCGGGCTTTGTCCGACGGTCATCTGCGAGTCCGCGGGCACGCAGACGGCGGATGCTGCCGCGATGCAGCATCTGTACCGCGATGCGGGCATAAAAAACCCGTAAAAATCCCAAAAACCCAAAAATAGTGCTTGAAATCTGTCTACAGATAAGGTACAATATATAATAGTATAAAATTAGAGTATAATAGTATAAAAATGGAGGAATAAACAATATGGTATCAGCAGGCGATTTTCGTAACGGCGTAACATTCGAAGAGGACGGCAACGTTTTGCAGGTCGTTGAGTTCCAGCACGTCAAGCCCGGCAAGGGTGCGGCATTTGTGCGTACCAAGACCAAAAACGTGATTACCGGTGCGGTGGTAGAGAAAAGCTACAACCCCACTGCCAAGTTCCCCACCGCTTATATTGAGCGAAAGGAAATGGAGTACTCCTACAACGATGAGGATCTGTACTACTTTATGGATCCCGAGACCTATGAGCTCGTGCCGATCAACGCGAGCGACCTGTCTGACAACTTCCGTTTCGTGAAGGAGAATATGGTCTGCCGTATTATGTCCTACAAAGGTAAGGTGTTCGGTGTTGAGCCGCCCAACTTTGTTGAGCTGCAGGTTACCAAGACCGATCCCGGCTTCAAGGGCGACACCGCCACCAACACCACAAAGCCTGCGACGCTGGAGACCGGCGCCGAGGTGCGCGTGCCTTTGTTCATTGATGAGGGTGAGATGATCCGCATCGATACCCGCACCGGCGAGTATATGGAGCGCGCATAAGGAAACGTTTACCATTTTACCAAGTTCAAGGGGGTATTACCTATGACAACAACCGAAAAGGTAGCTTATCTGAAGGGCCTGATGGAAGGCATGAAGTTGGACGAGGCAACCAACGAGGGCAAGCTGTTTGCCCTGATCGCGGAGATTTTGGATGACCTGTCCAACGACGTCGCGGATCTCGAGGATTACACTGCCGAGCTCACCGAGCAGGTGGATGCGGTCGATGAGGATCTTAACTCGCTCGAGATGGATTTCTACGAGGAGTGGGAAGAGGACGACGAGTGCGACGGCTGCTGCTGTGACTGTGAGGACGGCGAGTATTATGACGTCACCTGCCCGAGCTGCGGCGAGGAGTTTGAGGTCGACGAGGATACGCTGCTGGACGGCGGCATCGACTGCCCCAACTGCGGGGAGAACCTCGAGTTCGATTTTGACTGCGAGGACGACGAGGACGAGCAGGACGACTGATCCGACAAATGAACAAAATCCCTCTGCGGAAATTTCCGCAGAGGGATTTTTCTGTGTTTAGATATATTTACGCTTGCTTTCCACCACCAGACCGATGATGGTGACGGCGCTGATCTGCTCGCCCTCAAAACGGCGCGGGGGATAGTAGGGGTTGACGCTCTGCAGTTCGATCCAATTTTCGCTGTATACCACGCGCTTAACAAGCCCTTCTTCGCCATCCACCATCACGACCGCGTAACGACCGCTGTCGACGCTCTCCTGACGGCGTACCAACACAAGATCACGGTCATTGATGATCGGGGTCATACTATCGCCGCTGACACGCAGCCAAAAATACTCCTCGTTGCCGCGCAGAAGAGCGGCATCCACCGGTTCGGTGCCGGAGGGATCCTCGAATACCACCCCACCGCAGCCGGCACGAACCGCGCCGATGACCGGAACCGGCACAACATCCGCCGCGACCGCGCGAGTAGACTCGCGCTCGGTCGGATCATCCGTCAGACCTTGCAGCCACTGTGGGTCAACGTGGAAATGTCGCGCAAGCGCATATAGGGTAGGGAGATTGATCTTAGAAGTGTCGCCACGTTCCCACCGCATAACAGTGGACTTGTTGACGCCGGTGAGCAGACCGATCTGCTCGAGTGTTTCGCGGGAATCTTCTCGGCATTGCCGTAATCTGAGTGCTGTCAAGTTCTCCATAATTCCACTCCATTCGAGTTGTTTCGACTTTTTCACCCATATCATACCACACAGTATCGCAAAATGCAACAATAATTTTTAAAATGTTGCATTTTGCTATTGACAAAATGGGAAAATTTGTCTACAATTAATTACAGACGAACAAACGTTCAAGCGTGAGGTGAGGCAATGACCGTAGGAGACTGGAATCGAATAACGGCTTCTTTATCACCGGATATACCGGTGATTTTTTATAATGCTGCAGAGAAACCGCTGCCGGCCGATACCTATTGCGAGGGGGCAGCTTTGTGCTTGTCACAGCTATGGGATGCGCGTCTGGGTTGGTGTCCTTGCGTGACGGTCGATCTGGGGGAGGAATGCTGAATGGGTAAAAATTTTTAGCGCAAAGTTGCAAAACGCAATATATTGATAGGAGGTTTTATGCATAACAAGCCTTTGGAAAAGCGAAAACCCAAGGAGATCGCGGCGGCGATTCAGCGGGCAAAGGACTATGCCGAGCAATTGGACGTTCCGCTGACAGCAGAACGTTTGGCGGCAGAGCTGGATATGGATCTGGCGCTGTTTCACGCGATTGCTGAGGGGCGAATGCCCTGTTCGGGGAGATCTGTCGAAATGAAGGTCGCGATGATCCAGCGCGCCTGTGGTGAAGCAACGGCAAGTGTGGTCGAGCACGCGATGCGGCGGGGATCGGGGACCAATATGCATATGCTGTATCTCAAAAACAATGCCGGCTACGATAAGCCGAAGCAGGAAAAGAGCAGTAAGGACGCGGACGGTGATCTGCCGCCGGTAATCTTTGTCGGAGAGGAGAATTTATATGACTGATATGACGGAATTGATGCAGGTATACAAGGAGGCCTTTGAAAAACTCCGACAGCGACACGAGGAACTGACCCGAGAGCGGCTGACCTACGATAAACGCGTCGCCTTGCTGGAGGAGGAGATGGATGAACTGCAGGAGGTGATGTGTATGATACGCCCTTATCTGACAGTGAAATGAGCCGCGGCACCGTCGTTTCGCTGCCGCAATTGATCGGCGGCGGCTATCGTCAATTTTGGGATTGCCGTAAACGGTATCGTGTCGTGAAAGGAGGAAAAGCATCCAAAAAATCGTCCACAACGGCATTGTGGTATATCGTCCATCTGATGAAATATCCCGAGGCAAATCTGCTCGTGGTGCGGCAGGTGTACCGCACCCATGCGGACAGCACCTTTGCCCAGCTCAAATGGGCAATCAGGCAGTTACAGGTCGGTCATCTGTGGCAGGCAAACCGTGAGCCGCTGGAACTGAAATTTCTTCCCACGGGACAACGGATCCTGTTTCGCGGTCTGGACAACGTGGAGAAGATCGCATCCACCACCGTCGAGCAGGGCGTGTTGTGTTGGGTGTGGGTGGAGGAGGCGTTTGAGATCCCCCGTGAGGCGGATTTTGATAAGCTTGATCTCTCTGTTCCGCGCGGCGAGGTCGCACCGCCGCTGTTTAAGCAGACGACGCTGACCTTTAACCCGTGGAACGAGAACCACTGGCTTAAAAGCCGCTTTTTCGATCGCGACGATCCACAGGTGTTGGCGATCACCACCGACTATCGATGTAACGAATTTCTCGACGAAACCGACCGCGAGCGTTATGAGCAAATGCGGGTGAACAACCCGCGACAATACGCTGTTGCGGGACTGGGACAGTGGGGGCACAGCGAAGGGCTGGTGTTTGAAAATTGGGCGGTCGAGGAATTTTCGCTCGGCGACCTGCGGCGGGAGGGGTTTCGGCATATTTTCGGGCTGGACTATGGCTACGCCAACGACCCGACCGCCTTTATCGCCGCGGCGGTGGAAGAGAGGGAAAAACGCATCTTTATCTATGATGAGCATTATGAAACGAAGATGCTTAACGGCGATATTGCCGCGATGCTTATGCGCAAGGGGGTGCAAAAGGAGCGCATCCGCGCAGACAGTGCCGAGCCGAAATCCAACGACGATCTGCGCAGGCTTGGTATCGGACGTATCCAACCTGCACGTAAAGGACCCGATTCGGTGACGGCGGGGATCGCCCGTCTGCAGGAATATCGGCTCATCGTCCATCCGCGGTGTGTGCATACGACGCAGGAATTGGGGGCGTATTGCTGGCAGAGCGGTGCACGGGAGGGATCGTTCATCAACCGTCCCGTCGATCGCGATAATCATCTGATGGACGCTCTGCGGTACGCGATGGAGGATGCGCCCCGCGCAGTGACGATGGAAAAGCCTCGTCGCTACGGATTTCGCGGCGGGTGGAATGGGTAAAAACGAACAGGAAGGAGTAGAAGCAGAGAATGTTTTTAATCGGATTTATCTGCGGTGTACTGGTGCTGACGGCGTTGTTGCTGTTATTCGACAGCGACGAGGAGAGCGCTTGCCCTGAGGAGGGACTGCTCAGCGCGATGCAACCGGATGCACAGGCAAGGCAGAGTTGGCAGCAGACACGCAATTTTCTGTATTATGACGGCACCGAAATGCCGATAAAGAAGGAGGAGCAGTATGAGTAAAAAAGCAGCGACCGTCTGCGAGATCACCCCTGAGCAGGTGTTCGGTGAATATCGCCGCGGTATCACCTATAAGGAGTCACTCGGCAGACACGGGTTGAGCGAGCAAAACCGTATTAACGAGCGGTTTTATTCCGGCGATCAATGGTACGGGGTCAACTGCGGTGACAACCGCCCGTTGGTACGGCATAATGTCATCAAACGTATCGGCGACTATAAAATGGCGATCATTGCATCGTCGCCGGTATCCGTGCAGTTCTCCGCTGAGGGCGTGCCGAACACCCTTGAGCTGCGCGGACGGGTGGATGCCATCCGTCAGCAGCTGTGCGAGGGGACGGTAAACATCAACGAGATCACTGCCGAGGAGGAGTCGCAGACCGTTGCGGGCGCGTTGACGGACTATTTTGCCACCACTGCCCGCCGTCTCGGGCTGGATACGCTCGGGCGTCATGCCTTGCGCAACGCGTATATCAGCGGTACGGGTGTGCTCTACACCTATTGGGATGACCGTGTGCGCACGGGTCTGTATGCCGATGTGTCGCGTCGCAAGCCCATCTGCGGTGATATCGCCTGCGAGGTGCTGGAGATCGAGCACGTCTATGTCGGCGACCCATTCATTGAGGAAATTCAGCAGCAGCCGTACATTCTTATCTCACAACGTAAACCCGCTACGCAGCTGCAGCGGTTGGCAAAGCAATACGGTAGCGCCGACTGGCAGTCGATCCGTCCCGACGAGGGGGGAGAGGATATGAACGCTCACGCGACGCTGCTTACCCGCTTTTGGAAGGAATGGAATGAGGATGGCACCGTCTGTACCGTTAAGGCAATGCAGATCTGCCGCGATGCTGTGGTGCGTCCGACGTGGGATATGGGTGTAAGGCTATACCCCTTGTCAGTGTTCAAATGGGAAGAAAAGCGCTGTCGTGCCTATGGCGAGAGCGAGATCCCGTACCTTATCCCTAATCAGATCGCCATCAACCGCACGGTGTCGGCGGGTGTCTGGGCGGTGATGATGATGGGAATGCCCATTATGCTGGTCAACGGCGACGTGGTACAGCAGCCCATTACCAACGATCCCGGACAGGTCATCCCCGTCTACGGCTCGGGTGAGGAGGTGCAGAATGCTGTGCGGTATGTTGATCCGCCGGCCTTTTCGACGCAACTGGATGCCAATGTGCAGAGCCTCATCAATGACACGATGGCGCAGGCGGGTATCAGCAGTACGCTGCTTGGTGACGTCAAACCCGACAACACCTCGGCGATCCTCGCGGTGCGGGAGGCATCGCTGATGCCGTTGCAGATGGTGCAAAACCGCTATTTCCGCTTTTTGGAGGAAACGGCGCGCATCTGGTGCGAGTTCTGGCTGGCAATGTACGGCAACCGCGCGCTTAAGTTGCAACAGGCAGACAGCGTGTGGTATATGCCTTTCAATGCGGAGAAGTATCGCGATATGCTGCTGAGTATCACAATCGACGTGGGCAACGGCAGTCAGTACAGTGAGGCGCGTTCGGTGGAAACGCTGGACAACCTCTATAAAAACGGTGTCATCACCGTCAAACAGTATCTCAGTCGCCTGCCGCAGGGGTATGTCCCCAAACTGGATGCCTTGTTGCAGGAGCTGAAATAACCTCTCACCGACCGATGGAAGGGGGTGAGGATATGATTTAGGAGGTAGAAGAATGAACGACAAGACCCTGCGGTCGACCGAGACCGCGCCTGTGGAAGAAGCCCCGCTGTCAATGGTGACAGCGCCGCTTGAAGAACTCGTCGAGCAGGAGCCTGTGATCGCGCAAGAGCCTGCGGAGGAACTGCCCGTGTCGCCGGATATCACCCACCGGTTGGCAGAGGAGTTTTTTCACCTGCGGGAGGAGTTCCCCGATCTGCACAGTCCGGAGCAGTTGCCGGATGCCGTGCTGGATATGGCGGTGGACAATGCCATCCCGCTGCTCGATGCGTATTTGCGGTTTCGCCACGAAGAGGACAAGCGAATGCGGCTGGAGGAGGAGCGCCGTCAAACGGCAGCAGCTCGCTCGGCAGGCTCGCTTGTGCAGGGAGCGACGCAATCCCATCCCGAACAAGAGGCGTTTCTGCGGGCATTCCGAACAGCATTAAAGTGAACTACAGAAAGGAACGATGATTAATGAGTTTGAATTTAGAGGCAATTTCCAAGAAAATGACCGATGAGCTGGATAAGGCCGTTGCCCAGAAGCCTGTCACCGGCTTTCTTGCGGACAACAATTTGCGCGGCAAGTTTGTTGGTGCGAAGACTGTGATGATCCCCGAAATGAATGTTTCCGGTCTCGGCGACTACAACCGCGATACCGGCTTTGTCAACGGCACGGTGTCGGTGTCCGCCACCCCCTTTACGCTGACGATGGATCGCGGTCGTTCTTTCCAGCTCGATCGTGAGGATCACGACGAGTCGGGTGTTGCCGATCTCGCGGGTCAGATCATGGGCGAGTTTGTGCGCACGCAGGTCGTGCCTGAGGTGGACGCTTATGTGCTGTCTAAGCTCGCGGGATACGCCGCGGGTGTGGCGCAGACCGTCGACGGCACTCCCGCGACCGACGCGCTCTCGATGCTGTCTGCTGCCATCGCCAATGTGCAGAACGAGGTCGGCTATGATGAGGAGCTGGTTGCTTTCGTCGACAGCGCGATGTGGACTGCTCTGCAGAACAGCCCTGAGATCTCCCGCATGCTGGTGATGGGCGATTTCGCCCGTGGCGAACTGCACACTGAGGTGACAACCTTTAACGGTGTGCCGATCCTGCCTGTGCCGGACAGCCGTATGAAGACCGCCTACACCTTCAATGACGGCATTACGGCCGGTCAGGAGGACGGCGGCTTTGTTCCCACCACTGAAGCGAAGAGCATCGGTCTTCTGGTGATGCCCCGCCGCGCCGCGTCGCTCATCAAAAAGACCGAGCAGGTGCGCTGCTTTGATCCCGCTCACAACCTGCAGGCGGATGCGTGGAAGATGGACTACCGTCTTTACTACGACATCGTGCTCAAAAACAGCCTCATCGGTGGTGTGTACACCTACGTGTATTGATCGTGTAATTGAACAGGAGAGGAAGGAGGTTGTCGCGTGACAGGAATAATGATACTCAAACAGGCTTACAGCCTGCTGCGGGATGACAAGCGCCTTGCCACGATCGACAGCGATGAGCAGGGGCTCGCGATGGTCAACCAGATCTACAGCGAGGTTTGGCATCGCGAGCATCGCACGCGGTTTCAGCCGCTGGATGTGCTGCAACAGCCGATTCTGCTCTCCTGTCGGTTCTTGCCGGCGATGGCATACGGCACGGCAATGCTCTTGTGCGTCGGGGACGAGCAAGCGGTGATGCACGACCGCTTTTTGACGCTCTATCGGCGAGCGCTCTCCTATACCGGCGGCATTTACGACGGACGGGAGGATGTACTTTGGACGCGCAGAGACGACTGAGATCGTATGACCGCGCACAGCTCAACCGCTTGGTGATGCAGCGGGATCTCGAGGAGGAGATCCGGCGACGTCGGCAGCGCCGAGCGGAGGCCGACGGACAAAAATCCGACGGAGAGAGCGAACTGATCGCCGAATAACGGAGATCGGTGCGCGGAAATAGCAGAGAGGGGCGACCGACATCTTGTCGGTCGCCCCTCTCTTATAATTAGCAGTTGACTTGTTTTCGAAAAATTGATAAAATACATTATATATAGAATTTTTACGGAAAAGAGGGAGTCGGATGATGGATCTGTGCGTAGCGGGGCTGCCGATCTGCGTTGAGAGCGCGGATGAGGCGTTTTTTGCCCGCCGTTTTGCAGAATACCGTCGTCATGACGGGCGTGAGCCCGTGATGGTGATGCGCACCCGTTGTCTGGAAACCGTTCCTGTGCCCGATGGCGAGCTTGTTGAGCAGATCAAGCACGTGAGAGTCGTGCGTACCCCTGATGGGCGGTTTTGTCGTTATACTCACGGGCTGTATCCTGATGGCAGTATCGGTCCAGTGTTGTTCGCGGTCTATTACACGCCGGATTATTCCGAGGTGGATATCGAGTTATTTGCCAAACGCCGCCATCCGGTGTTTTCGCTCACCGACTATGAGTATATGTACAGCGGCGGCGCGTTCCAGAATCGTCTTGCTACCCTCGGTGGCGGTGTTCTCCATAGCTCTTCCATCGCGTATAACGGGCAGGGCATCGCCTTCTCCGCTCCTTCCGGCACAGGAAAATCTACCCACACCGGATTGTGGAAAGAGGTGTTCGGCGACGCGGTGGAGATCATCAACGACGATAAGCCCGCTATCTACTTTGACGGCAAACAGGCGATGCTGTGCGGTACACCGTGGAGCGGCAAGACTGCGCTCAACCGTAACCGTACCGTGCCGCTTCGTGCGATCGTGTTTATTGAGCGCGGGGAAAAGAACGCCATTCGCCGTCTGGACACGGTGGACAGTATGCTCCATCTGACCTCGCAGATCGTGCGCCCGTACTATGACAAGGCGCTCGGCGTGCATCTGTTGGATTTTACCGAGCGGGTGCAGGCGAATGTGCCGATCTACTGCCTGACCTGCGACATCAGTCGGCAGGCGGTGGAGACGGTATTTCACGAGATTTTCCCGCAGGAGGTTATAGTATGAAATTAAAAGATGGATTTGTTCTTCGGCAGGTCGGCGGTCATTTTATCGTGGTGCCTGTCGGCGCACAGACAGTGGATTTCAATTGTATGATCACGCTCAACGACACAGGGGCGTTTTTGTGGCGGCAGTTGCAGAATGAGCGCACGGCGAAAGAACTGACGGCGGCTCTGCTGGAGGAGTACGATGTTACTCCCGCGACCGCCGAGGCGGATGTCGCGCGCTTTATTGAGAAACTACAGCAAGCGGAGTTGCTCGTATGAACCGCCCGCAAGAGCCACAGGCACTGCAGGTGTCGATGGAGGAGTTGTCGCCGCTGCTGATCGCCTGTCTCGATGAGGGGAAGGAAATACAGCTCACCGTGACGGGTAACAGTATGTGCCCGTTTCTGCAGCATAAGAGGGATCAGGTGGCGCTGATAAAGCCTGCTGACCCGACCATGCTGCAGGTGGGTGACGTGCCGCTGTATCGGCGAAATAGCGGGCAGCTCGTTCTGCACCGCATTGTCGAGCGGGACGATGGACAGAAGCGCCGCATTTACGGTGAAAAAGAGTCCTTTCCCTCGATGCATTCGAGCAGTCCGCTGACGTACACGATGCTCGGCGATGCACAGACAGTAAGTGAGCCGAACATTCGTCCGGAGCAGATTGTCGCGGTGGCGACCGCCTTCGTGCGAAAGGGTGAGCGGTGGGAATGCCGCGGCACCGCCTATCGTCGCCGCGCCCTGCGGTGGCACAAGCTGTTGCCGATCAGAAAGCCATTGGTGCGGCTGTGCCATCTGTGGCACGGTGCGCGGAATAAGCTTTGTCAGTTGTTTTCAAAATGATGAAGGAGAACCGTCTATGACCACACCGACCGCGAACAAGTGGATATGGCGTATCGCCCGACCGGATGTCGGGCGTATCGTGCTGCTATCGGTGCTCACCGGCTTGTCGTCGATGGGTGCGGTGGTGTTTGCGCTGCTTTCGCGGCAGGTGGTGGATATCGCCGTCGGAGATGCGCATGGCAGTTTGTGGGTCTATATTGGGTGGTTGTTCGGCGTGCTCGTTCTGCAGATTGCACTGGATGTGTTTAACAGCCAGTTTAATGCCCGCCTTGCGGGGAGGATGGAGATGCGCATCAAAGATCGCCTTTTTGCTGCAATCTTCCGTAAACAATGGCGGGATGTCAGCCGCTTTCATTCGGGTGAGTTGCTCAACCGCCTCTATTCTGACAGCCATATCGTGGTGACGGGTGTGGTGGGCTTTGTCCCGAAGCTGGTGTCGCTGGTCACCCGTCTGGTTGCCTGTGTGACCGTCTTGTTGATCCTCGATGCGCGATTCACGGCGATTATGCTGGGATTTGGTCTGCTGCTGTTTGTCGGCAGCCGCGCCTACGGCAAGAAGGTTAAGGGCTTACATAAGGATTGCCAGGAAACCGACGGCAAGGCAAAAACCTTTACACAAGAAAGCCTGGAAAACTGGACGATGATCCAGGCCTTTGAGGGCGGCGATCACGTGCGCGGACGGCTCGGCGAGCGTCTGTGGGGGCACTTCAGCGCCGTCATTCGCCGCAACCGCTGGAGTGCCGCCGCGAGCGGTGTTCTGCATCTGTTGTTTTCGGGGAGCTACTATGCGGCGCTGGCGTGGGGCGCGTTCCGTCTGGCGGCGGACGCGATCACCTATGGTACGTTGACGGCGTTTTTGCAGATCGTCGGGCAGATTCGGATGCCCTTTATGAATATGTCGGGGCTAATGCCGCAATATTACAATATGCTCGCGTCCGCTGAGCGGCTTATTGAGTTGGAGGCCATGCCCGACGAGCCGCGCGAGTCGCTGCCGTTGGTGGATTGGCACGCGACGCCGATGCGGGCGATCGAGATCGACGATGTGCGCTTCGCTTATGAAGCCGAGCACCCCGTACTGACAGGGGCGTCACTGACGGTGCGGCGAGGTGAATTTATCGCGCTGACCGGTTTCTCCGGCATCGGCAAGTCGACACTGTTTAAACTGATGCTCGGATTTTATGCGCCGCAGAGCGGCACGCTCACCGCGGTGACCGAGGATGGACGTTATCCTCTCGGTGCGGCGACGCGCGGGCTGTTTGCCTACGTGCCGCAACAGAGCATTCTGCTGTCGGGCACGATCCGTGAGAATATCGCCTTCTGTTGTCCCGATGCAACGGAGCAGGATATCTGGACGGCGGCGGACACGGCGGCGATCGGCGATGTTATCCGCGCGCTGCCGAATGGTTTGGATACGTCGCTCGGTGAGCGGGGCGCGGGGCTTTCGGAGGGACAGATCCAGCGTCTGGCTATTGCGCGGGCGGTGCTGTGCGACGCGCCGATCCTACTGCTCGACGAGGTGACCGCCTCGCTGGATGAGGCGACGGAGGAGTTGGTGCTGCGCAACCTGCATCGCCTGCCCGATAAGACCTGCCTCTGCATCTCCCACCGCCCTGCGGCACTCGAGATCTGCGACCGCGTTATCCGCGTCGAGGGCGGGAAATTTGGTGAATAAGAATGCCAAAACAAAGCAGGCGTAAGGAATTTTCCTTACGCCTGCTTTTCTGCTGATTATTTACTGTTAGTGGATACGTTAATCCTCGAATTGCGTCAGATGCCCTGTGGTGCGCATATTCGGATAGTTCCACTGCCGCAGCACTTCATAGACACCGACTGCCACCGAGTTCGAAAGGTTGAGTGAACGGGCGGAATCGTCGTCGATCATCGGCAGTCGCACGCAGGAATCGGGGTTGTCGTGCAACAGCCCCTCGGGCAGTCCCTTGGTCTCCTTTCCAAAGACGAGATAGGCACCGTCGGGGTAGGTCACGTCCGAGTGGATGTGTTTTGCTTTGGTGGAAAAATAGAAAAACGGTCCTGTATTCTTCGCGAAAAAGTCGTCGAGGTCTTGATAATAGGTGATGTCCAGCAGATGCCAGTAGTCCAGCCCCGCGCGTTTGAGCTTTTTATCGTCGATGCGAAAACCGAGCGGCTCGATGAGGTGCAGGCGCGCGCCGGTCGCAGCGCAGGTGCGGCTGATGTTGCCGGTGTTTTGCGGGATCTCCGGCTCGACGAGTACAATGTTGAGAGTAGGCAAGAGAAAAACTCCTTTTTTGTCAATTCTATATCCAATAGTAGCACACGCCGTCTGCCGACGCAAGAAAAATTCGCGATCCCGTGATATTTTTTTGCTACCTGCACACACTAACGCCGAAAGGAGGCGTGTGGCTGTGAATAGAACATTCGGTAACTTTATGAAAGGTATGGGGATGGGCGTGGCGCTCGGTTGTGCCGCCGGCGTGGTCGGTACTTGCTATGTAAAGAAAAACAAAAAGGGACTTAAGCGCAACGCCGGCAAAACGCTCCATTCCATCGGCGATTTGCTTGAAAATGTGACGGATATGTTTTAGGTGAAAGCGGGACTTTGTCCCGCTTTTTCATTTTTTAAAAATTCTTGCGATTTCTCTTTACAAAACGAGAAAAATCGTGTACTATTTTTATATTAACAAGAAGGTGGGACTGTATTTTGAATAATAAGCAACCGATGTTTAGTCGATTAAATCGAAAGTGGTTTTGGCTCGGGGCGATCATTGCTGTATGTGTGATCGTTGTCGTGTGCGCGATTTTGCTGTTTGGCAAAGGCGGACAAGGAGATACCGATGTTTCGGGTGGGAACTCTTTGGTGCCGGAGAACAGTTCTTCACAGACATCCGATGTTCAGAATGATGCATACAACATCAAACAAGACTCTGCTCATTACTTCCTCGGTACGGTAGATCCGGAGTTGAAGGCAGACAGCATTACTTCCGTGGTCAATGAGATGTACTACACCAACGGCGGGCATCTGTGTCTTGCTTTGACGCTTGGGAACGGTTCGGATAAGGCAGTTACGCTTGAGTCGCTGGATGTTAAGGTCTCCAACGGGATGACCGACGAGGTCACGGTCGATTGCCGTGTCAAGGACATCCCGCAAGATATCACGATTCCCGCGCGTGGCACAAATACCTGTAAGGTGTACATTGAACCCGAACAGATCAAGAACGCCTACGACACTTTTGAAGCGCCTGTAATCATCATTACTGTGAATGGCGCGGCTGAGTGAGAATAAGTTTTTTCGAGAGACGCACAATATGATTGTTGTGCGCCTCTTTTTTGTTTAATACTCTTTACAAACCGCATAAAGTCGTGTAAAATAATACGGAACAAGGATAAGGATGTGACCTTTTTGAATAAATTTGACGACAAGACCACATTGATGGATCACGAGGAAGCGCAAGAGAGCGAACTGGAGATCTTCGGTCGATCGAAATCCCGTGAGGAGATCAAGGCGGAGGCGAAGGCGCAGAGAGCTTGTGAACTCGCGGCGCTGCGCGAGGCGCGCCGTCTTGCCAAAGAGGCGAAAAAAGCCGCCCCGAAGGAGAGCCGAAAGGATCTGTTGGTGATGGGGATCATTCTGCTTGTCCTGTTGATCGGAGCGGGTGTTGTTCTCGGCATCAACATTTCCAATGCGAATAAACAACTGCTATATGAAATGAGCGATGATACCCCCGGCTATTTTTATGATCCTGAGGCGACACCCGAGTTGTCGGACGACGGGATCACCGCCGTCGTTAATCAAGTGTATTACACCAACGGCGGATATCTGTGCGTTTATATGACGCTTGGTAACGGTGTCGATAAGGCAATCCGCCTTGATACGCTGGAGGTCAAGATTTCCAATGGGGAGACCGGCGAGCTTGTTGCCAGCGGTTACACCGCGGGGGTCGACGACACTTATACGGTGCCCGCGGGCGGCACGAACACCTACACTTTTTACATCAAGCCTGAGCACGTTATGATCGCAGATGATACGTTGGAGACGATCACCTACGAGATTACCGCAACCGGCACGGAGGTATAAACCTGTATGTTAGAATTGCAAAATGTATCATTTATCGTTGATAACGACGGCACACAACGTGAGATCCTAAAAAATATCGATCTCACGATCGACGAGCGGTTTGTTGCCGTAACCGGTCCGAACGGCGGCGGTAAATCCACCCTCGCGCGGGTCATCGCAGGCATCAACAAGCCGACGGCGGGGCGCATCCTGCTCGATGGCGAGGATATCACGGAACTGAGCATTACCGAGCGCGCGAAAAAGGGAATCAGCTTTGCCTTTCAACAGCCGGTGCGCTTCAAGGGCTTGACGGTGCGTGACCTCATCACCCTCGCGGCGGGCCGCGACATTACTATCACCGAGGCGTGCTCGTATCTGTCAGAGGTAGGGCTGTGTGCGCGCGAATATATCGGGCGTGAGATCAACGCCAGCCTTTCGGGTGGGGAACTCAAACGCATCGAGATCGCGATGATCATCGCCCGCGGAACGAAATTCTCGCTCTTTGACGAGCCGGAGGCGGGCATTGACCTGTGGAGTTTTAATAACCTCATTCAGGTGTTCGAGAAGATGCACGAAAAGCTCGGCGGCTCGATCATGATCATCTCCCATCAGGAACGCATCCTCAACATCGCCGACCGCGTCATCGTGCTTGCGGATGGCAAGGTGAAAGCCGACGGTGCGCGGCAGGATATTTTGCCCGAACTGCTCGGTAGCCACGAGGCATGCTCGGTGCTGACGGATAAGTTATAAGAGGTATAAGTATGGATAAGATCGAAAAAAATCTGCTCGAGCAGATCGCGGATCTGCACGACGTGCCGCAGGGCGCGTACAATATCCGCGCCAACGGGCAGCTCTCGTCGCGTGCGACGACCGAGAATGTCGACATCGTCACCAAAACGGACAAGCCCGGCATTGATATCATCGTCAAGGCGGGCACCAAGAACGAGAGCGTGCATATTCCCGTCATTATCAGCCAGACGGGTCTGCAGGATCTCGTATATAACGACTTTTATATCGGTGAGGATGCCGACATCACCATCGTCGCGGGCTGCGGCATCCACAACACGGGTGACGATGAATCCCGCCACGACGGCATCCACTCCTTCCATCTCGCGAAGGGTGCGCGCCTGCGCTATATTGAGAAGCACTATGGCGAGGGGGACGGCAACGGCGAGAACGTGATGAACCCCACCACCATCGTCGAACTGGACGAGGGCGCGTATATGGAGATGGAGACCACCCAGATCAAGGGCATCAACTCCACCGTGCGTGTGACGAAGGGCAGGCTCGGCGACGGCGCGACCCTCATCGTCAAAGAGAAAATTATGACCCACGGCAAGCAGTATGCCGAGACGGATTTCATCGTGGATATGGACGGCGAGGACTGCAGTGCGAACGTCATCTCCCGCTCGGTCGCGAAGGGTACGTCGAAGCAGGTGTTCCGCTCTCGTATCAACGGCAACAACCGTTGCTCGGGACACACCGAGTGCGACGCGATCATTATGGACGACGCCTGCGTCAGCGCGATCCCCGAGGTGACCGCAAACCACCTTGAGGCGGCGCTTATTCACGAGGCGGCGATCGGCAAGATCGCGGGCGAACAGCTTATTAAGCTGATGACCCTCGGGCTGACCGAAGAAGAGGCGGAGGAGCAGATCGTCAGCGGCTTCCTGAAATAAGAGAAGAAGAACTCCCCACCCGAGCGGGTGGGGAGTTCTTTGTGTTTATACTACCTCGTAGTCGATGTCGTATTCGTCTTCGTCGTAGTCATAGAGTTCGTCGTAATATTTGTCCGTGGCCTTGGCGGCGTCGAATCCTTGCTTTACGATGCTATCAAACATCGTGCTATACTCCGACGGCACGGTGTAATTGAGGTCCTCGCGTTCTCCGTTGTAGTTGGGGCGAACGATCGTATACTCTTTACCGTTTATGGCGATGCTGACCGTTTCGTCGCGCAGAAGCATCGTGTCGTCACAGGCATTCAGTTCTACGAAATAATCGTAGGTATAGTTGGCATTCTCGTCCTGCGCGGTTGGGGTGACTGTGGCAAGGATCTCATCCACCGCCTTCGTTTGCTCGTCGGTGAGTTGATAGATGTGCTCGATATACTCCAATGTATCGGTGTTCAGCACGTAATAGGTGTAGCAATAACCGGTCGGCTCAAAGGGAGCAGCCAGTACAGCGTTGTATTGGGCATATTTATCCACGCGGCAATAATAGTTGTCCATATAGTTGGAATACAGGATCTCTCCGTCGTTATACAGCGTGCCGTAATCTCCGAATTGCGAGCTGAGTAGAACGGGAACGTCCGGCTCGGTGATGCGGATGACGGTACTGTCGTCGTGCTTGAAGGGGCGGAAATACTCATTTTCGGGCAACGGGAGGTAATCGGTGCCGCGCAGTTTTACCCCGCCGGTTTCGGTGTAAAACGCTTGGTTGTTTCGCATCTCGTCGATCGCGTTACAGCCGGTCGCGGACAGGCAGACGAGCACGAGCGCCGCGAACAGAGCGATTAAGCGTGTTGCTTTTTTCATCATCTTCTCCTCCTTATTCCAGATTAAGACGACGGTGGACGATGAAGCGGGAGACGAAGAACAGCCCCGTCGCGATCAGTAGGTTGAGCAGAGTGTACCCGATCAGCAGGGAATGGATGCATCCGATGGGAGCGTCCATAAAGATTAAGCTGAGGTCTTCCCACGGCAGATGCTGGGAGATGATGAGCGCGATGGTGCTGATGACCTGCGTGACCATATAATAGCCGAAATACACGCCGACGGCGGCGAGGACGCGGTTCTTGTGGAACATCTGTCCGACAGTGATGCAACCATAGAATAACAGCATCTGGTAGATGTACGCCGCAATGACCAGCAGAATAAACTCGAAAACAAACAGCCAAATGTTTACCTGCCACTGGGCGGCGGTGGTTTCCTTGAAGGAGAAGGCGAGTCTTTCGGGGATCAGGTCAATGATGTAGCGGACCGCGTTGCCGATCTCGATGAGCACATCGCCCGCGGTGATGATGCATATCGCCAGTATTGCGGCGACAATGGACACCAGATGCACCAGAACCGCGCTGGTCATCTTCGTCAGAATATGTTGTGTCGGGGTGACGGGCAGGGTGAAGGAGAGGTATCCCTCGCTGGTAAATAGATTGCGGTAGTAGCGGGTGATGGTGAACACCATCGTCATCGCAAACACGGCGATGATCGCGACCACAAAGGTGATGATGGATAGGGTGTTCACGGTGTTATAGACAGAGTTGTCGGTCTCAAAGAATTGGATGATACGGCTGACCGCCGCGATCGCGAGCAGGATGCCGTAGATCGGCAGCATTGAGCGCATATAGTAGGCGAACTCGTGTTTAAATAACTTCTTTACCATTTGAACACCTCCCGGAACAGCTCGTCGACGCTCTTGCCGTTTTCCTCGCGGATGGCATCGACGGCCTTTTGCAGCAGTACCTTACCGTTTTGAATGAACACGACCTCGTCGAGCACCTGCTCAATGTCCGCAATGAGGTGGGTGGAGATGAGCACGGTGGCATCGGGGTTATAGTTGTTGATGATGGTGGAGATGACGTAGTCACGCGCGGCGGGATCGACGCCCGCGATCGGCTCGTCGAGTACGTAGAGCTTCGCGTTACGGCTCATCGTGAGGATGAGGCACACCTTCTCCTTGTTGCCCTTGGAGAGGGATTTGAGCTTGCGGCTCGGGGAGATGTCCAGCCGCTCAAGCATCTGATAGGCGAGCTCCTCGCGGAAATCGGCATAGAAATCCTTGAAATAATCGACGATCTGCTTAACCGTCATCCAGGTGTTAAGATAGACGTTGTCGGGCAGATAGGCAACGATCTTTTTGGTCTCGACACCCGGCACCTCGCCGTCTACCAATACTCGCCCCGCGGTCGGGGTGAGCAGCCCGTTGAGAATTTTGATCAGTGTCGTCTTGCCCGAACCGTTCGGCCCGAGCAGACCGACGATCTTGCCGCCCTCCAGCGTGATGTTCACACCGTCCAGCGCAAGGACGTTGCCGTATTTTTTGGTGAGGTTTTTACAAACCAATAACTCGCTCATATATTCCACTCCTCTACATAGTCTTTGATGGCCTGCGGTGTCAAGCCGAGTGCTTCCATCGCTGCGAAATACGCGGCGGTCTTTTCCTTCCACAGATTTTTGAGCGTTTCCATCGCGGGGGAAATGTCCTCGGCAACATACCACCCCGACCCGCGCACGGAATACAGGATGTTCTGCTGCTCGAGCAGTTCGAACGACCGCTGTACGGTGTTGGGGTTGACCCCCGCCTCGAGCGCCGCTTCGCGCACCGAATACAGCCGTTCGTTCGGTTTTAGTTGCCCCAGCGCGATGTGCAGGCATACCTGCTCGCAGATCTGGGGGCTGAGCGGTCTGTTTTTGTCCAGAACCCACGCCATTCAATCACCTCCGAAATTAAACTGTGTTACTTCACTAGTACAATAATACACTTTTTGGGCCGATTTGTCAAGAGGAATTTTGTCAAGAAATAAAAATGTGTGGTTTAGCCGGGAATTTTCGCTTACAATAAACACGCCCGCCTTTACGCAAAAAGGCGGGCGTTGCATAGATATGTCTTTTTTAACCTTTTATTCCACTCCGCGGCGGTAGAGACCGCGTGTGATGGCGGGCGGCGGGGGAGTGCCCTGCCGATAGGCGGTGAGCACCTCAGCGACTTCGTCGCGGGTTTCGGTGGTGAAATGGAAAAGATAGAAAGCCGCGCGCGGTATTTCGCTCATTCGGTCGCCCCAGTAGAGCGGCACGGTGTTGAGTACCTCACTGCACCCGCCTGCACACATCACGGGGAATTGCGCGCCTGTACGGTCTGTCAAACCTTGATGCTGACAGTCCGCACACGAGCCGAGTGCAGATCTGCGCGGGCAGTTGCGGGTGAGCATCAGCGGCTGTCGCCCGTACAGCAGGATGCCGATGGGTAGCGGCGTGTCGCTGAGCGACTGTATCTGCGGGAAGGTCAGTTCCATCGACAGCGTTGCGGCGGCAAGGCGAACACCTTTACAGAACGAAAGTGCCTGTTTGTTCATCACATTGAGCCCGAAGCCGCCGATGGGGGACAGCCCTGCGGCTTTTGCGAGCGGGATCGCGCCGATATTGCCGCACAGCGCGGCGACAGCACCCGCCTCGGCGGCATCGCGCAGGGCGGCGGCGATGCTATCCTCTCGCCCGAACATCCCGCGCGGGATATCGATACCGACCTTTTGCCCCGCGGCAGTCAGCGCGCGGATGGTGTCGGTCGGGGTGTCAAGCGGCAGGAACACGAGATAGGGACGCAAGGCTTCGGAAACTTGCGCCGCGTCCGCGAGACGGATAAACCACGCCGTTTCGGTCATCGTCTTGCCTGTGGGGCAGGGCGGCACGGCGGTGATGTCAAAGGGAATGGGGGCCGTTTTGCCGCGTGCGTCGAGCAATCGGTCGAGTGCTTCGCGGCGCAGGTGGTTGAGCCGCGCCATCGGCAGTGTGAGTCCCTCGTCGACGGCGACATCGATCGCCGTGGTATAGAACGGCGTGCCTCCCGTTTTGGCGAGCTGTTCTTTTGCGCGGGTGGGATCGAGCGGGCGGTTGATCGCCTGCTCGGCGCCGTCAGCGGTGACGCAGACGCGGTGTCCGTCCTTGTCTGCCACGGTGAGAGTGCAGGCTTCTGTGTGGGCGGCAAAATTCATCGTCACCGGTACGAGCGGTGTCTCCTTATCGTACAGCCGCGCAAGGCCGCCGAGTACCCCAGCCGCCGCAGTGACATCCTCCTTGCGGCGGGTGCCGAACATCGCACCGCCAAGGCGGTGGGTGTAATAGCCGTCGGTGAAGCCCGTTCGGGAGAACACTTTTTTGAGTGCATCGAGTGTGTCAGGGGCGACCGCCTCACCGCGGGCGGCGGCGCTGTAGACAGCACAGCCGGCCGCAACGTATTCGGGGCGCTTCATTCGCCCCTCGATCTTGAGCGAGGTCACACCGAGATCTTCCAATTCGGCGATATAGTCGAGCAGACAGTTGTCTTTCAGACTGAGTGCCGCCGCATCGGGAGAACGGGGCTTACTGCCTGTATCGGTGGGCGCGAAGGGCAGGCGGCAGGTCTGGGCGCACGCGCCGCGGTTGCCGCTGCGCCGTCCGAGCATCGCAGAGAAATAGCACTGCCCTGACACGCTCATACACAGCGCACCGTGTACGAACACCTCGAGTTCTACCCCGCGTCCTGCGCACGCCGCGATCTCCTCGCGGCTCATCTCACGCGCGAGCACCACGCGGGAAAAGCCCGCATCCCGCAGGAGGTCGACCCCCGCGGGTGTGTGGCAGGAGAGCTGTGTTGAGGCGTGCAACGGCATTGTCGGCGCGGCGGCGCGCAGGCATCGCGCAAGCCCTAAATCTTGCACAATAAGCGCATCCACTCCAAGGCGGCAGGCGGTCTCGGCGGCGCGCAGGGCATCCGTCATCTCGTCGTCCCGCACCAATGTGTTGAGCGCCAGATGCACCTTTACCCCGCGCGCGTGGCAGTAAGCGACTGCCTCGGCGAGCTCGTCCTCGGTGAAATTATGAGCCGCTCGACGGGCGTTGAAATCGGAAAGCCCTAAATAAACAGCGGCGGCGCCGCAACGCACCGCCGCTATCAGGCTTTCGGTCGAGCCGGCAGGAGCCAGCACTTCTAACCGAGCTTTTTTCAACGCTCGGCCAGCTTTCTGAGCAGATTTTCGTTGTCCTGCTTGAGACGGGCGACCTCACGGCGGAGATTCTCGGTCTCGGAGCGGGAACGGTTGTTGTCGTCGAAGAAGGACTTGAGCTGTTTGCGGAGATTGTCCGCGGTCTGGGTCGCCTTCTTCGCCTCGTCCGCCTGCATCAGCGCGGTCATCACCGCTGCCATCACGAGGGAGGTGCGGTTGTTGCTGTTCATCAGGTTGCGGATGCGGGCATCCACCTGTGCGCCGAGTTCCTGCATATAGCCGGGGGTCTCGTCGGTGGTGATGACGTAATCGGTGCCGCAGATATTAAGGGTCACTTTCTGTACCGAATCCATAGGTTGATCGTCCTTTCGTATAAAATTCATCGACAGGATATTACTTTCTTTTATATTATACTCCATCCTTCGACGGCGGTCAAGAGGAAATCCGCTATCGAGTCTTGCTCTCTGTAAAAAAATATGATAGAATATTCTATATAATTATGCGAAAGGGGCGTTGGACGGGATGGATGCGCTGGGTCTGTATATTCACGTGCCGTTTTGTCTGTCCAAATGCCCGTATTGCGACTTTTATTCGTTAGAAACGCCGACCGACGATCAGCTTGACGCCTACGCCGCGCGCGTGTGTGCCGTGCTGGACGATTGGGCGGTGCGCTTGCCCGATACGGCGGCGGACACGCTGTATTTCGGTGGCGGTACGCCTGCGTTACTCGGCAGCGAGCGGCTCACCGCGGTAATCGACCGCGCGCGGGCGTTGTTCGGGCTCACCGATGCGGAGATCACGCTGGAAGCCAATCCCGCGGACGATCTGCGGGAGACCTTTGCGGCGTTTGCCGCCGCGGGGGGCAATCGTTTGTCCCTTGGGATGCAGTCCGCCTGCGCAAACGAACTTGCTGTTCTCGGTCGGCGGCACACGCTCGCTGACGTTGAACGGTCGGTCGCGGATGCCCGCACCGCGGGAATCGGCAATATCTCGCTGGATGTGATGCTCGGCATCTCAGGGCAGTCCGAAGCGACCGCGCGTCAGTCGGCGCGCGTTGCGGCGGCACTCGGTGCGACGCACGTGTCGGCATATCTGCTCAAGGTCGAGCCGAACACCCCTTACGGGCGGTGTACACCACCCCTACCTGACGAGGACACGACCGCCGATCTTTATCTTTCGGCAATGGATGAACTTGATGCCCTCGGCTATCGGCAATATGAGATCTCCAACACCGCACTTAGCGGACGGGAGAGCCGCCATAACCTCAAATATTGGCTAAGCGTGCCGTATCTCGGCATCGGTCCCGCCGCGAGTTCGTGTCTCGGTGGGCGGCGGTTTGCTTACCCGCGGGATCTCGCGAGCTTTATGAACGGGGTCGAGCCCGCCGACGAGTCGTCGGGCACTATCCCTGTCGGCAGCCCGACGGAATACGCTCTCTTACGCCTGCGACTGACCGCGGGCATCGACGCGGCGGCGTATGCCGCGCGCTTCGGCGAGCCGATTCCGTCGGCGTGGTGCGAGCGGGCGGCGGCACTGCCATCGGCGCTGGTGATACAGGACGCGGCGGGTATTCGCTTGTCCCGCGAAGGCTTCCTGCTCTCGAATACGCTCATCAACCATATTCTCACCGAATAATTCAACTTTTGTTCATACACCGGATTAAAAATGTGGTAAACTGTAGAGGATAGAGTTTCACACGAAAATTTGTCGAAGGAGGTTTACCCTATGGCAGGAATTAAAATACTGGTCGTGGATGATGACAGCAACATCTGTGAACTTCTGCGCCTGTATTTGGAAAAGGAAGGCTTTGATACGGTCATCGCATCCGACGGTGCGAAGGCGGTGGCGATGTTCGACGCCGAAAAGCCCGATCTGATGTTGCTCGATGTGATGATGCCGCACCTTGACGGATGGCAGGTATGCCGCGAGATCCGCAAAAAGTCGCAGTGCCCCATTATTATGATCACCGCCAAGGGCGAGGTGTTCGACCGCGTACTCGGGCTGGAACTCGGCGCGGACGACTACGTGGTCAAGCCCTTCGAGGCAAAAGAGGTTATCGCCCGCATCAAGGCGGTGCTTCGCCGCAGTGGCGTCAACGAGGCGAAAAAGATCCGTCAGGTAGAATATGACGGGCTGTATATCAATATGGAAAACTACGAATTGCGGGTACACGGCAAGATGATCGACACCCCGCCGAAGGAGATGGAGCTCATCTACCATCTCGCGAGCAACCCCAACCGTGTGTATACCCGCGATCAGTTGCTTGATGAGGTGTGGGGCTTTGAGTATTACGGCGACAGCCGCACCGTCGACGTGCACGTCAAGCGCCTGCGTGAAAAGCTGGACGGCGTGTCCGAGCAGTGGACGCTTAAGACCGTATGGGGCGTCGGATATAAGTTTGAGGTAAAAGACTCCTGATAGGGGAGGTAACGCGATGTTTAAAAGCGTTTTTTCCAAATATTATACGATCATATCGCTGATCATCCTATCGGGCTTTCTGGTGATGAGCGGCTTGCAGATCATTCTGTTCACCCGCTCGCTGACCGAGGATAAGCGTGTATTGCTGCAGGAGAACGCCGACGCGATCGCCCAGCATACGGTGGTCACGGCGCTCGAGACCCACGTCGGCGGCAGGGAGATCGTGTACGTGCTCGATCAGGAGCGGCTCACCCCGTTTCTTAACCTGATGGGGGACGCGATCGACGCGACGATATTTATCTCGGATGCCGAGGGTGAAGTCCTGCTCTGCTCCGATGAGGCACTTCTGCCGCTGGCGAAGAAGACCTCGCTCGGTAAGATCACGGGGCAGGTCACGGAGTCGTTGTTTGTGATCTCGACACTGGAGGGGCTGTTTGAACGACCGCAATATGCCGCCGCAACACCGATCCTCGTGAAAGAGCGTGTCATCGGCTATGTGCTGGTGTCTGCACCGACGACTTCGATCGGGAACACGCTCAGTTCGAATTTTAAGGTATACCTGGTCTCGGCGTTCGGTGCGACAACGCTGTCATTCGTGGTCGTTTACCTGCTGACTCTGCACATCGTTCGTCCGTTGCGCCAGATGGCGGCGGCGACGCGGCGATTTGCCGGGGGCGATTTCAGTGCCCGCATCAAGGTGCGGGGCAAGGATGAGGTTGCGGAGCTCGGCGACGCGCTCAACCATATGGCGGTGTCGCTGTCCTCGGTCGAGATGATGCGCCGCAGCTTTGTGGCGAACGTTTCCCACGAACTCAAGACCCCGATGACCACCATCGCGGGCTTTATCGACGGGATGCTGGATGGCACCATCCCGCCAGAACAGCAGCCGCGGTATATGAAGGTCGTGTCCGACGAGGTCAAGCGCCTTTCCCGTTTGGTGCGCTCGATGCTGGATCTGTCCCGCATCGACAGCGGCGAGCTTAAGATGAGCACCGTGCGGATGGATCTGACCGAGGCACTGTGCAGTGTGTTGGTGTCCTCCGAACAGCGTATTGAGAAGAAGAACCTGCGCATTACGGGACTGGAAGACTGCGGAAAAGCTGAGATCGACGGCGACTATGACCTGATGTGTCAGGTGCTGTATAACCTTGTGGATAACGCGATCAAGTTCACGAATGACGGTGGCTGTATCGACCTGCGACTGGTGAAAGCGGACGGACGGGTGACCGTGACCGTCCGTAACAGCGGCGCGGGTATTCCTGCCGAGGAGATGCCGCAGATCTTCGAGCGTTTTTACAAGAGTGACCGTTCCCGTGCGTTGGATAAGAACGGGGTAGGACTCGGTCTGTACATCGTTAAGACGGTGATCAATCTTCACCACGGAGAGATCACGGTGCGTTCGGTCGAGGGAGAATTCACGGAGTTTTCCTTCTGGGTGCCTGCCGCACCGACTGATGTCGCACTTATTCAATAATTCTTATGATTCTGTTCAAATAATTACCATATTTTTTTCTTATACTAAACTGTGACAAACTTATTACTCGGAAAGGTCGTGCAGAACTATGACTGATCAATGGAATAACCCGCTGGAGCCGGAGAAGAATAACGAGCCGTTCCCTGTGACGGTGCAGCCGACAACGCCGAACGACGAGCCGTTGGCGGAGCAACCTGCCGCGCCCGTCTCTGAGCAGGCGATGCCGCCCGCACCCGAGCAACCCGCCGCGCCCGCGCCCGCACCCGAGCAGGCGCCCTATAACGGTTGGAGCAGCGACGGCAGCTACCGCTATGTACCGCCGCGTCCCGAGCAGCCTGTAACGCCGCCGACGCCTCCTGCTCCGCCGAGCTATCAGCCGAGCGGGTACACGCCGTATACACCGCCGGCCCCGCCGCAGCCCCCGAAAAAGAGGGGTAACGGTGCGATGGTGGCGCTGGCGATCTTGTGCGCGGTGGCGGTGGTTACCTCGATCGTGTTCTTAGGGATGGGGTTGATGTCCGATCGTTCCGACGCCTCGTCGGATGCTTCCGACCTGACCGTGTCGGCGGATGAAACAGCTGATAACAGCGCACCTTCTTTGGAGATCTCCGACTGGGACGACAACGACGGCGGTCTGAGCAATAAGGAGATCGTTAATCGCAATTTTAACTCCACGGTGGTCATCACCACCTATACTAAGAGCACCAGCTTCAATTTCGGCGAGAGCGAGCTTGTTGAGGCGAGTGGTGCGAGCGGTATTGTTATGAGTGAGGATGGTTACATCATCACCAACTGGCATTGCGTGATCAACGAGAACACGGGCGAGGCTTATGACCGTGTGGATGTCACTACCTACGACGGTACGACCTATGAAAACGCCAAGGTGATCGGTTTCGACGAGTCCACCGACCTCGCGGTCGTCAAGATTAATGCTACGGGGTTGACTGCGGCGCAGTTCGGGGACAGCTCCTCGCTCGCGGTCGGCGACCGCGTGGTCGCACTCGGTAACGCTGCGGGGCTTTCCTGGACGGCAACTTTCGGTTACGTATCCGCGCTCGCGCGCGATGTGTATGACGACACGGGCTATGCGATCAAATGCCTGCAGGTCGATGCAGCGATCAACCCCGGCAACTCCGGTGGACCGCTGCTCAATAATCAGGGTTTGGTCGTCGGCATTAACTCCGCGAAGATCGCCGCGACCGGCTATGAAGGGCTTGGCTTCTCCATCCCGATCAACGAGGCGAAGGATGTACTGGATGCGCTGCTCAAGTACGGCTATGTCAAGGGCCGCGTTGCGCTCGGTGTAATGGGGCAGACGGTGTCCTCAGGGATGTATAACGGTTTTCTCATCACCAGCATCGAGGAAGGCTCCTGCTTTGAAGGTACGAGTGTGGAGGCAGGCGACCTCATTGTTGCGGTGGATGATGTCGATGTGACGAATTACGGCGAATTGCGTACCGAGCTTGCCAAGCACCAGGTCGGCGACCGCGTGACAGTGACCCTTCTGCGTTCGAGCCGCAACGGACGGGTGACCTCTTTTGAGGTAACGGTTACGCTGAAGGAACAAAACGCTTTAAATTAACCGTGTTTGAGCCTCCGCGAGAGCGGAGGCTATCGCGTTATGGAGGTAAAAGAGATGCGGGAGTACAACAATGGGGAATCCGCCGAACAGCGCGCACGTCGTCGGGCGAAAAGGCGGCGACGCGCGCGCATCCGTCAGCGCGTCGTTGAGGGGTGTATCCTTGCGGTGGTGATTGCTGCGATCGCGATCCCGATCCATCTCACACGCCGTGCACGGGTCGTGCCGACCGATCAGCCATCCACATCGTCGACGGTCAGCGAACCGGCACCGGAGCCGAAGCCTGTCTATCCTGTCTATACCGCGGATACGGTGACGCTGACCGATGCGGTAGACGCGGATTATGCTCTGTTGATGGATGTGAACGACAACCGCGTCATCGCCGCTAAGGATGCAGATGTGCGCACCTATCCTGCGTCGGTGACTAAGGTGATGACCCTGCTCGTTGCGGTGGAGAACATCACGGATTTCACCGATACTTTCACAATGACCTACGCGATCACCGATCCGCTGTATATCGCGAACGCGACGGTTGCGGGCTTCCTCAATAACGAAGAGGTGACGATGGAGGATCTGTTATACGGTACAATTCTGCCGTCGGGTGCGGACGCGTGTCAAGCTCTCGCGGAATATGTGGCGGGTACCGACGAGGCGTTTGTAGCGATGATGAATGAGCGCGCGGTGGAAATGGGGCTCAAGAACACCCATTTCACCAACACCAGCGGTCTGCACGATCCTGACCATTACACCACCGCCGAGGATATGGCGGTGATCCTGCGCGTGGCGATGGAGAATGAGCATTGTCGGCAGGTGCTGTCGACCTACCAGTATACCACCGCCTCAACCCCACAGCATCCTGAGGGGATCCTGCTGACAAGCACGCTGTTTAGCCGTATGTACGGCACCGAGCCGGACGGCGCGACGGTGGTTGCCGGTAAGACGGGCTACACCACTGAGGCGGGGCATACCGTTGTCAGCTACGCAGAGGGTCTTGACGGACACGACTATATCCTCGTCACCCTCAAGGGCAGTAATCGCTGGGAGGCGACCTACGACGCGATCGATCTGTATACAGAATTTTCTCCTCTTTCCGAGAAGACAACAACGACAACAATGACAACAACAACCACGACCTCAGCCATCGGCTGAGGTCGTGAACATTTATAGAATGTTTTGAAATGTGGGTAATTCGGACGCCGCAAGGCGCTCGAGTTGAATACGGCAGCGAGTGCTCTCCATATGAAACTCCTCTGTATCGCCGTCCTTGAGGATGGAAGGCAACAGAGAGAGGCCTTCGCGGCATTCGATCAGATCGCCGTGTGCCATAAAATACGGAAAGAAACGTGTACGGCGCTCGTACGCCTCTTCGAGTGCCATTGCACGTGTGTGTGCACTGTTGATATCCCCGGCATCGTAGGCGGTGATGACACCGTCGAGTTCGCTAAGCAGGATGTCTATCTGCCTCTGCTGATAGAGAAGCGTGGTTATACACAGGGTGAGTATCGCGGCGAAGATCCCGCCGGCGAGCCATAGCCGTTTCATCCGTTCACTTCCTTCTTGGTGAGCAGGAACACGTCCCCGCGCTTTGTTGCGGTGAGCAGAAAGACGTCCTCCTGTCGACAGTCGCGGTGTTTGAGTTGCCGGTTGAGCCACGCGTCATTCAGATTGCATAGTGCCAACCCCCAATCGGAGCGTTTGCCGTCGCTGATGAGGACGACCGGCATCCCGTTGTCCGGCGGCTTTTTCGACGAGACGTCGCCGAGGGTGGCGGGCTGATATTGTGGGTAGCAGAAGATACTGATCTTTCCGTTTGTCTCGGCGATGGCGTATTGCACCTGCCGCAGGTCGAAGATGTTCTGCTCGCGCAGGGATTCGATGAGGTCGTCGACGGTGAGGCGCAGGCGACGCATCGCTTTTTCGTCCACCTTGCCGTCCTTGATGACCGGCATCGGTGAGCCGCTGATGAGGCGGGAGATGGGGGCGAATTTGAGCATTAAGCAAGAGAGGGTGATCTCCAGCGCGACGAGCACGAGGATGGGGAGAACACCGTTTAAGAGTGGCAGGCTGTTCTCCTGCATCGGGACGGCGGCAAGGTCGGAGAGCAGCAAGGTCACCACCAACTCGGAGGGTTGTAACTCGCCGAGCTGTCGCTTGCCCATGACACGCATTGCTGTCATCAGCAGAAAATAGAGAATGACCGTGCGGATGATGGAGATGGCCAAGATACGCCCTCCTGTTCGGTGAAATATCAAGATTAGGGTGTGCAGTTAAGCGGTTTTTATGTGTTCAAAAGTGAAAAGAGAAAAATCCGTAAAAAAAGAAAAGAATTTTTCATTTTTCCCTTGACAAGCGGGGGAGAAAACGCTATAATTCTATGCGTTGACTAAATCAACATGCGCTCGTAGCTCAGCTGGATAGAGTGCTTGACTACGAATCAAGAGGTCAGGGGTTCGAGTCCCTTCGGGCGCGCCAAGTGAAAAAGTCCCGCAAACCCATTGTTTTCAAGGGTTTGCGGGACTTTTTTGTTTTGCGTTATACGCGGATTGCCACCTAGGTTGGTAGCCACGCGGTAGCCACGGCAATCACAGAGAGTCTGTTATTCGTCTGAGCGAATCGATATCGGTGTGAGTGTAATGTGCGGTCATTTCGAAGCTGCTGTGACCAATCAGCTTCTGCTTATCCGTGCTTGGCGCCTCCACATTTTTCATCATTGTGGCAAATGTGTGACGGCAGCAGTGAGGAGTATACAGATGGGTACCATCGGGGTTTACAACGTCCATTCCTACAGACTGCAGTGCCGGATAGAATATATTATCGCGAAATTTGCCTTCTTGCGGACTTTTGCTGTTAGGGAAGAAAAGATACTCCCCATTGCCGAAATCGGCGAAAAAGGGCAAAATGCGCGGCGAAATCGTGATGATGCGGTCTTTGCCCGCTTTAGTCTTTGAGCCGGTAATGAAATAACGCTCTTCGGGGTGATAGTTTTCTGTTTTAGCTTTCAGCATTTCGCCGAGACGCATACCGGTATAGCAGAGCAGTAGGACGTATCTTAGGTTCGGTACCTCGTCCACATTATCCCACATAGCCTGAAGCTGCTCGGTAGAAAATGCGACGCGTTCCTTGGCTTCTTCTTTCTTTATATAGATGTACTCGGCGTAGTTGCGATCCACAATGTCCAGCTGCATGGCGTAGCGGAGCAGGCACGTTCCCAGTGATTTCATCATCTCTTTTGTGCGGCGTCCTTGCGGGCATTCGTCGATACACTTCTGCAGATGTTCTGTGCGGATCTTGCAAACTTCAGCATAGTGTAGATCTTCATAATACTTAAAAGCGGCCTTATAGCCGTTTATGGTAGACTTGCCGACCTTTTCCTTGTGCAGACCCAGCCACTGGGCGTACAGGTCTTTGAATTTGATGTTCATATCCTGTTGCGGTAATTCCATCTTTAAGTTAGGTAGATATGCCAAGGCTTCGTGCTTAGTTGCGAAGCCTCTTTTTTTGCGTCTTTTTCGCTTAAGCTTCCCATCTGCCTCGTCCCAGCCGATGGTGTATTCGGCGATCCATTTGCCGTTTTTATCTTTGAACACCGTGCCCTCGCCGCCACTTCTCTTCCTGATGGCGCGCTCGATCTCCTGCTTTGTGCCGCAGAGGTTGCAAAAACGAGAGTCCTCTGGTATTTCTTTTTTGCATTTTCGGCAGACCATCGGCAGAACCTCCTTCTTGTGTTTATTTAGCCCCTCGCCCATAATCTGAGCGAGGGGCTTTTGGCTTTTTTAGCTAAATATTTTGGAGAAGGCGATAATCATACATGCGTATCCAGCCAATGAGATGATAGAATATATCGCCAATTTCCATACCTTATTTAGTTTTAACCGAGCATCGTCTACTTGCGCGTTTTTTAACGCTCCGCGGAACGTGTTAATAACGCCCAAAATTGCCAGAGGCAATATAAGGGAGCCTATCCACCGATTACCGTTTCCGAGTTTGCTGATCCACTCCCAAATATTGAGAAGAAAATTGGCTGAGGATGCGGTGAACAAAACGATGGCCAGTAGAACAAATACTCCACACACGATCCAAAACAGGATCTTTTTAACGCATGTCATCATTTCCATATATAAAGGACAAGCCCATACCTTCTCTTAATTTATTAAGAATCGATTTGATCGGCTCTTTTTCTAATTCCTGAGCAAATTGCTCCTCTGTCATATATACGGTTTCATAGGTGATCGGGTCATAAGAGATCGCTCTACGATTAAGTGCATAGATCTCATTTATCTCGTCTTCGGTGCACCATCTCTCTGGATAACTGGTCATATGCACCAAAAATCGACCTACGCGAGATTGTGCCGGTGTTAAGGATCCGCGCATTTGATAAGATATTGCCATTAAAATCCACTCCTTTTAGGCTTTAGTTTTGATCTGCTATTTGTTCGTCAACAGCGACCGAGCGCTCAAGCCATAAATGATTATCGCGAATATGCTTCAGTTCGTGTTCGACCGCTTGCTTTTCGCGGGCGTCACTCAGTAATTCGTTGATATAGACGCTTACGGTGCCGTCGTTATTCGTTACGGTTGCAGCTCTGACACCGCGGGGCAGTTTGATATACCGAACGAATATCCCTTCATCAACAAGATTCATGATTTAGTCCTTCTTTCGCAGTGCCTCGATAATACGAACGGCTTGCTTCACCTCCTCGATGGTACAATCTTTAGAGATGGAGAACAACATTCGCATATCTTCACGGTTTTTTAACGCTTCCAAATACTCAGTTAGCTCCTCATCTTCGTTGATGAGGGGCTTTTTAGCTTTTGTTTCACCCATCAAGTAGTCAATTGATACATCAAAGTAATCGGCGATCTTTTTGATTTTGTCAGCTTTTGGCTTACTCTTACCGTTTCGCCAATCGATTATAGTAGCTTGTGCAATGCCGGTGTCCTTGCAGAAACGATAGACAGTAATGCCTTTTTCTTTGATCAGACTTTCAAAAATCTCATACATTATTTGTTCATCCTCCACAAATTCGGAAAACTTAATCATTTTGTGTTGACAAACTAAGAAAACCGATGTACAATACGAATGCACTTCGGAAAACCGAGTCAACCAAAACAGTTGGTTTGAGCGGGTAATATTGTTGATAGATTAGTTCGGTAAACCAATCGTATCACAAAACCGAAGCAAACGCAAGTATTTTTGTTAAAGGAAAAGGGAGATGAGAAGAAATGGAACTTTTTACTTGTCAGGATGTTGCAAAAATGTTCAAGGTAAAACAAATTACGGTTTGGGATTGGATTCGCAGAGGAAAGCTGTCTGCATACAAAATCGGGAAGATGTATCGTATATCACAGGCGCAAATTGATGCGTTTGTTGCTTCTCAGAAATAAATTCGCCGCTAATTTTAAATACAATAATCTGCGTGGAAAGACTACGAATTACCGAGTTTTGTATTATCCCAAGTGAATTATTCTAGCTCAAAACATTATCCTCCTTGTAGCTTAAGCGGTTCGACGAATTTAGTGCCATTCTACCAAAATTCGCCACTACAGTCAATAAGGTGCATTCAAAGTTTTTGGTGAAATCTTAGATATCGTAAAATGTGCACAAACATCACTTTTCTCTTTTGGCAACAAACAATAAACTTGAACAATAAATTTTCCGATTAATGGTATGAAATTTCAAATTCTGGGAGAATTTAGCAATATTAGAAAAGAAAAGCGTACTATTTGAAAAATATTGATGTGGCTTTTCTGTTTTAGAAACAACTATTTGTTTTCTGTAATGAAGAAATGAACCAGAAAGGAGAAACTCACAATGGCAAAGAAGGTAACGCTCGAAGAGATCGAGGCGTTAGACAAGGATATGCTTG
>CAZVSE010000001.1:0-94679 GCA_964629445.1 uncultured Ruminococcus sp. | reverse complement strand
GCTCCTTACACGCGGCGATGATGCCCTGCACGATCTCCATATTGTTGACGTTGAATGCGCCGATGGCGTAACCGCCCTCGTAGGCATTCTTGAACATCTCTTTTGTGTTGACTAACGGCATAATAAAACCTCCCAGAAATTTATTCCACAAAGTATTATACCCTATTTGTGTACAAAAGGAAAGAGAAACTTTGACAATTTTTTAATTTTTTTATTTTTCAGTCGATTCGGTGCGGAAGTCCCGTTCTTCGTGGCTCGGGCAAAGATCGCCCGCCGATACGCAGGCATCGGCGGGAAGAATGATTTATTCGGTTGGCGGGGGCGTTTTCTTGTTCCGGATAAGCACACCGACGATCGCTGCCGCCGCGACGGCGGCACACGCGCCGAGGAGGATAAAGGGCAGGGCACTCGGTTTATCAGCGGGTGGCTGCTCGGGATCCGAAACGATTGGCGCGTCGGCGGGATCGTCCTCGGGCAGATCACTCTCCGGCACAGAACTTTCCGATACAGACGGCACGTCGCTTTCGGGGGCGGCGGTCGTCGTAGTTGTGGTTGCCGATGTGGTGGTTACTGTCGCGGTCGTGGTTACCGTCGCGGTCGTGGTTGCGGTTGTGGTAGTTGTCGGCAGGGTGGTGGTCGGCTTTGCCGTCGTAGTCGTGGTGGTGGTCGGCTTTGCCGTCGTGGTCGTGGTGGTGACGGTCTGCTTGAGCCTGACGGCCAGCGCATCCGTCACCTCGACCGACTTGCCGTCTGTATAGGTACACTTGGCATAGACGCGGGTGTTGTCGGTGACGTTGTCGAACGAGTTGCTCCAGCCCTTGAATTTAACACCGCCGACGACATCGAGCTCAGGCGCGGTTGCCGCCTCTCCCTCGGCAACAACGACGCTCGTCAGCAGTGTCTTGTTGTCGGTGGAATAGAAATCAACGGTATATTTGGTATCGCCGAAATCCACGTCGCCGTCCCAATCGGCATACTTTTCGTGTGCCTCTTTGTAAGTAACGACCTCCAGCACGCCCTCGTCCTGCTTTTGCTTGAGGTAGTCGAGGATTTGGCGCACCTTTTCTTCGGCTTGCGGGAAGATCTCCGTATCAACGTCATGCCCCGCGAGTACGTCCCACGTTTTGTTTTCAATAGCGTCGTCGATATAGCCGATAAGACGATCGGTGTCGTCGTCAATTTTTTTGCAGGGATGATAATATTGCGTGGAAACGCCGTACAGATCGCTGTATTTGTAGTATTTGCTTGTGTACTCTTCGATCATCCCGCGGTATTCCTCGTCGGTATCCTCAGTTCCGTCGCCGCCCGCAAGGATGACACCGTTGACGTTAAAGCCCTCGGCGGTCAGCTGACGGTAGGACTTGCCGAGTTCATAGTCCACGGTGTCCCGGGACACATCGCGGTTGAGCGCTTTGTGGGTGAGCAAGTGGGAGAGGATCTCGCCGCCGTGATCTTCGATCTCGTGCAGCAGGTCAAGGCTGTCGGGGCGTGCGGCGGCATTGAGCGTTTGATCATAAGATTTGACCGGCACCGCCACGCACAGCGGAAAACCGTATTCTCCGGTGACGAGGTCGTACATTTGCTCAAGTTCGGCATTGTTGTCGTCGAAGAGGATCGAAATATACGCCTTTTCCATCGGTTTCCACGTCATCGTGACGGTCTTGGCGGATGCGATCGGTGCGGCGACAGCCGGAGCGGTGATCATCAGCAGGACGCACAGCAGTAGGCTGAGCAGTTTCTTTATATGCATAACGATTCTCCTCTCAAAGCGGGGATCTCGCTCAAAATTCGCTTTTGTAATTTTACTATAGCACATCCTTTTAAAAAAGGGAAGAAATGTTACAAAACTGTAAGATTTGTCAATCCTGATTTTCCTTCTCCCACGGAATAATGCATAGTGCTTCGGCGAGGGGCTCGTTCATCCAAATGGACGGGGTGACGCGCAGGGTAAAGCCGTTGCCGGGGGCGGCAAGACAGTCCTTCGGATCGAGGCGGGGCAGGGAGTAGAGTTGCATCAGTAGGGTGATGACCCCGCCGTGTGTGCAGATCACCGCCTCGGTGTCGCCGCTGTGCAGCAGGTCACCGACGATACCCTCGAACGCCGCGCATACGCGGGTTCGAAACTCCTCCGTTCCTTCGCCGTCGGGAATGTCGCGCGTCTTGCCCTCCATCCACTGCAGGAAGCGTTCGTCGTTCTTGAGATCGCGGATGCTCTTGCCCTCCCACTCGCCGAAGTCGCACTCCCGCAAACCCTCGACCGTCTCGGGCTGACAGCCGGGATACAGCACCTCGAGCGTTTGCCGACAGCGGGCGAGTGGGCTTGTGAAGAACCGCACGCCGCCGGGGTATTGGTATCGTTCTTTGAGTTCAAGCAGGGCAGATAAGCCCTCGGGGGACAGCGGCAGATCGGTGCGCCCGATATACCGCCCGTCCTGATTGGCTTCGGTGATGCCGTGGCGGATGAGATGGATCTTGTAGGTTTTCATAGTACCCTCCTGTGTTGCCAAAAAATCGCGCAACATTTTGTTAAAAAGCGAGAAAAATCAACTTTCTGTAAAATTCTCTTGACATTTGTCGCGGAAAAGCGTAGAATGTCGAATTGCTCCCCTAAATTTCGGGGACGTTTTTATCTGAGTAAAAAATCAGTCGAGAAAAGTGAGGAAACCCGTATGAACGCCGCATTTCCCCGCATCCTGACTCTGCTGCGCAAGGAGCGTGGCACCAGCCAAAAAAAGGCGGCAGCCGACCTGCAGATCTCGCAGGCGTTGTTGTCGCATTATGAAAAAGGAATACGCGAATGCGGTCTGGAATTTGTCGTGCGGGTCGCCGATTATTACGGCGTTTCCTGTGACTATCTGTTGGGGCGCACCGCCGACAAGAGCGGCGCGATGATCGCGGTCGATGAGATCCCCGAGCAGGATCCCGCCATCCAGGATAAGCGGATGCAGGCGGGCGGCGTGTTGCCCACGCTCAACAAGAAGCTTATCGTCAACTCTCTGCAGGTGATCTTTGATCTCTTGCAGAAGTGCAACAATAAGGCGCTGACCGTCGAGGTATCCAACGCCCTCGTGCAGACGATCTATTTGCTGTTTCGTCAGATCTACGCCGCCAACCCGAAAAATCCGAAGGCGATGTTTTCGGTGGAGGATTATGTCTACCAGACCGCGGCGATCAATTCGGCGGCGCGCTCGGTCGCGAATGTCGGTCAGCTTGCCCGCGGCGGTCACGTGAACGGCGTCGACGGCGTGGCGGCGGAGCGGTTGCCCGCGATCCTGCCCGACGATTTGACAGCGCAGTATCCGATGTTCGCTACCTCGCTGCTCAATCTCCTGCGTTCCGCGGAGAAGGAGCTCGGCGCATAAATACGTCCTTTAACGGTGTGAGTGATTACTCGCACCGTTTTTTATTTGCGATGCGGGCGGCGCGTTTGGCTTCCCGATTTTCGCGGCGGCGGTCAATGACTGCCTGTTGGGCGGGTGTGCGCACGCGGGCGCAGATCCACACCGTGACGGTCGCCGCGACGGCGAGCGCCAACCACACATACGGCAGAATATTGCCGCCGAACAGCCACGGGATATCGGCATCGGTGAAGACGGATAGATATGCGGAGATGACCAGCGCGGGCAGCATCAGGCAAGCCATCGCACGGTCGTAGCCGGCGGTATGCTCGCCGAGAAAGAGCATAGCGGCGGTCGCCGCAGGAGTGAGATAGCAGAGGAACAGCCCGCCGAACCAGCACGCGCCGTCCTGCAGAGCGGCGATGTGTTCGGCGGTAAAGCCGTAAACGGCGGCATCGATGGTCTGGACGGTGAGCATCAGCGCGAGTATCCAGAACAGGCTGACGATGATCCGCGCGGCGATGCGGGTGCCACGCGTCTTACCTTTATGTACGCACAGCAGTGCTCCCGCTGTCAGGGCGGCGAAAAAGCCGTGGGTGATGGGCGGCCAGCATTGGGCGAGCAGCACGCCGCCGAGGACCGTTTGCGCCCATACGAGGATATAACCGATGCGGTGGAGCTTGACAGGCTCTTGGAGGATGGCCATAGTTAATAACTTCCTTTGTCATCAATTTTCTTTATTATAGCGAATGGCACGAAAAAAATCAACCCGACAGATTTATCTGTCGGGTGACATCAGGGAGAGCAGTATCGCGGCGCGCCGCCGCCGAAAGGCGGGGACGATCCATGCGGTGGGGACAAGCAGTAAGCACCACATCAAGCGCGGTGCTTCTTCTCCGATAAAGTTGACATAGGTGCCGATGCGGCGGCGCATTCTCTGTGCGGACAGCGCCATCGCCGCGCCGGCGGGGCATCCCCGCAGGATGTACAGCGGGGCGAGGGCGTAGCGGCATTGCCAAACAGCGGCGCAGACCAAGCCGACGAGCAGGGCGACCCCACCCGCCGCCAACCACAGAACGGGCTGGACTGCGGCGGTGTCCGCCTGCCGCGAGGCGAGGCTGCCGTAGCCGAGCATCGCGGCGCTCGGCGCGCAGGCAACCGCGAGCGCCGCCGCGCGCCGTCCCCATAACTGCCACCGCCAGCCGATGGCGGAAAGCACTCGCCGTGTCGGGCGCAGGGACGGGAGCGTGTCTTCGGCATGGCATAGCCGCACGTAATAGGCGGCGCGCCATAGCTTAAGCGGCGCGCTGATCGCGCCGTAGGCGAGTGCGAAGACGGCACTCAGCAGGAAGGGCTGCCACGCGGCAGGGATAATGGGGAGAAGAAGCGGCGGGCGATATTGCGCGATCAAGCTGACGAGCACGGCGAGCAGATACGGCAGCAGGCACGCACCCTCGGTCGCCAGTGCGGCGGCGCGTTGCCATGACGTGAGCGGTTTTTGGCACATAGACATTCCTCCGCTTTTATCCTGCCCGATGGTTTTGGGAAAATACCCGCAAAAAGAGAACAGCCTCGGAGAGGGGCACCGAAGCTGTTCTAAAAGAGAATAAAAGAAAGAGGAGAAAAATGAAAAAAGCGTGTACCTTGACGGTACAGTTGTATCATAACAGGCAAATATGACGAAATCGTGCCGTAAAAATGAAGTTTTTGTAAATGTGTGAGGGGCTGTGCTTTACACGCACAAATCAAAATCTTCTCGATCGAATTATTTTTTCGGGAAGGTGTTTTTCTCTTTGCTGACGCCGCAGATGTAGTCCATACTGACATCATACAGCTTTGCTAAAATAATCAAACTATCCACAGGGATCCTTGTTTTTCCTAATTCGTAGTCGCTGTAGGTTTTTTGCCCAACATTAAGCAGTGCCGCGATGGCGGTCTGCGTCTTGTCGGCATCTTCACGCAGTTTGCGAATACGCTCATTATAGCCCATTGTCATTCACCTCGAAAAAAGTATACCATAGAGTCTATTTCTCTATCGATTTTTAGAGTTATAAACACTATAATGTTTTTTGGAGGTGAGTGTTTATGGAACAAAATTGCAAAAACTGCAAGCACTATGTTCAGCACTATATTCGATTCGGTAAGAGGTACGGAACGGTAAATTGCGGGCATTGCCGCTATCCGCGATTAAAATCGCGCAAGCCGGACACGCCCGCGTGTAAGCATTATAAGGAAAAGACAGAGTTCCTCTTGTAAACCTGCGAAATGTGTGCTATGATGGCGGCGGAGAATATCCCCGCCTTTTCGGCGGCATACTTTTCTCAGGAGGGAAAACAGATGAAAAAACTGGCGTTTTTTGATACAAAGCCTTACGATAAATTGTGGTTTGACCGTGCCAACACGGGTTACGAGATCGTCTATTTTGAAACCAAGCTCAATGCTCGCACCGCGCGGCTTGCGGCGGGCTGTGACGCGGTGTGCGCTTTTGTTAACGACACCGTCGACGCGGCGGCGATCGACATTCTGTACGAAAACGGCGTGAAGGTGATCGCTCTGCGTTGCGCGGGCTATAACAACGTTGACCGCAAGGCGGCATACGGTAAGCTCGTCATCGTGCGTGTGCCTGCCTATTCGCCCCACGCGGTCGCGGAGCACGCGATGGCACTGCTCTTGTGCCTCAACCGCAAGGTGCATAAGGCGTACATCCGCACCCGCGACTTCAATTTCAGCCTCGTAGGGTTAGGCGGGATGGATCTGCACGGCAAGACGGTCGGCGTCATCGGCACGGGCAAGATCGGGCGGGTGTTCATCGACATCTGCCGCGGCTTCGGGATGCAGGTGCTCGCGTATGATCCTTATCCCGCGGCGGACAGCGGACTGGATTACGTGACGCTGGACGAGTTGTTCGAGCAGAGCGACATCATCTCTCTGCACTGCCCGCTGACCAAGGAAAACCGCCATCTGATCGACCGCGACGCGTTCGCGAGGATGAAACAGGGCGTGTTTCTCATCAACACCTCGCGCGGCGCGCTGGTGGACAGCGAGGCGCTGCTTGAGGCGCTTAACAGCGGCGCTGTGCGCGGCGCGGGGCTGGACGTGTACGAGGAAGAGGCGGATCTTTTCTTTGAGGATAACTCCGATATTCCCGTGCTGGACGAGACGCTGTCCTTGCTCGTGTCCCGCCCGAATGTCATTATGACCTCGCATCAGGCGTTCCTCACCGAGGAGGCGCTCGCGGACATCGCCCGCACCACCTTTATGAACCTCGACGAGTACTTTTCCGATGCGCCGGTGCTCACTAACGAGATCTGCTATCATTGCGACCGCCGCAAGAGCGATCCCGACTGTCTGCGCAACCGACAGTGCCGTTGTTGGCAACCGATCAAGGAGTAAACCCTGTCCGCGGGCGAATTTCGCCTGCGGGCTTTTCTTTTGCACCGATTTGTGCTATACTGGACACAACGCAAACCCAGTACAACCAATCGATTGAGAAGGTTGTGTCCCCGCATTTGCCGTTGCAAACGTCAAATGCCCTGGCTTTTGTGGTATAGTGTGAAAAAGGAGTGGATATTATGAATATCGCGATCATCACGGGTGCGTCCGCGGGACTGGGACAGGCGTTCTTTGACAGTGTCGCACGCCGCTATCCCGCGCTCGAGCAGATATGGCTGATTGCCCGCCGCGCCGAGCGGCTTGAGAAAATGGCACAGGGTTGCGCGATTCCCGTCGAGGTGATCCCGCTCGATCTGACTGCCGCGGAGAGCTACGCGGCGTTTGCCGCGCGGCTGACCGCCGAGAAGCCGGCGGTGCAGATCTTTATCAACAACGCGGGGCTCGGCGAGCTTGACGAGATGATCGACAGCGATTGGCAGACCCAGACGCGGATGGTCGATCTTAATTGTCGCGGACTGACCGCGATGGCGACGGCGGTGCTCCCCTTTATGGCGAGAGGCGGGTTTATCATCAACATCGCGTCCATCGCCGCCTTTGCACCGACCGCGCGGATGACGGTGTATTCCGCGACGAAGGCGTTTGATCTGCATTTGTCGCGGGGTCTGCGCGAGGAGATGCGCCCGCGCGGGGTGAACGTGCTCGCGGTTTGTCCCGGCCCGATGGCGACGGAATTTTTGGCGGTGGCGGACATCACGGGTCGCTCGGCGACCTTCGACCGCCTGCCGTATTGCGACCCGAAAAAGGTCGCCGACCGCGCCGTGGTCAAGGCGGCGGCGGGACGCGGGGTATATACGCCGCGCGCGTTCTTCAAATTCTACCGCGTACTTGCGAAGCTGCTGCCCACCGCTTTGGTGATGAAGCTGTGTAAAACCTGATTAGACCCGCCTCAGCGTGCAAAAAATGTGCGCCGAGGCGGGTTTTTGCTTGCATTGTGCGGCGAATGGTGCTATATTGGTGACGGATCATCGGGAAGCAGGTGAAATTCCTGCGCGAGCCCGTCGCCGTGAGCCGCTGTTTGCCGCTTGTCCCGCCCTCTGCCGCAAGAGGGCGTTAGCCATTGGGGCGTCCCGCCCCGAGAAGGTTGGACGAGCGGTGCGGTCAGCCGGAAGACCGGATCCGAAGACGTTTTGCCGAAAGGCGACCGCGAGTGCCGGCGTTTAACGTCAAAAAAATTTAAGGAGAGAACATCTATGACGAACAAGACGTTTATCAAACGCGTTCTGTCGGCTGTTCTGTGTTTGGTGCTGATTGCGGCTATGGCACTGACCTTCGCGGCTTGTAAGAACGAGCAAGACCCCGCATCCACCCCCACCTCCTCATCCGCAAAAGTCGAGGCGACCGTCCTCGGCGAGGGCAAGACAACCTTTGATCTGCAGGTGGTGGACAAGGACGGCAACGCGACCGCCTTTGTCATCAACACCGATGAGAAGACTGTCGGCGCGGCGTTGCAGAAGCTGGGGCTTATCGAGGGCGAGATGGGCGACTACGATCTGTACATCAAGAAGGTGGGCGGCATCACCGCTGATTACGATGTCGATAAGACCTACTGGGCGTTCTACATCGACGGGGAATATGCGATGGCCGGTGTGGACAAGACCGATATTGTCGCGGGCTCGATGTATACTTTGAAGGTCGAAAGCTAATACTACACACAGACTAACCGCCTTGGGGAAAAGTCCTCGGGGCGGTTAATTTTGTGTGGAGTGACACGATGATGGCTTTGATTTTTTTGGGTTGTGCGGCGGCGCTCCTATTGGTGGTGTGCTGTTGGATCTTTGTGCGGTGCTTTGTACGGTGGTCGATGCCGCACGAGCGGGTGGAATACCCGCGCGGCGGTGTATATTCCCGCTGTTGGGAGCAGCTTGTTAATTTGGTGGATGCGATGGAGCGCGAGGAGTATGAAGAGGCGCGCATTCGCGCGCGCGACGGTGTGCCGCTGTATGGGCGGCATTACCAATTCCGTGAGGGTGCGCCGACGCATATCCTGCTGCACGGCTATCGCGGCTCGTATCAGGATATGTGCGGGTGCTTCAAAATCGCGAAAGAACGGGGACATAACGTGCTTGTGGTGAGCCAGCGTGCCCACGGCAAGAGCGGCGGACGGATCATTACTTTCGGTGTGCGTGAACGGCACGATTGTGTGGATTGGGCGCGGTTTGTTGCCGAAAGATCGCCCGATTCGCCGATCGTCTTGTGGGGGATCTCGATGGGTGCGGCGACGGTACTGATGGCATCGGCGCTCGATTTGCCGCGCTCAGTCGCGGGAATCATCGCCGATTGTCCGTATACTTCTGCGGGCGCGATCATTCGGGCGGTGTGTCACAGCAAGTTGCGGTTGCCGCCGTCGCTCGCAATGCCGCTTGTGCGGCTGGGCGCGCGTCTGTACGGCGGGTTTCGTTTGTCCGACGGCGACGCACTCGCCGCCGTCGGACAAGCGCGGGTTCCTATCCTGTTTATCCATGGGGATGCGGACGCGCTGGTACCCTGCGCGATGAGCCGCGCGCTCGCCGCCGCGTGCGGGTCGCAGGCGACGCTTGTGACGGTGCCCGCCGCCGATCACGGCATTGCCTATATGACCGCCCCTGCCGCTTACACCTGCGCGGTGAACGTGTTTTTACGCAGAATACTGGGAAAATAATGAACGCCCGCCGTCCTTTATCGGACGACGGGCGTTTGATCATTTTTTCGGCGGGTACGGCTGACGCTCGTCAGTCAGTCCGAGAAGATAATCGACACTGGTGCCGTGGAAACGCGCAAGGTCAATAAGTATCTGTGTCGGGATATCTCGTGAGCCGAGCTCATAGCGGGAGTAGGTCACTTGACTGCAGTGCAGCAGCGCCGCCATCTCCCGCTGCCGCAGGTCTTTATCTTCGCGCAGACCACGTATACGAGAATACATATAAGCTCACTCTCCTTTTTGCCTGCTCATAGTATAGGATAAACCGTTTTGGTATATTGACTTTTATACCAAAACGGTTTACCATGGTGAGGGCGTGAAAACCAAAAGTTGGATGTCGAATTTTTTGGTAAAATATGTGCTTTGTTATATTTTACACTTGCCAAATCGACATTAATGTAGTATAATGCATCTGACTGTGTTTAGAGGGCGTTTGATGCGTGCGCATTGCGCAGGTGTTAAACCTTGCCGGACGACAAACAAGGAGGACGAAAATGAAGGGAATTATCTTGGCCGGCGGCGCGGGGACACGATTGTATCCGCTGACGATGGTGACATCTAAGCAGCTGTTGCCGGTATATGACAAGCCGATGATCTATTACCCTTTGTCTACATTGATGCTGGCGAAGGTGCGGGATATTTTGATCATTTCCACGCCGGAGGATACCCCTCGCTTTCAGGCGCTGCTGGGTGACGGCAGTCAGTTCGGTGTAAACCTGAGCTATGAGGTTCAGCCTTCTCCGGATGGTCTGGCGCAGGCGTTCATCATCGGCGAGAAGTTCATCGGGGATGAGCCGTGCGCGATGGTGCTGGGCGATAACATCTATTACGGAAACGGTTTCGCCAAGAAGCTTTATGCGGTCTCTAAGGCGGCAGAAACCGGACACGCCACGGTGTTTGGATATTACGTCAATGACCCTGAGCGTTTCGGCGTTGTTGAGTTCGACAAGAAGGGGCAGGCGATCTCCATTGAGGAAAAGCCCGAGGTACCGAAGAGCAATTACGCAGTGACGGGTTTGTATTTCTACCCGAAGGGCGTGGCGGAAATGGCGAAGAAGGTCAAACCGTCCGACCGCGGCGAATTGGAGATATCCACGCTTAACGAGATGTATCTCGAGCAAGGTCAATTGAATGTGGAACTGCTCGGTCGCGGTTTTACCTGGCTGGATACCGGCACGACCGAGAGCCTGCTGGAGGCGGCAGAGTTTGTTCATATGATCGAGAGCCGTCAGGGCATCAAGGTGTCTGCTCCCGAGGAGATCGCCTTCCGTTACAACTGGATTACGAAAGAGAGCCTGATCGCCTCCGCTAACCGCTATGGTAAATCCCCTTATGGGAAGCATCTGATGGCGGTTGCGGAAGGACGTATGGTCAAGTGAGAACCGACAAGGGGGATATACCGTTATGACGATTATTGTTACCGGCGGTGCCGGCTTCATTGGTAGTAATTTTGTTTTTCATATGTTGGACAAGTATCCGGATTATCGCATCATCTGTCTGGACAAGCTGACCTATGCGGGCAACTTGTCCACGCTGGCACCGGTGATGGATAATCCGAATTTCCGTTTTGTTAAGGCGGATATCTGTGACCGCGAGGCGGTGTACAAGCTGTTCGAGGAGGAACATCCCGATATGGTGGTGAATTTCGCTGCCGAGAGCCACGTTGACCGCTCGATCGAGGACCCGGGCATCTTCCTGCAGACCAACATCCTCGGCACGCAGGTGCTGATGGACGCCTGCCGCCAATACGGCATTGAGCGCTATCATCAGGTGTCCACCGACGAGGTGTACGGCGACCTGCCGCTTGACCGCCCCGATCTGTTCTTCACCGAGGAAACCCCGATCCATACGAGTAGCCCCTACAGCTCCTCGAAGGCGGGCGCGGATCTGTTGGTGCTGGCGTATCACCGCACCTTCGGTCTGCCGGTGACCGTCAGCCGTTGTTCCAACAACTACGGCCCGTACCACTTCCCCGAGAAGCTGATCCCGCTGATGATCGCTAACGCACTGAACGATAAACCCCTGCCCGTCTACGGCGAGGGTCTCAACGTGCGCGACTGGCTGTATGTGGAGGATCACTGCAAGGCGATCGACCTCATCATCCACAAGGGTCGCGTCGGCGAGGTATACAACATCGGCGGTCACAACGAGATGAAGAACATCGACATCGTCAAGATCATCTGCAAGGAGCTCGGCAAGCCGGAGAGCCTGATCACCTATGTCGCCGACCGTAAGGGTCACGATATGCGCTATGCGATCGACCCGACGAAGATCCATACGGAGCTCGGCTGGCTGCCGGAGACGAAGTTTGCCGACGGCATCAAGAAGACCATTCAGTGGTATCTCGATAACCGCGAGTGGTGGGAGACCATCATCTCGGGCGAATACCAGAACTACTACGACAAAATGTACGGTAACAGAGAGTTGGTTGGTGTATGAAAGGGAAACTGATCGTTGTCGAGGGGCTGGACGGAAGCGGAAAGGCCACCCAGACTAAGCTGCTGGTCGAGGCGCTTTCGGCGCAGGGCGAGAATGTCCGTTGCGTGACCTTTCCGAATTATGAGAGCGATTCTTCCGCCTTGGTCAAGATGTATCTGAACGGCGAGTTCGGCACCGATCCCCATGCGGTCAACGCCTACGCTGCGTCCTCTTTTTACGCCGTGGACCGCTATGCCGGTTACAAAAAAGACTGGGGCGAGTTCTACGAAAACGGCGGCATTATTGTTGCGGACCGTTACACCACCTCAAACGCCATTCATCAGTGTTCCAAACTGCCTGAGGGTCAATGGGACGCGTTCTTAGAATGGTTGTTTGAATATGAATATGACTATTTGGGGATCCCCGCGCCGGACCGCGTGATCTATTTGCAGGTGGCCCCCGATGTCAGCCAGAAGCTGATGAGCGGTCGCTACCACGGCGACGAAAGCAAGAAAGACATCCACGAAAGTAATCTGGAATATCTAAACCGTTCCCGCGCGGCCGCCGGCTATTGCGCCGACAGGCTCGGCTGGGACAAGGTATGCTGTGACCGTGACGGCGCGATGCGTACTATTGAGGATATCCACGCAGAGGTTCTTTCTCTGGTTAAATAAACAGCGTTTTCGGGAGTGAAAACTATGGCGATACTTGTTACGCGATCTTCTATGCCTTCGCCGGAAGAGTATTTCAAAGAGATCAAGCCGATATTTGACAACCATCATATGACCAATATGGGTCCCATCTACGAGCGCCTTCGTGCACAGCTCAAAGAGTATCTCGGCGTGCCCGGCATCTTTATGTTTGCCAACGGTCACCTGGCGCTGGAGCTGGTGCTTCAGGCGATGGGTCTGAATAAAGAGGGCGGCGAGGTTATTACGACGCCGTTTACCTTTGTGTCCACCACCAACGCGATCGTGCGCAACGGTCTGCGCCCCGTCTTCTGCGATATCAAGGCGGACGACTGCACGATGGATCCCGCGAAGATCGAGGCGCTGATCACCGATAAGACGGTCGCCGTTATGCCCGTTCACGTGTACGGCAATATGTGCGACGTGGAAGCCATCGAGGCGATCGCGAAGAAGCATAATCTTAAGGTCATTTACGACGCGGCACACGCGTTCGGCGTGACCTATAAGGGCGTCGGCGCGGGTGCGTTCGGTGATGCGTCGATGTTCAGCTTCCACGCCACCAAGGTGTTCAACACCATCGAGGGCGGCGGCGTCACCTTCCACGATCCTGCGCTGGATGGCAAGCTCCGTCAGCTGCAGAATTTCGGCCTCGACGGCGAGGACGTGACCGAGTTCGGCACCAACGCCAAGATGGACGAGTTCCGCGCGGCGATGGGCATTTGCAATCTGCGCCATATTGATGCCGCGATCGCGAGCCGTCAGGCGGCGGTACAGCGGTACAATGAGCGGCTTGGCAACGTCGCCGGTGTGCGGATCAATCAGCCGCAGAAGGATGTTGTTTCCAATTATGCGTATTACCCTGTGTTCTTTGATAAGGGCGTCTTCGGCAAGGACCGCGACGAGGTCGCGGCACAGCTCGCACAGCATGAGATCTTTGCCAGAAAGTATTTCTATCCGGCGATCAACGAGATGTCCTGCTACGCACCCTATCACACCGCTCCGACGCCGATCGCGCACGAGGCGGCGCGCAACGTGCTGACCCTGCCCCTGTACGAGGGGCTCTCGGTCGAGGAAGTCGATCGGATCTGCGACGTGATCCTTGGATAATTTCGAAGGAGTAGAGAAAAGCTGTAATGAAGAAGATTTTACTATTGGGTGGTTCCGCGCAACAGATCGTTGCCATCGAAACCGCCAAAAAGCTTGGCTATTACACCGTTCTGTGCGATTTTTTGCCCGACAATCCCGGGCAGAAAGTAGCGGATAAATTTTATCAGGTCAGCACCACGGACAAGCAGGCGGTTCTAGAGGTGGCGCAGAAGGAAAGCATTGATGGTATTTTAGCGTATGCTTCCGACCCCGCCGCTCCCACCGCCGCTTACGTGGCACAGAAGATGGGGTTGCCCGGCAATCCGTATGAGTCTGTGGAGATTCTGTGCAACAAGGATCGGTTCCGCGCATTTTTGGCAGAGAACGACTTCTGCACCCCAAAAGCGAAGGGCTATACCGATATCGAGACCGCGTATGCGGATCTGCAGGCGGGTGTGTTTCGTCTGCCGGTGATCGTCAAGCCGGTGGACTCCTCCGGCAGTAAGGGCGTCGGGCGCATTGACGACCTGAGCGAGGCAAAGGAAGCGCTGGATTACGCGATGTCGTTCTCTCGCGATAAACGCATCATCGTGGAGGATTATCTGGAGGCGTATGGCTATCAGGTCGCCGGCGATGGTCTGTCGGTGGACGGCAAGCTGGTGTTCCGCTATTTCGCCAACGACCATTTTGACCCTGCCTGCGTCAACCCGTTTGTCCCGATTTCCGCGAGCTTCCCTTACACGATGCCCGCATGGGTCCACGACAAGATCCACGGGGAGATCCAGCGTCTGCTGACGCTGCTCAATATGCAGACCTGCACCTACAATTTTGACATCCGCATCGATCAGGACTATAACGTGTATCTGATGGAGATCGCCCCCAGAGACGGCGGCAACTACATTCCGCAGATCATCCGTTACGCCACCGGCGTGGATTTGATAGAATACTCTGTGCGTGCGGCGATGGGTGAGCCGATCAACGCCGACGTGTCGATGGAGGGCAACGGCTACTGGGCATATTACGCCGTTCACAGCTTGGAGAACGGTGTTCTGGATAAAATTGAGATCGACGAAGCCGTTTTGAAGAACAACATCGTCGAAAACCACATTCTGAAAAAGTCCGGCGACGAGATTCACGCGTTCACCGGCGCGAATACCACGCTGGGCATTCTGTTGATGAAGTTTGATTCGATGGAGCAGATGCTGGATATGATGGATCACTCTGAGAAGTGGATCCGAATCGTTCTGCAATAACAGACGGCGCAGAAACTTGCGCTGAACAAAGACCGCTTACAAGCTTGGACGGTCGGGAGCACCTTTAGATAAGGAAAGACGTTGTATGAAAGAGATCGGCGGATATATTGAATTGGATCAGTTTTGCGGCGAGGAATACTACGGCGATGCGGTGGCGCTTAACAGCGGCAGACATTGCTTGGAGTATCTGATCCGTGCCAAGGGGATCGAGAAAATATGGCTTCCTGATTTCCTGTGCGATTCGGTGCGCGATCTGTGCGCGAAATGCGGTTGCCGAACGGCGTTTTATCGCATCGGCAGAGATCTTCGACCGGATATTACAACACTGCCCGCGCCGCTGGCGGCGGGCGAGTGGCTGTATATCGTCAATTATTACGGGCAGCTCGATAACGAGGAGTTTCTGCGCTGGCAGGACGAATATCATCGGGTTATTGTGGACAATGCGCAGGCATTCTTTCAACGTCCGGCGGCAGGGGTGGATACCCTGTACACCTGCCGAAAGTATTTCGGCGTGTCCGACGGCGGCTATCTGTATACAGACGTTCGACTCGAAGAGGAGCTTGACACGGATCGGTCGTATGATCGGATACGCTACGTTTTGGGGCGCTATGAGGTGGATGCCGGCAGCTTCTATGCGGAATCTGCCGCCAACAACAAACTGTTCCGTACCGAGCCGCTCAAGACGATGTCGCGCTTGACCCATAACCTACTTCGCGGGCTGGATTATGCGGGGATAGCTGCTGCAAGAGAAGAAAATTTTCGATATCTACACCGTCGATTATCAGCGATGAACGCATTGGAGTTGACCGTGCCCGCGGGACCGTTTATGTATCCGCTCTACGTCAAGGATGGTTCGGCGCTCAAGAAGGCGCTCATCGAGCAAAAGGTGTTTGTGCCGACGCTGTGGCCGGATGTGTTTTCGGTTGGGGATGAGGACAGCACCGCACGTGATCTCGCGGAAAACATCGTTCCGCTCCCCTGCGATCAGCGCTACACCGTCGCGGATATGGAAGCGGTCTGTGAGATGATTTTCAAGCATTACGAAGGAGAACAATGATGGACGTTCGGGAACTGCTCAAGCATAAGGATATTCAGTGGCGGGTGGCAGAACAACTGGCAGAGGATCGGCTGGAGGCTGTCAACGCCGCCGGTGAGCCGGTCAAGATCAAGTTAGGTTTTTATGCGAAATACGGAAAACGCTGGATCGATATCGTGGTGGCTCTGATCGCACTGATCGTGTCGTTGCCCGTCAACCTGCTGATCGGTCTCATCACGCTCTTTGACGTGGGTCGCCCGCTGTTTTTCAAGCAAACAAGAACCGGTAGGAACGGGGAAGGCTTCACCATCATTAAGTTTCGCAATATGCGCAATACGGTGGATGAAAACGGAGAATTGTTGCCCGCGAATCAGCGCGTGACCAAGTGGGGCAAGATCGTTCGCAAGACCTCGCTGGACGAGCTGCTGAATTTCTGGAGCGTGCTTAAGGGCGATATGTCATTGATCGGTCCCCGACCGTTGCCGCCGCAGTATCTGAACCGTTACAGCGATCGCCATCGTGCGCGCTTGGCGGTGCGCCCCGGTCTGGAGTGTCCCCCGAAGGATAAGCTTTCTAAGCCCCGTGACTGGCAGGATCAGTTTGAGAATGACGTTTGGTATGTGGAGAATATCAGTCTGCGCACGGATGCGATGCTGTTGGTGCGATTGGTGCAGTTTGCGCTGGACAGAAAGAGCGCGAATATGCGCGCCGCGGTGACGAAAGGATCCTTTGTCGGATACGACGAAAACAACCGCGCCATCAGTGTTAATCAGTTGTCGGAAGAATATGCGATGAACGTCATCCGAAATATGGAAGATATCGCAATCGACTGATATCCGCAGGATTCCACAATGAAAGGATAATGACCTATGTATGAAGATTTGAAAGGTAAGCGTCTGCTGGTAGTCGGCGCTGCATCCAGCGATCTGGCGATCATTCGAGTAGCCCATGATTTGGGAATGTATGTGATCTCCGTGGACGGAAACACGGATTACAGTCGCGCCCCCGGTAAGCGGGAGGCGGATGAGGCGTGGGATATCAATTACGCTGATACAGACGCGATCGTTGCGCGCTGCAAGCAGGAGCCGGTAGATGGTATCATTGCCGGCTACAGCGAGTTCCGTGTGTTGGCCGCCTGCCGCATCACCGAAAAGCTCGGGTTGCCTTTCTACGCGACCGAAGAGCAGATCTTGCTGACCCGTAATAAGCGCTTGTTTAAGGATGCCTGCCAGCGGTACGGCGTGAAGATCCCGAAGGATTACTGTTTCTCCTATCCTGTTTCCGAAGAGGATAAGGCGCGCATCGAATATCCGGCTATTGTCAAGCCGGCGGATTACGGCGGGCGTAAGGGTATCACGGTGGTCGAAACGGCGGATAAGCTGGATGCGGCGATCGAGCTCGCGGCGGAAAAATCCGAGAGCAAGACTATTATCATTGAACAGTATCTGGTCGGTACGGAATTTGCCGCGATCTATACGTTGGCGGACGGAAAGATCAGTCTGTCCTGTCTCAACGAGAAGTATATTGCAAATGATCAGGAGCGCGTGAGCGGCCTGTGCGCCTTTGTGTTGACACCCGCGTTTTTCTTGGATCGCTTCCTCGAAGAAGCGGACCAACCGCTAAAGAACTTCCTCGAGGGGATCGGCGCGCGCAACGGTGTCGCGTTCTTCCAGGGAATGTATACCCCGGAGGGGATCTATGTGTTCGAGATGGGCTACCGCGTGAACGGCAATAACGATTTCAAGGTGGTCGATCGAATTCACGGCATCAACTTTATGAAGATGCTGATCAACTATTCGGTCAACGGCACGATGGGCCCCGGGATCGAGAAGGACGACCCGAACTTCCCCTGTTATATCGCCTCTGTTCCGATCAATTTGCATGCGGGACGTATTACCACGATGAATTATGATAAACTGTATGAGAAGGATGGTATTTACAACGTCCATTGTTTCACGCGAGAGGGCAACACGATCGTAGAGGACGGAACCACACAGCAAAAGGCGATGCTCTTGAGTATGACCGACAAAACGGTTGAGGGGATCGGAGAACTGTTTTCTTACGCGTATGATCATCTTGAGATCAACGATGAGCGCGGGGAAACGATGCTGTTCAGGCAATTCGATTTCTCTGAAATTATGAAGAACCATCAAAAGAATTAACCGTCTCGAGCGATAAAGGGAGATGGAGCATCGCGCATCAACAGACAGCAGATTTGGAGAAATAATGATGTTCAGGCTGAATTTTTTACAACCGATCAAAGCGATGAAAAGTCCATTGCAACGGATAAAAAATCGGGAATACACCAATCTTCCGATTTATATTTTTCTGCTGACCTGTACCGGTAAATGGTTTATTGAGGGCGTGGTCGATCAGACGGTGCTGACGGTGCTTTTTCTCGGGTTGGGACTTGGGCTTTTGGTTTTAAAAACCGGTATACACATCAAAAAAGCGTCGGCGGTTTGGCTCATATACTGCGCGAGCATTATACTGAGTGTCCTGATCGGCGGCGGTGGATTTAACATCTGGGGAAGAGCGCTGATATTCGTGTTGATCGTGTTGTACGCGGTGTTGGCGGATCACGAGACCGTTGATTTATCCAAGGCGATAAAACTGCTCATCGCGTTATCGCTTTTCTATGCGTTCTTTATTTTTCTCCAGTATTTGTTTACCGAGGGTTTTAACGAGTTATATTTCCCGTTGCTGTCAGATACGACACGGCAGCGCGCGCAATTGTATTCGCGGCGCGGATATTATTTCGGATTGCACACCAGTCCGCACGAGGTGGCGGGCATTCTCGCTTTTGCCATTGCCGCTTTACTGCTGCGCATGCTTCTTATCGGAAAGGATAAGAAGGGATTAAAACTGCTTATTCCGGTCATTGCTTTGGTCGTCGCGTTGTTTTTGACGGGCAAGAAGGGCGTTCTTCTCGCGTTCATCGGCGCTCTGATTGTCACAGCGGTGATGATGTACGCATCCAAAAAACAATGGAAGAAGGCTCTGATCGTCATAGGCGTGAGTGCGCTGATACTGATCGTGGCTTTGGTGATCGTTCGCAGTGCTCCGGATAATGCCCTGTTTTATCGGCTCAACCGATTTATTGATCAGATCTTATCCGGTCAATCGGTGGGATCAGATCGAATGCTGCTGTATCAGCACGCCATAGACGCCTGGAAGGAGCATAAACTGTTTGGCATCGGTTGGTATCAGTTTGTCGCGCTTTCGACCGCAGAGCTGGGTTACAGCGTTGCCCATCAGGTGAATTTGGATTATCTGCAATGGTTGTGTGAAACCGGCATTGTCGGCTTGATCCTGAATTTGATACCGGTGCTGTTCACGTTGTGCCAAGCGTTGATCATCGGCGTTAAAGGATTAGGTAATATACAGGATGAAAAGAAAAAGTGGACGGTTTTGTTCGCGATATTCGTTCAGATCTTTACGGTGGTATACGCGTTTGTTGAGATACCGTTTTACGATGTGTATTTCTTCGGGGCATATATGCTGTCGTGTATGATCATCAATGGCGTTTATGCAGCGAAAGGCGCGTGGACAAGCAAAAGCCCTATTGTTTAAAGAAAGTATGGAGCGGTTATGAGCAGAGAAGGAAAATTGGTTAAAAACACCATCATCTTGGCGATCGGCACATTCTTCCCCAAATTAGCAACCTTTATCACGTTGCCGATCTTGACCGCGTATTTGACGCAGGCAGAGTACGGTACGTATGATCTGATCTTGACCTTGGTGTCGTTGGTTCTGCCCGCCGCGACCTTGCAGATCCACTCGGCGGCATTTCGCTATTTGATCGATGTCAACCACGACGAAAGAGGGATGACGACGATCATCTCGAATATTTACAGCTTTATCATTCCCACGTCGCTTGTAGCGTTGGTTATTATGTATTTTGCCTTGGCGGGTCAGTCTGTTGCCGTTCGTCTGGCAATCTGTGTGTATTTCCTGTTCGATATTATCGTCAACGCGAATCGGCAGATCATTCGCGGTATGTCGCGCAACACAGACTATGCGATCAGTGCGTTCATCAGCTCGTTGGGACAGATCGCGTTGATCGCGCTGCTGGTCATGGTGTTCAAAACCGGATTTCTGGGTGCGGTTATTGCGCTGGCTGCGGCGGAGATCATTGCCTCGGTGCACTTGTTTATCAAGGGTGGTATATATCGCTATATTGATTTTTCGACCGTTAACAAAGAGGAACTCAAGGAACTGCTGAGTTACTCGTGGCCGATGGTTCCGAACAGCTTATCACAGTGGGTTATGCACGCGTCCGATCGGCTGATCATCACCTTTTTTATGGGTCCTGTCTCGAATGCCATTTTCTCCGTGGCGTATAAGATCCCGTCCATCCTATCCTTCGCGCAGACGACGTTTAATATGGCGTGGCAGGAGAATGCGTCTGTCGCCGCGAAGGATGAAGATGTCGCAAGCTATTATTCCACGATGTTCTCGTGGCTGTTCGATATTGTGTCGGGCTGTATGGCGATTTTGATCGGCTTTACGCCGGTGCTGTTCGCGATCTTGATCAACGGCGATTATGCCGCCGCCTACAATCATATTCCGATCCTGTTCGTGGCGATGCTGTTCTTCTGCTTGTCGACGTTTTGGGGCGGCATTTTTGTTGGTTACAAAAAGACTAAGAGCGTAGGTCTCACCACGGTCGTTTCGGCGATCGTACATCTGGCGATCGTGCTGGCGGGCATCCATTGGTTCGGGCTTTATGCGGCATCGGTAGCTACGCTGGTCAGTTACGTTTTGCTGTGTGTGTTGCGTATGCGCGGCGTGGAGAAGATCATTCACATTGATTATAACTGGAAACATATCGCGGCGGTTTGCGCTGTTTTGGTGTTGCAGTGCGTTGCGTGCTTCTTGCAGTATACGGTACTGGATATCATCAATTTCGTTTTTGGTTTCTCGGTGGGCATTTATCTTAATCGCAATCTGCTCGCGACGATTTTCAAGAAGGTAAAAGCGAAGTTGCGCAAATCGGCTAAAAAAGAATAAAATCCGTGTATTTGCGCGTGCTTCACGCCGATAGGACGGTACAATAAAAAGCGCCGACTCGTATGAGTCGGCGCTTTTGCTGTTGGTTTGTCGGTTTACTGAAAGCCCTTTTTGATCTTGTCAAAGAAGCTTTTGCGCTTTTGATAGTTTTTGTCGTCGGTCGCTTCCTCGAACGCACGCAGGAGCTTTTTCTGCTCCTTTGAGAGGTTTTTCGGCACTTCTACGACCACCTTAAGCAGCAGATCGCCCGTGCCGCGCCCGTTGAGATAGGGGATACCTTTGCCGCGCACGCGCAACACATCGCCCGGTTGCGTGCCGTCCTTGATCTCGTAGCTGATGCGTCCGTCAAGTGTGGGGATGTCGATCTCGGCGCCGAGCGCCGCCTGCGCGTAGGTGATGGGCAGTTCGTACCAGATGTTAAATCCGTCGCGCTCGAACAAGGGGTGCGGGCGCACCGTTACCTGGATCTGCAGATCGCCCGCAGGTCCGCCGTTTGTGCCGGCGTTGCCTTTGCCGGGGATGTTGATGACCTGTCCGTCGTCGATGCCGGCGGGTATGTTGACCCCGACCTGCTCGGTCTTGCGGATGCGCCCTTGCCCGCCGCAGGAGGTGCAGGGGCTTTCAATGATGCGCCCCTTGCCCTGACAACGTGAGCATGGTGCTTGTGTCTGCATCACACCGAAGGGGGTGCGCTGCTGACGGGTCTCATAACCGCTGCCGCCACACTGGGGGCAGGATTTCGGGCTGGTGCCTGCCTTCGCGCCGCTGCCTGCACAGTCGGGGCAGGTCGCAATGCGCTGAACACCGATCTTCTTCTTACAGCCCTTGGCGGCTTCATCGAAGGAGATGATGACCGAGGCAGCGGCATCACTGCCGCGTCGGGGCGCGTTGGGGTTGGCACGGCGACTGCTGCCGCCGAAGCCCCCGCCGAATCCGCCGCCGAAGATCGAAGAGAAGATGTCGCCGATGTCGCCAAAATCCACCCCTGCGCCGCCGGGGCCGTAGCCGCCGCCGAAGTTGGGATCGACGCCCGCGTGACCAAATTGGTCGTAGCGCGCTTTCTTCTCGCTGTCGGACAGCACCTCATAAGCCTCGCCCACCTCTTTGAAGTGTGCTTCGGCTTCCTTATCCCCGGGGTTGAGGTCGGGGTGATATTGTTTGGCAAGCTTGCGGTAGGCTTTTTTGATCTCGTCATCCGATGCGCCTTTTTGCAAGCCGAGGACTTCATAGAAGTCGCGCTTATCTGCCATGGGGAATCCTCCTGTCACGCTAAACCGCGACCACCGCCCCGCGATCCGCGGGGCGGTGACGTGTTACCGATTGTTTTTGCTATTAAACTCGCAAGAATGGCAAATTCCATTCTCGCACAGTGGCGATACATTAACGGTTAGATGAGTGTGGCGTTGCCGCGCCACTGCATTATTGCACGTTGCCGTCGTAGTAGCCTTCACCGTCGGGAGCGGCACCGCCCTCGGGAGCAGCGCCTGCCGCGTTCGGATCTGCCTGCTGGGCGGCGGCAGCAGCCTGATAGACCTTTTCGCTGACCGCGTAGAACGCCTTGGTCAGGTCTTCCTGCTTCGCCTTGATGACTTCGATGTCCTCGCCCTTCAGCGCTTCCTTGAGGTCGTTCATCTTCGCCTCGAGGTCGCTCTTGTCGGCGGCGTCGAGCTTGTCGCCCATCTCCTCGATGGTCTTCTCGCACTGATAGACCATCTGGTCGGCGTTATTGCGGGTATCGACCGCCTCGCGGCGCGCTTTGTCCTCGCTGGCATACTGCTCAGCTTCCTTTACAGCCTTCTCTACATCCTCTTTAGACATATTGGTGTTGGAGGTGATGGTGATGTGCTGCTCGCGGCCCGTGCCGAGATCCTTTGCGGAGACGTTGACGATGCCGTTGGCGTCGATGTCGAAGGTGACCTCGATCTGCGGCACGCCACGGCGTGCGGGAGCGATGCCGTCGAGGTGGAACATACCCAGCGTCTTGTTGTCCTTGGCGAACTCGCGCTCACCCTGCAAGACGTGCACCTCAACGGAGGGCTGATTATCTGCGGCGGTAGAGAAGATCTGGCTCTTCTTGGTCGGGATGGTGGTGTTGCGGTCGATGACCTTGGTCATCACGCCGCCCATCGTTTCCACACCGAGGGACAGGGGAGTGACGTCGAGCAACAGCAGTCCCTTGACCTCGCCGCCGAGAACGCCGCCCTGAATGGCCGCGCCCATCGCGACGCATTCGTCGGGGTTGATGCCCTTAAAGGGTTCTTTGCCCATAAATTTCTGGATGGCTTCCTGCACCGCGGGGATGCGGGTAGAGCCGCCGACGAGCAGAACCTTGTCGACCTGCGCGGCGGAGAGCCCCGAGTCGGACAACGCCTGACGAACAGGACCCATTGTCGCCTCGACGAGAGAAGCGGTCAGTTCGTTAAATTTCGCACGGGTGAGGGTCATATCAAGGTGCTTCGGACCGGTCGCATCGGCGGTGATGAAGGGGAGATTGATGTTGCTGCTGGTAGAACCGGACAGCTCGATCTTTGCCTTCTCAGCCGCTTCGCGCAGACGCTGCACCGCCATCTTGTCAGCGGACAGATCCACGCCGGTCTCTGCCTTGAAGCCGGCGACCAGCCAGTCGACGATCTTCTGATCGAAGTCGTCGCCGCCGAGGCGGTTGTTACCCGCGGTAGCGAGCACTTCCTGTACGCCGTCGCCCATCTCGATGATGGACACGTCGAAGGTGCCGCCGCCGAGGTCGTACACCATGATCTTCTGATCGGATTCCTTATCAATGCCGTAAGCGAGTGCCGCGGCGGTGGGCTCGTTGATGATACGCTTGACCTCAAGGCCCGCGATCTTACCCGCGTCCTTGGTCGCCTGACGCTGTGCATCGGTGAAATAGGCGGGCACGGTGATGACTGCCTCGGTAACGGTGTCGCCGAGATAGGCCTCGGCATCCTGCTTGAGCTTCGCGAGGGTCATCGCGGAGATCTCCTGCGGGGTGTAGGATTTGCCGTCGATGGTGACCTTGCGGTCGGTACCCATATCGCGCTTAATGGACGCGATGGTGCGATCGGGGGCGGAGACCGCCTGCTGCTTCGCAACGCGACCGACGATGCGCTCGCCGTCCTTCTTAAATGCGACAACGGACGGGGTGGTACGCGCACCTTCCGCGTTGGGGATGACGACAGCCTCGCCGCCCTCGATGACAGCGACGCAGGAGTTGGTCGTACCTAAGTCAATACCAATAATCTTTGCCATAATACATTACCTCCAGTAATTCTTTACATTAACTATACGGTTTGTTTATCTAAAAGGATGGTTCCTTATTAGCCTTAATTTGCTACTTTGACCATGGCGGGTCGCAGGACGCGGTCGCCGACCTTGTAGCCTTCCTGAAATACAGCGGTGACGGTCTCGGGCTCAATGCCGTCGGCGTCCTCCCGCATCACGGCGTTGTGGACGTTGGGGTCGAAGGGGGCGTTCAGTGCCTCGATCTTCTCGAGCCCGAGGGCGTGCAGGGCATCGATGAACTGGCGCATCACCAGATCCACGCCCGCTTTATAGTTGTCGCCATCCTCGGAGACGAGTGCCTTTTCCATATTGTCCACACTGGTGAGCAGCCCCGCGAGGATCTCTGCCTTGGTGAACGCACCGATCTGTAGTTTTTCCTGCTCGGTGCGGCGTTTGTAGTTGGCGTACTCCGCCAGCATCCGCTGATACTGATCGCGGGACGCCTCCAATTCCTTTTGCATCGCGTCGAGCTTTGCTTCAAGCTCGGCGGTTTTGGAGGGCTTGCGGGCCTTTTTTTCGTCTTTCGGCTGTTCGGGAGCGGTCGCTTCCGTTTCGACGGTTTCTTGTGTCGGGGTAGTCTTTTCGTTTTCCACGGGAATGCCTCCTAAGATAGGTGATAGGTATTAGGGTATAGTTTATAGGATATAGACGGTTGTCAGCGCATATCCAGCGCGGCGCTTTCTTCGAATAGATCGGCGAGCACCCGCCCGACGGCGCGGGCAAAATACTCAATGCGGGGGATGATGTCGGCATAGTCCATGCCCATCGGGCCGACGATGCCGATCGTGCCTTGCCCGCGATCGCCGAGGGCGTAAGGGATGATGATCAGGCATGAGCCGTCGAGCGCGGGGACACGTTCGTCGCCGAAGATGACCTGCATACCGCCGGTCGCCCTTTCGGCGATAAGCTCGCCGATGCGTTCGCGTTCGGTGAGCAGGCTCATCAGTTCTTTCGCGCGATCGGGTGTGTAAGCGCGGTGTCGCAGCAGGTTGAGCTGTCCTGCCAACACCGTCTTGCTGTCTGCACATTCCTGCACCAGCTCATAGAACGCCGAGAGGATCGGCGCGACCGCAAGCCCGAGTTCCCCGAGTTCGAGGATGATCTCCTGCATTGCGGGAACGGTGATGGCGTCAAGTGGTTTGTTGAGGAAGCGGTGGCACATATAGTCTGCCAACGCGACGGTGACTTTACTGGGGATATCCCGCTGACAGCGGCACATCCGCGTGCGGAGAAACCCGTTGTCCAATGCCAACACCACCGCCATATTGCGGGGCGACATCTGCAGCACGTCAATGCGGCTAATGCAGGAGCCGACCTCGTCGGGACGGGTGGCGACCGCCGCCAGCCCCGTGATGTCCGCGAGGGCGCGGCAGGTGTCCTCGAGCAGGCGTGTCGCGTCGCCTGAAGCGCCGCCGAGCATCTCGTCGATGAGCTGCACATCCTGCCAAGGGAGCGTCCGCTTTTCCATCAGGCGCTCAACATACAGCGCAAACGCCTTGGCGGTCGGCAGACGACCGGCGGAGGTGTGTGGCTGCTCGAGATAGCCGGCGGAGGTGAGTACCGTCATATCGTTGCGGATGGTGGCGGAGGAAACGCAGTGATCAAACATTTCCGCCAACGCTTTTGAGCCAATTGGCTCGCCGATGGCGATATAGGACTCCACGATCGCTTTGAGGATGCGGGATTTGCGTTCGTCCAATTCCACGGTGTCCCCTCCTTGTTCGTAGTATATGTGATATTAGCACTCGTTATTCGTGAGAATTAGCACTCCTACCTCTCGAGTGCTAATGTTAGTTTACCACGCTTTTGTCAAACTGTCAATAGGCATTTGTGAATTCTTTGTAAATCCGAAAAAATTCTGTTTATCGGTTGTATCTTGCGCCAAAATCTGCTATACTATCCTTATTAGAAATGAATGATGGGAGGAAAAACAAATGGAAGGCGTACAGATCCATGATTTTGATTTCAACAAGCTGATGGAGTTTGCCGCGACGACGAAGGGTGAGGTATTCCTCAAAACCAACGAGGGTGATGTGCTCAACTTAAAGAGCCGCCTGACCCAACTGCTGGTGCTGTCGGGAGCGATCGCGCAGGGCACGATCGAGGAGGCGACGGTCATCTGCTCGGATAAGGACGAGGAATCCGCGTTGTTTCGAATGAATCTCTACGGAGATAAATAAGATAGGATATCTCACTCTACCTTAACAAAAAACCGACCGCGTGAACAGGTTGTTCACGCGGTCGGTTTTTGCGTAATGATCAGAACAATTCACCGACATCGACAGTGTTGTCGTCCGTGGACTCTTCCGAGACGGTTGGATCGTCGCTGACGGCGGGTTCACCCTCGTCGGGGTCGGCGCTTTCGCTCGTGTCCTCGACATAGCTGACACGCAGGGTGATGAGGTCGCCTTTTTTCTTGGCGGTTTCCGCCGGCGGGTCGGTGTCTTCGACGTAGCCGTAGGGCTTATTCGACACATACAGCTTGTCGATCTGCACGCGGAAGCCGAGAGCTTCGAGATACAGCTTCGCTTGGTTTTCCTCCCAGTTGGAGACGTTCGGTACAATGAGGGAGTCATCCTTGCCGAGGCTGACGACGACGGTGATGGTCGCGCCCTTGTCGACGCTGGTGCCGGGCTCGGGCTCCTGCGAGAGGATGACACCGGCCTCCTGATCGCTGTATTCCTTCTGTTTGATCTCAATGACAAATTCGCCGTTGGTCTTGTCATCGTAGATGTCGTAGTAGTTCTGTCCAACCAGTTCGGGAATCGCGTATTTGACCGGTGCTTTGGTCGTGGTGGTGGTGGTGACGTATTCGGGAAGGCTGGCGGCGGGTTCACTGACATCGTTGCCGCCGCTGTCCTTGAGCAGCAGCAGGACGACACCGAGCGCCACGAGCAGTGCCGCGAGTACCACAAAGAAGATGATGAGCGGAGCGCTCATCCGTTTTCCTTTTTTGGTGGGTGTCGGTTCGGCGTCCTCGTCGAGCAGGGCAGACACGTTCGGTTCGAGCGACAGCTGCTGGCGGAATTTCGCCACGCTCGCGGTACGATCGTCAGGGTTGACCTGCAGAGCATTGAACAGCGCGATACACGCCTGCTGGGTGAGTTCATCGGCGATCTCCGCCGACATAAACAGGTCGTCGGAGTCATCTGCGCGGTTGTTGCCGGCGGGCGGTTCGTTGCCCGTCACGGTGCGGAAGAGGGTCGCGGCGAGACCATAGACCTCGGTCGCCTCGCTGATGTGACCGTCGAACTGATATTGTTCGGGTGCGGCATAGCCGGTCGCCAGACGGGGCTGCAGGTCGCTGCCGACCTGACGGGCGGCGGTGACGGAGAAGCCGCGCAGATGCGGCTTGCCGTCCTCGCTGACGAGGATGTTGTCGGGGCAGATGGCGAGGTGCTGAATACCCGCGCTCGCGAGCTGCTGCACACCGGAGGTCAGCGACATAAACAGCGGGCGTGCTTCCTGCCATGGGATGCGTCCGCCGGCGCGCTCGATCTTCTTGGTGAGTGTTTCGCCCGCGCAATAGTCGGACACCGCATAGCAGGTGCCGTTCTCTTCAAAAATATCGTAGATCGGGATAACGCTCGGCAGATCCTTTGCCCGCGCCAGTCCGCGCATCAGCGTGTGGAACTGCTGCCGGTAGTCGGTGTAGGTGTTTTCGCAGCCGCCCAGCGGCAGGATCTGTCCGTCCTCCTGCCGTTCGCAGAGGGTGGACGGGAAGAACTCCTGAATGAAGCAGGGCTCTTTGAGTGTCTTGTCGTAGCCGAGATAGAATAGGCTGTCGCTACCCTCGTGTACCAGCCGACCGACGACATAGTGCTCCTGTAGCTCGGTCTCGAGTTTGAGAGCGAGAGCGGGGTTTTTCGCGTCCGCGGAGTAACCGCAGATGCGGCAGACCTCGTCCGCGTCCGGCAGCGGGTTTAAGCAGCCTAAACAGATTTTAGCCATAAAGAAAACCTCCTGTTATGTGACGGGTTAAAGCATTTTGCGTCGGCGGATAAGCTGGCGGATATCCTCGCCGACGCACATAAGCGGCTCGAAACCGCCGGTGATGCGGCTGGCGATCTGGTCGCCGTACCGCTCGGCGATGGCGGAGTGGCTGAGGTTGGTGCTGATGATGGTGGGTTTATCCTCCAACAAACGGGAGTTGAGGACGTTGTAAAGGCAAACCCGATTAAAGGGGCTGTCAAACTCCATCCCGAGGTCGTCGAGGATGAGCAGGTCACAGCTGATGAGCTGAGCCTCGCTGTCCCCCTCGGCGCGCCCGAAATGCTCGCTCTCGAGCTTGCGCAGAAGCGGCTGGATGGAGCCGTAGACTACGTTGTAGCCTTGCTCGGTCACCTGTTTGGCGATGGAGAGAGAGAGATGGGTCTTGCCCGTCCCTGTTGCGCCCTGCAGCAGCAGGCTCGGTGCGTTCGGGGTGAATGCGCGGGCATAGTCGCGGCAGTAGCCGATGATGTCCTGCATCTGTTCGCGGGGAGAAATACCGAGCTGTGGGTTGACCTTATCGCTGTAATAAAAGGGTGACATCTCGTCAAAGTCGGTCAGTTTCATCGCCGACAGGTTGGACAGACGGCGGCAAGCTTCCTCGCGCAACAGCTGCTGATAGCAGTCACAGACCTTGCCGTCGGCATAGCCGGTGTCCTCACAGCGCGGGCAGGTGTACTGCGGCTCGAGGCTGTTCTGCTGATAGCCCGCCTTGTGCAGGAGGGCGGCGAGCTCCTCCTGCAAGCGCAGGTTGTTCTGGCGGATACGCGCGACTGCCGTGTCGTCGCTCGCGAGAATGGCGCGGGTGACCTCGGGCAGGGCGGTGGTCAGCTCCTGCTCGATCTCCTTGATACGAGGGAGCTGTGTGTATAGACGGGTGCGCAGTGCCGCGGCGTTGTCGGTCGCCTGCTGGCGGCGTTGCCCCAGCCGTTCGCGGGCGGCCTGCACCACTTGCGGATCGTAGGCCATAGAAATTGCCTCCTGTGGTTATTTTTTGTCCGGTGTCTTGAATTTCGGGCGATACCGCAGCAGATCTTTCTCAAACTCGTCGAGATGCAGACTGCTCTTTTCGGGGTTGGTGGCGGCGACACCTTTTTTCTTGGCGGGCTTTTCGGCGGGGATCTTGTCGGGGCGGTCGATACCCTCGGCAAACCACCGTTCGAGGACCTTATCCATATAGGAATAAAAAGACGGGGTTATTTTCTCGATCTTGTTATGGGTGATATCCGCCGCTTTGAGCAGCATTTTGTGGCTGAACTTCCATTGGTTGATCCACTTTTCCGCCATTTCCTGCTGTGTTAATCCCAGCGGGCGGGGCGCGCCGAGTAGTTTCTCGACCGTTACGCCCGACTGGCGGCAGCTGTCAAGATGGCGGATGTGTTCCTCAACGGCGCTGATGGTCGCGATGTCGCGGTCGCACCAGTCGAGGGCAAGTTTTTCGACATATCGCATATTGCCCTTGCCGATGGACACTGCGTAGGCGATCTCCATCAAGATGACCTCCATCGGCAGGCCGACGGTGTCGTGCAGATACAACAGGGTGGCGGTATCGCCGTGCCCGATCGCCTTACCGAGACGGGCAGAGGCGGCATCCACCAGCGTAGAAAATTCGGGATGCTGTTTTTGATATTGGAGCACCTCTTTGACTAGAGGCTTGACCGCCGCAGGTCGCGTCTGCGGCAGGGGCGCGGCGGGCAGATCCGCGCTGTTGGCGGTCGCGAGGATGCCCTTATCCACCCAAAACCGCAGACAGCCCTCGCACTCGTCGGCGGACAGCCCTACCTGCGCGGCGCAGGCGGCGGCATCCCACTGCGGCTGATGGCGGGAGAACCAAAGCAGTACCCGCAGCTGCTCCGCGTTTGCGAGCGACAAACAGTTGTCCGCCACCGCCTGCGGCAGGGCAAAAACGCCGCTCAGAACAGTGGCATTCCAACCATATTGCATCATTGGCTCTCCTCCTTTATACATAGATATTATTAGTGTAACACATTTTTTTCTCGTGCGCAAGACTTCGACAGAAAAATTCCCCATTCGCGCATAAACCCTCTTGACAAACGGCGACAAAAGGCGTATGCTTTGATTTGTGGTGCGGCGATACCGGTTGGTCCGCGCCGCGAAAATTCAATAGAGCAAACAAGGGGTGCTGTGTGCCACGCGAGTGGAAATGCGGCTGAGAGGGCGAACGCCTAACCCTAGGACCTGATCCGGGTAATACCGGCGGAGGGATGTTTTCACATACGCGGCATATACGGTCGCGGTTCAGCCTTCGTCGTTGACGAGGGCTTTTTTGTTTGTTCTACTGTCAAAGGAGAGAAAGGTGTATGAAAAAACAATCGTCCGTTCTTCGTCTGGTGGAGGGCGCGCTGCTCATTGCCGTTGCTACGGTGCTGAGTATGGTCAAGCTGCTCGATCTGCCGTATGGCGGCAGTGTCACCGCGTGCAGTGCCCTGCCGATACTGCTCATCGGCTATCGTCACGGCACCAAATTCGGTTTGTTCGCCGCGTTTGTGTACTCGCTGATGCAGCTGCTGCTCGGGATGAATACGCTGTCGTATTTCTCCACTCCGCTGTCCATCGTTGCCATCATTCTGCTGGATTATGTGCTGGCGTTTATGGCGCTGGGTCTTGGCGGTGTGTTCCGCCGCGAGGGTCGTGCGCAAGGGCAGGCGTTGGTGTCTGCCGCGCTGCTCGTATGCGCTCTGCGGTATGTCTGCCACGTCATCTCGGGATGTACGGTGTGGGCGGGTCTGTCCATTCCGACCGAGGCGGCGATGCTGTACTCTGTCGCATATAATGCCACCTATATGCTGCCTGAGGCGCTGGTAACGGCGCTCGGCGCGTGGTATCTGTCCCGCGGACTGGATGTCGGCGGCGAGCGGCTTACCCGCGTCGCGAGTGCGGGGGTATCGGGTCGCGCGTTCGTGCTTGGCTTGTGCGCCAAGGGTGTTGTCGCGCTGACGTCGGTGGTGGATATCGTGCTGATCTTCCGCCATCTGCAGGATGCCGAGACGGGTGATTTTATCATCACGGGTCTGGCGAACGTCAACTGGCTGACGGTGGGCATCGTCACCGCGGCGGGCGCGGTGGTGACCGCCGTGACGGCGCTGCTGGAGAAGCGCGCAAAGAACGTATAAAAACACGACCGCATCTGCGCAGATGCTCTCCGACGAGTTGACAGCCGCCACGTCAACGTACCGCTCGCCGCAACCGCTAAGCAGAAACACCAAACTCACCATCACAATTATGCTAAGCACCTTTTTCATACTCCACCTCTGAACGTACTAATAATATTTTGAATTTCAAGACAATTATACCGCTAAAAACGGTATTATTCAACTATAATCGGTAGTTTTATCGTGAATTTTACCGCTTAAATTATTATACAATGATTCAAGTGAGGTGTTGTGCGATGGATCTGCAGTTTATAAGAGAGCGTATTTCTCTGCTTAGAACGAAGAAGAATGTATCAGAATATAAAATGAGTATGGATTTGGGGCATAGCAAAAGTTATATGCAAAGCATTTCTTCCGGTAGAGCCGCGCCGTCATTAAGTGAATTCTTATATATTTGCGAATATCTTGGCGTTACGCCAAAAGAATTCTTTGATGACGATGTCGCCGAGCCACAGCTTGTGCAAAAATTATACAATTTGACGCGCAATATGACGGAGGCGGATTTGACGGTTTTAATTTCCACTGCCGAAAGACTAAATGACAAATAACCTAAAAGGTCGTACCGTTCGTTCGAACGGTACGACCTTTCAGCGATTTGTGAAAACCGGATCTGCCTCCCTTGTGTAAAGGGAGGCGAAAGGGTTTGTGCAAAATGATAAATCTTCCCGTAGGGACCGACCTGCGTGTCGGTCCGCAAACGCAACGGCACATAGGCCGTTCCCTACAGCACACCGATCGTGGTTCGCACAAACAACAAAAAGCCGTTCCCCTCAAACGAGGGAAACGGCTTTAACCTTTTACAACGATTATTGCAGGATGAACGCACCGAGAACGGGGCAGGCGAGGCGCTCACACGTTTCCAACTCACGGTAAATGTCGCCGTAGGTGGATGCGTCGAGTGTTTCCGCGAGCACAACGGCATCCGCGTCGGCGAGCTGTTCGAATGCCGCCGCATCGTTCAGTGCCGAGGGCAGGACATTGAGTGCGATGCCCTGCTTCGCCGCCGCTTCCTTGAGGGATGCGAACAGCACCGTGGCGTTGTCGTCGAGCGTGCTGCCGATGATGAGTACGGCGGCGTTCTCTTTCTCGTTGAGCGCGGCGCGTACGGCCAGTATCAGTTGTTGCTGTGCGAGTGCGAGGGCATCCTGCTCAGACGTTGCCGCCTTCTTCTTGGAGAACAGACGGTGCGCGGGCTTTTTGTCGTTTGCATTGATGCTGCCGAACACAAACAGCCCGTAACGCTCCGCGAAATCCTCGCGGGATTTCACCTTACGGCTGAACACATATCCGAGCGCGTGTAGACCCGCCATCAGCACCAGACCTGCGGCGATGCCGAGCACCACCATCTTCTTGCTGACAGAGGGCGGTGTCGGCGCGGCGGCGGTGTTCTCCTCGTCGAGGGCGGTCATCTGCTGAATGTACGCCTTCTCGTTGGCTGTCAGCGCATCCTGCGCGGTCTTGAGGTTGTTGCGCAGGGTGGTGCAGTTATTGAGATGATTCTGCTGGGTGGTTTTGAGAGAATTGTCCACCGTCACCTGCGCCGTTTCGGCAATAAAGGTCAACGTATGTTCGCCGATGCCGGCGGCAGACGTCTCAACCGTGTTCATTTGGAGCTTGACCTCGGCGGCGATGTTCTCGCACAGTGCCTCGGTCGGTGCGATCACTTTAATGTTGAGAATAACGTGATCGGCGATCGCGTCTGCGCCGTTGTCGGACTGCAGCCAGGTGGAGACAAGCTCCGCGATATGCGACGGATCATTTTGCGGTGCAACCGCAGAGGCGATGGTCGCGAACAGCTCGCGGCTGCTGAGATGGGTCTGGTATATCGCCGCGGTAACATATGCCTGCTTGCCTGTGATTAAATAGGACAGGGTCTGCGTCGGCACGGCGACAGGGTCGATCTGCATCAGCAGAGAGTCGCGGTTATAGGCCGTCTGTGTTTGATACAGCCTTTGATAGTGCATCACCTGCTCGGCGTTAGCGAGGGACGCCTCGTCGAGCTCGATGATCGCAACCTCATCCTTTTGGGCGGCGAGGGCGTTTTCGTATGCGTTTTGGTCCTTGACGTACTGAAAGCCTGTGAGCAGCAGCGTGATGACGATCATACCGATGAGCACACTGCGCCAACGGCGCAGGATATGCACGAGCAGATCACGGAAATTGATGAGGATATCCTCTTTTTCATAGCGAGGGGAGGTGTCCATAGCCTAAACCGTCCTTTCGTATTATCGCAGATAGTCGAGGTAACTGCGCTCGGTATCGAAGATGACACCGCCGTGGTAGGAGTTTTCCTGCTTCATCGTCATATAATCGCCGTATTGATGGCTAAGCAAGGTATCGTAATCGGCGGGGATGTCAATGGTGATGTTCTCAAAGGGGACGGTCTCGATGCGCTCAAATGCGTCTGCGGGGAAGATGAGCCGATCGTCGTCCGCGAGGAAACTGATCAGCCCGACGCGTTTCATCCCCTGCCCGTTGTAGCGGGTGCACGCCTTCTCAAGCATCTTGAAGCTCCAGCGATAGGGGATGAGCGATGCGACGGCGTGGATCAGGTTTTTGATCAGTGTCTTGTGAGGGTTAGCGGGGTAACGCACCGTCACCTTGAGCAGCTTTTCGAAGAATTTGATTTGTTTCCGCTGGGCGGCGAATGCCGCCTCGTCGTCGGGGACGGCGTCGGTTGGAAAGATGTCGATGAAGATTCCCTGGTTAAAGGGGAATCGCTCTTTTTCTGACGGCAGGATGGCGGTGGTGTTGCTGTTGCGCAGTTGGGCGTGACCGCGGCTGTACTTCTTATCGTTCCACGCGGTCTGGAAGAAATATGGTGCGGTGAATTCCTGCGGCGCGATGACGAGTAGTTTTTCGTAGTCCTCGCGCATCATCATAATGTCGATGTCGTCGTCCCACGGGATATAGCCCTTGTGGCGGATAGCGCCGAGTAGGGTGCCGCCCGAGGCAAAGAATTTGAGCCCGTGACGGTGGCAGACCTCTTGAAAGCGTTCGAGAAGATCAAGCTGTGCTGCCCATACCTTTTTCATTTCAGCGGAGACGGTAAAGCCGCACCGCTCTTCTTCCAATAAAAAATCGGGATCTAACTGCATAAGCATTTCTCCTTTTTCATTCCGAAGATTTTTTGAACTTCCTGACCAAAGCGTTTTTGGCACCCAGCCAGGCGGGGTCACGCGTGACGATGAGCAGCACCGCATAGGTGACGATGCCGACCGCCACCTGCAAAAGGGTGGTTGCAAAAGATGGCTCGTGAGCGCGCCCGACAAGGTAGGTCGGCAGGAACATCCCTGCCGACAACAACAGATACCGCAGACCGATGCCGAGAACGCTCGCTATGGGGATAAACCGCGCCGAGAAGGACATATACAAGGCAGAGATGACGATCTCCGCCGCCAGTGAGGCGATGACTGCTCCGTACACGCCGAACAGCGGGATGAGAATGAGGTTGAGTACGAAGTTGCATACCGCGCCGATGATGATCGCGCGGTTGCTGCGTGCGCGCTGACCGCTCGGGGTGAGATACAGGGAGCCGAGCACGTTGCTCACGCCGATAATGAATAAAAGCGGCGCGAACAGCACCATCAGCGGGATGGCGGGCTCATAGCCCTCGCCGTAGAACCACGGCACAAAGTCCGCCGCGCACGCCATCAGCCCTGCCGCGAGCGGGAATGCCAGCATAAATACAAAGCGGAAGGTGCGGATGATATGTTGACGGATCTCCTTTTTCTTGTTCTGCCCGAACAAATAGGAGGTGCGCACGCCGACGACCACATTCAGTGAGGTGATGACGGTCATCAGCATATTGACGATCTTATGTGCCTGCTCGTAGTAGCCGTTCGCCGCCATATCCTTGGTGATGATGCCGATCATCGTGCGGTCGAGCAGGGTATACACGGAGGTGGCGATGGTGGGGATAAAATACACCAGCGTTTCACGGATGTGATGCCCAAAGCGCCAGCGTCGTGCGGGAACCCAGTCGACCGCTCTGATCAGATGGGCGCGCAGGACGATGTTGGACAGGAAGGTCCCTCCGCCCTGAATAAGGAAATACAGCACGAGATCTTCGGGACCGTTGACGAACGCGAAGATGCACACGATGCTGATGAGCTTGACGAGGAAATTGCGCACCATCAGCACCTTAAAGTTCTCCATCGCTTGGAAGAACCAGTTGCAGTCGATGCCGACGGAAAGAATGACCACGCCCGCGGCAAGATAGGTGCGCATATCGCTGCCGGTGATGAGGATAAACGCGAGATACAGCCCCAGACACAGCACTGTGGACAGTAGGCGAAGGATACTCAGCTCCCAAAAGAGTTTGGAGGTCTTTTGACGGTCATCGCGTACGCGGGACACCTCGCGCGTGCCGTAGGAGGACAGTCCCAACGCCGCAAAGAGGGAGAAATAGGTGGCGATGGAGTTGACATAACTGAACGTACCGATCCCCTCGGGGAGCAGCACCCGCGAAACATAGGGCGCTGTGATGAAGGGGATCAGCAGCGAGAAGATCTGAAAACTCAAATTGTATATATAGTTTTTACGAATGTTGCCTGTCGGCATAATTCGTACCTCCTATACGTCGGTCTGTTGGTGCGCGATGCCCGTATTCCAATGCAAAGGCGATGGTGAACAACGCCAGATAGGAATACGGCATATTAGTGATGAACATCAGCCCTGTGTAGGCGAGGAAAAAGGCGGCGATGCAGGCGCGGTCAAAGCCGCGAGTGCGGCGGATGCACCACAGCATCGGAAGCAGATACAGTGTCAGCAGATATACGCCGCCCTGCGCGAGGATAACAGCAAAGCCCATACTCAGTCCGTCGTTGTACCGCCCTTCGTAGGTGAAGAAGGGGATAACGGAGTCATCGTTCCAATAGCCCGTGCCGAAGAGCGGTCGGGTCAACCAGGTTTTAATACACGCCTGCACATCGTCCAAGCGGATGTAATACGAGGCAGAGGTCATCTTGTCCGCGATGAGCACGACGGCGACGAGCGCCACCGCGACGAGCACGGCGGGCAGAATGACGAGCTTAAAGCGGTGAGAGAGAATGGTGCGGCTTCGGCGGATGACATACCGCAGTCCGCAGATGAGCACCACCAGCAGAATCGCCTTTGCGGAAAAGGTGGTCAGCGCGGTGACACAGAGGATGGCGCATCGCCACAGCCGCAGCTTTTCGCGTAGCAGCATCTCCACTGCCGCCGCATAGACGAGGAAGACGGCAAAGCCCGGTGCTTCCATAAACAGCCCGCAGTTGCGCACCAGATCCCGTCCAAGGAAAATAATGCTCTGCGACTCGTAATAGAGGTGGAAATAGGTGCCGCAGGTGCGGGTCGCTTCTGCCCAGTTATAGGTGGCGACGCTGCGTCCGGGAAGCGCCCCGAGGCAGGTGCCGAAGATGAAGCAGAACAGCGAGATAACGGACAGCACCGTCACGATGTCGCTGAGCTTAAATAACAGCGATATGCACGCGCCGCGGTCATCGGTCAGCCCCATATACAGCATCAGCAGAATCAGTGGGATGAAATAGTACAGGCCGAAGCGCACCGGATTGTAGCGGGTACATAGCGCGTATACCGCGAGGAACGCCGCGACGATCACCAGTCGCTTCCAACGCGGGGCGAGGATCGCCCTGCCGCGCAGACGCAGAAAAATGAGAGCCGCGAGTAGAGGATAGCTTAAACGAAAAAAGGTGTTGCAGTTCGCCGAGGTAAATAACGCCCACATACTGGAATACAGCAGAACGAACAGCATCAGCACATATTCCAGCACCGCGACGAGCGTCACGGTAGGCTTGCTATTCAGCCGTCCGAGTTTCATGGGCATCACCTCCCTGCTTTTTCGGCGGTTATTTTTTAAGTGAAAACAGCAGACGATTTTTTTGTCGGCGGGCAAACAGGCGCAGTGCTTGGCTACGGGTCTGTTGGGTGTTTTTGACCTTGACGGTGCGCACGGCAAGCCCGTTTTGCGCCACCCAGACATTGAGCAGGCGTTCCGACAGAAAGCCGTACAGCCGTTGCTCGTACGGGGTGTAATCGGTCATATCCACGTGCTTCTCCAGTTCGAACAGCACCGCGAACAGCCATTCGCAATAGGCGTCGAAGACCTCACGCCGCGCGATGAGCATATTATAGAGGTGCAGACGGTTGCCCGCCATCACCCGATCGAAGCTCGGCAGATAGGCGGCATCGACTGTTTCCACTGCCTGCCGCAGCAGGACGAGATCACGCTCGTGTCCGCTGTGCAGGCAAAATTCCTGCCACGCCGATTCGCGCAGGATCTCGCGCGGCGGCAGGAGAATGTCGCTGTCGGCGAGCAGGCGTTGGATCGCTTGCTCGGAGAGAACTTGTCCGCCTTGCATAAAAAAGCGGCGGTAGTGTACCAGTCCCTTGTACGCGTCCTGCGTATTCTTCCAGATCCAGTAAAGACCTGTCAGCTCGCAGAAATGCGGGTTTTTCTCGGAGATATGCTCTCCGGTGTTGTCCTTGGTGTAGGGTAGATCGGTGCCGCCCGCCGCGCCGACCTGGAGGGGGATGTACCCCGCCTCGTCGACGGGGTCGAAAGCTTTATGTGCGGCGATATAGACAGCCATCAGTTCATCTCCTCGTAGAGGTGCTGCATCCGTGCGGCGGCGACCTGTACGTCATAGCCGCAGGCAATGATCTCCTCGGTGGTATCCCGACGAGGCAGGGTGGCGCTCTCGCGCACCTTGTCTGCCCAGATGTCGGGGCTGTCGGTGAGCGGGATATACGTCACGAGATCCTCGATGGGCAGTTCGGGTGTCACCCCTGTGGAGGTGACGACAGGAAGCCCCGTTGCCTGCGCCTCAACGCCGACGACGGGCAAGCCCTCGAAGAAGGAGGGCAACAGGAATACATCAAACGCATTCATCAGCGCACTGACATCGCGGCGCACGCCGAGAAAGGTCAGACGGTCGCTGAGCTCCAGCTCCTCGGCGCGGTCGAGCGTCTGCTGCTGCAGATCGCCGTAGCCGACGAGCACGAGGTGCGCCCGCGGCTCTTTCTTCGCAAGCGCGGCAAACACCTCGAGCAGGTAGCGGTGATTTTTTTGTACCGCGAAACGCCCGATGTGTCCGACGATCAGCTTGTCCTCCAGACCGAGCGCGCGGCGGGTCTGCGCCCGCATCGCCTCGTCATAGCGGAATACCCGCGTGTCCACCGCGTTCTTGAGCACGGTGTAACGGTTCTTCTCGATGATGGGGGTGGGGAATTTCCAGCGTGCCGCGAGATGCGAGCAGGCGAAATAATCGGTCGGATAGCGCAGCAGTGCCGCGTAGGACAGCGCGCGCACGACCTTGTATTTCAGGTTGACGAAGCCGCCGCAGTGGGAATGGACGATGACACGCCGTGCGCCGCAGCGGCGCGCGATCTTCGCACCGATCATCAGCGCGTAGGTACTGCCCGAGTGGATATGCACGATGGCATAGGGGTGCTCGGACAAAAAGGCGGTGATCCCCTCGCGGAAATAGCGGTTGTTGTCTTCGCCGAAGGGCTGCCCCGCGGCGAACATCCGCCCACCGAGGCTTTCCACCTCCGTTTGCATCGCCTCGTTGCGGATCATAAACGGGGTGAAGAAATCAAACTGCACCCGTTCGCGGTCGATGTGGCGGTACATATTCATAATATAGCTGTCCTGACCGCCGTTGGAAAACGGCTCGCCGAAGACCTGTAAAACGCGTAGTGTGCTCATTGGTCGCCGCCTCCTTGACGGTTGTCGACATATTCGATCGGGGGGTGGAAAGAAAAGCCTGAAAAGAACGAGGAGAGGATGACGCGGATCTTCGCCCATTTATCCGAGGATTTGAGCAAGACCTTGATTATGTGAAAGATGACGCGGGTGATGAGATAGACCCACCCGCGCAGCCCCTCGCGGCGATAGACGAATACCTCGTTTCGGTAGAGGTAGCGGTAGCGACCGAGGCGTTCGGCGGAATCGGTCGCAATGTTCACCTTGGCGTTGGAGTGCATATCGTGCAGGGCACGGCTGCCGTTGACCGCATAGCAGGGATAACGGCGGGATAGACGGCGGGTGTATTCGAGGTCGTCCGACCAGATAAAGAACTCCTTGATCGGCAGACCCAATTCGACCACCCGCTCGGCGGGAAAGAAGCAGCTGACGAAGGTCGCCATAATGATCGGTACGGTGGGGGAGGTATAGTCCTCGATCTTCTCCCGCAGGCCGGTCTTCTGAATGTTCATATTACAGGGAGAGCCGTCCTTCCAGTAGGCGACGCCGGATAGAAAGCCATAATTGCCGCCGAGGTCAGCATCCGCTTTCAGCAGGGCGTCAAGCGCGCCGTCATCGGGAATGCAGTCGTCGTCCATGATCCAGAGGTAGCGATACCCCTCCTGCACCGCGAGCCGCATGCCGTAGTGGAAGCCGCCCGCGCCGCCGAGGTTAGCGCCTGTGTTAAAATAGCGGATCGTGCCGTCCGCCGCGAGCGGGGCGAGCGCGTCGCCCGTGCCGTCGGTGGAGGCGTTGTCGATGATGAGGATGTCCATATCGGCGTTTTTTTGCCGCCTCAGTGCCTCGATGCACCGTATGAGGTAACTCTGTCGGTTGTAGGTCACGACGATCGCCGCGATGCGCTTGCTCATAAAAGTGCTCCTTTACGGAAAGAATGCCGATGCAACATTTTCACGATGTCATCGGCACATTTACGACAATACAATACCATAATTACCTCGCATTGTCAATTATTCTTTCCTATATTAGATGTAATTATACAATAAGGCAAGCCGCCGCAGACAGCTGTCTGCGGCGGCTTGTGCGGGTTTATTCGGCGTTTTTGATCGCGTTTTGGGCGAAGGTGTTGTTGACGACCTTGTCGTAGTCGGCGGTCTTTGCAAGCTCACCCGCCTCGGTCATCACGCTTTGCAGGCGATCGAAGCCTTCTTTGCCCATCACGGGGGTGGTGTTCCACGCGTCGATGGACTGATAGCTCTCCACCGCTTTGGTGAGTAGGGCAAGATCAGTGTCGGGGAATTGATCCGCGACGGTCGTGGCGATCTCGGCGGCGGTGTGGGTGGCGACCCACTGCTGTCCGCGATAGACGGCATTGGTGAACCGCTGGATGAGGTCGCTGTTTTCCTCAATCGTGCTCTTTTTCGCGAAATACGCGGTGTAGGGAATATCGCCGGAGGCTTCGCCGACCGAGGCGACGATGTATCCCTGACCCTGCTGCTCGAGCATCGAGGCGGTCGGCTCGAACGCGGTGACGTAATCCCCCGTGCCGCCGGTGAAGGCGGCGGTCATCATCGCATACTGCACGCTGTTATCCAGCGTCGTGTCGGTGGCGGGGTCGACACCGTTTTCCCGCAGCACGTGTTCAAGCGTCATATACGGCACGCCGCCTTTGCGTCCGGGTAGCACGACCTTGCCCTTGACCTTATCCCAGGTGAAATTGTCGTCGTTCTCCCGACCGATGAGGAAGGAGCCGTCCCGCTGGGTGATCTGGGCGAATACCTGCGTGTAGTCGGCGTTGCCCTCATTGTAGACGTAGATGGATGCCTCGGGACCGGCGAAGCCGATGTCAATGTTGCCCGACAGCACCGCCGCCATCACGGCGTCCGCGCCCTGCCCGTTGGATAGCTCGATCTCGATGCCCTCGTCGGCGAAATAACCGAGGGCGATCGCGGCGTATTGCGGGGCGTAGAAGATGGAGTGGGTGACCTCACACACCCGCACTTTTTGCAGACCGTCCTCGTTCTTTTTACAGCCGACGAAACCGACTGTGAGCAAGGCGATGGCGGCGAGCACCGCCACCCATTGGCGAATTGCGTGTTTCAAACTAAACGCATCCTTTCGTGTATAGATGGTATCTCACTTTATCCCGCCGAAGCGTCGCCCAATGATATGTTGCATCAGCGCGACGGCTTCGTACAGCAGGGCGGCGGTCACGGCAAGGATGATGACACTGGCCATCACCAGATCCATTTTGAACACCTGACCGCCGTAGACGATGAGGTATCCCAGTCCGGCGCGGGATACCAGAAATTCGCCGGCGATGACGCCGACGAGTGACAGACCGATGTTGACCTTGAGCGAGTCGAACAAGGTCGGGATGTTGGCGGGGAAGACGATCTTCGTGAAGATCTGCCGCTTTGTCGCGCCGAAGGTGCGCGCCATACGGATGGCGTTCTCGTCGGTGTCGCGAAAGCCCGAGAGCATTTCGAGCACCGTCACGACCAGCGAGATCGCCAGAGCCATAAATACGATCGCTTTGGTTCCTGCGCCCGCGATAATGATGATGACGGGCCCGAGGGCGATCTTCGGCAGGCTGTTAAGCACGACCAGATACGGCTCACTGACCTTGGATATGAATTCGTTCCACCACAGGAGGATCGCCAGCAGTACACCGGCTGCCGCGCCCAGCAGGAAGCCTGCCAGCGTCTCCCCGACGGTGACTTGCATATGGTACAAAAGGTCATCTTGGAACATTGTTTGATAGGTACGCAGGATACGGGTGGGCTGGCTGAAGATGAAGCTGTTGATCCACCCCAGCCGAGCCGCTCCCTCCCATGCGAGCAGAAAGAACACGAGCACGCCGAAGCGGCATAGGCTGATGCGGCGGGCGAGGCGTTTGTTCTGCTTAAGGTAGAGGGTTCTCTCCGGCGACAATGCCGGTCGACTTAAGTGCTTCATTCATCCCCAGTTCCTTCCATATATGATTAAAATACTGTCCGAATTCCGGTTGATTACGGCGGGTGAGGGGGGTGCGGTTGTCCGCGGCGAAGCGGATGGGCAGTATCTCGCGGATGATCGCGGGACGCTTTGACAGGATAATGACCTTGTCGCCCATACTGATGCTCTCGGGGATGTCGTGGGTGACCATCAGCGTCGTCACCTGCTCTTGTTTTATGATGCGATAGACGTCCTCGGTGACCTCCAGACGCGTTTGATAATCGAGCGCGGAGAACGCTTCGTCGAGCAGCAGGATGTCAGGGTTTATCGCCAGCGTGCGGATGAGCGCCGCGCGCTGCCGCATCCCGCCCGAGAGCTGGGATGGGTGGCGGTCGGCGAAGGCGGACAGCCCGTAGGTCTCCAGCAGACGGTCGGCGCGCTCGCGCATCTCAGGGGTGAGCTGGTGGCGGATCTCCAGCCCGAACAGCACATTTTGCCGGATGGTGCGCCATTCGAGAAGATTGTCCTGCTGCAGCATATAGCCGATGTGGTTGCTCGGTCCGGTGACGGTGTCGCCGGCGACGACCACCCGCCCGCCGGTGGCGGGCAGCATACCGGCGACGATGGACAGCAGAGTGGATTTTCCGCAGCCGCTGGGTCCCACCATACTGTAAAATTCGCCTTTCTCCATCGAAAAGTCGACATCTTGCAGAGCGACTGTCTCGCCGTTTTTCGACTGATAGACCTGCCGCAGATGTTCCACCTGTAAGATCGCCATACCGCCCACCCTTTCGTCCGTTCGGTCTCCTATACCATTGTATGCGATCGGTGGCTGGTGGTGCGGGGTGTTTACTTAAAAGAAAAACCCCGCCGCTTTTAGAAATATAACCCAATTTCCATCCGTCTGCCCTTGACAACGGTTGGTCAAATGGTGTAATATAGTAGTCGGTAAGGTTTTGCCTTGTGCGAGCCGAGCCGTTTGTCATCATCCGCGGTCGGAGGCAATATGCCGCCCGCCGATGCTGTGTCGCAAATCGTTTTTCGGCGACCCCGTGGGGGTTTTACCCGTATTTTACGGCTTTTTGGATAACACGGATCGGGCTTGGCGATCCGTTCTGTCTTTCAAAATTGAACAAGTCCCCTCGGGAACGCCTTAAAGCCCGTAAACAACATTTTACAGGAGGTGTATCCCATGCCAGTTTTTGAACTGCCCGTCCTGATCGGTGCCGCTGTCGGCGCTCTGGTCATCGGCGGACTGGTGGCGGCGCTGATTGCCTATCGCGCCGGTATTGCCCACCGTAAGAAGACGGCGGAGGCTCAGATCGGCTCTGCGGAGACCGAGGCTGATCGCATCCTTAAGGATGCCCGCTCACAGGCGGAGGCTGCCAAGAAGGAAGCCATCGTCAAGGCAAAGGACGAGATCTATCACCTGCGCAACGAATCCGAGAAGGAGATCAAGGAGCGCAGAGCAGACGTACAGCGCCAAGAGCGCCGTCTGCAGCAGAAAGAGGAGTCCCTCGACCACAAGATCGAAAACTATGAGAAAAAAGAAGAAGCCCTGCAGGAGCGCCAGAAGGAAGTCGAGGCGCGTATGCTGGACGTCGAAGCACTCAAGAAGAGCCAGTATGAGCTGCTCGAGCGTCTCTCCGGTTTCACCAAGGAGCAGGCGAAAGAATACTTGCTCAGCAGCTTGAGTGAGGAACTGCAGCACGACAAAGCGGTCAAGCTTGCCGAGTACGAGACCCAGCTCAAAGCGGAGGCGGATCTGCGCGCCCGCGCCGTCATCTCCCACGCCATTCAGCGTGTGGCGGCAGATCAGGTCGCGGAGAGCACCGTGTCTGTCGTGCCGCTGCCCAACGATGAGATGAAGGGCCGTATCATCGGCCGTGAGGGACGCAACATCCGTGCCATCGAGACACTCACCGGCGTGGATCTCATCATCGACGACACCCCCGAGGCGATCACCCTGTCCGGCTTCGATCCGGTCCGCCGCGAGATCGCCCGCATTGCGATGGAGCGCCTCATCTCCGACGGCCGCATTCATCCCGCTCGCATTGAAGAGATGGTCAACAAGGCTCGCCGCGAGGTGGAGAACACCATCAAGGCAGAGGGTGAGCGTGCGATCCTCGAGACGGGTCTGCGCGGGATGAATCCCGAGATCGTCAAGTTGCTCGGTCGCCTGCGCTACCGCACCAGCTACGGTCAGAACGTGCTTGACCACTCGATGGAGGTGGCGTTCCTCTCCGGCATTATGGCGAGCGAGCTCGGCATTGATCCCGAGGTCGCCCGTCGCGCCGGTCTGTTGCACGATATCGGCAAGTCGGTCGACCATCAGGTCGAGGGCTCGCACATCGAGATCGGCGTCGACATTGCCCGCAAGTATAAAGAGAGTGAGGCTGTTGTCCACGCCATTCAGGCGCACCACGGCGATGTGGAAGCCAAGACCGTGGTCGCTTGCCTCGTGCAGGCGGCGGACGCGATCTCGGCGGCACGCCCCGGCGCTCGCCGCGAAAATCTCGAGAATTACATTAAGCGTCTCGAGAAGCTCGAGGAGCTGGCGAACAGCTTCGACGGCGTCGAGCGGTCCTTCGCCATTCAGGCAGGACGCGAGGTGCGCATCATTGTGCGCCCCGACAAGGTCTCGGACGACGAGATGGTCATTCTCGCCCGCGACATCGCGAAGAAGATCGAGTCCAATATGGACTATCCCGGTCAGATCAAGGTCAACCTTATCCGCGAGAACCGCGCGGTCGACTACGCAAAATAAGGCAAATAAAGAACCGCCCATCGGGTTTCCCCGATGGGCGGTTCTTTGTCAGTTTCTCTTAGTTCTTCATCGCGATGGCTTCTTTTGCCTTCGCGACGATGTTCTCGGCGGTGAGACCGTAGATCTTCAGCAGCTCCGTCGCGGGGCCCGACTGACCGAAAGTGTCGTTGACACCGACGCGCACGACCGGCACGGGGATCGTCTCGCAGACGACCTCGCTGACCGCACTGCCGAGACCGCCGATGATGTTGTGTTCCTCGGCGGTGACGATCGCGCCCGTTTCCTTCGCCGCGGCGATGATCGCCTCGCGGTCGATGGGCTTAATGGTCGCCATATTCAGCACGCGGGCGTTAATGCCTTCAGCCTTGAGAGCCTCAGCGGCTTCGACCGCCGCGCTGACGAGCAGACCCGTGGCGATGACGGTGACGTCGCTACCCTCGGCGAGAGTCTTCGCCTTGCCGATGACGAAGGGTTCGTTCTCATCCGTGACGACCGGCACTGCCAGTCGACCGAAACGCAGGTACACCGGACCGTCCATCTCGGCGGCGGCGAACACCGCCTGCTTCGCCTCGACGACGTCGGCGGGGTTGAGGATGGTCATACCGGGGATGGAGCGCATCAGTGCGAAATCCTCACAGCACTGATGGGTCGCGCCATCCTCGCCGACCGAGATGCCGCCGTGGGTGGCACCGATCTTGACGTTGAGGTGGGGGTAGCCGATGGAGTTGCGCACCTGCTCGAACGCACGCCCCGCCGCGAACATCGCAAACGAGGAGGCGAACACCACCTTGCCGGTGGTGGAAAGACCCGCCGCGATGCTCATCATATTGCCCTCGGCGATGCCGGTGTTGATGAAACGGTCGGGGAACACCTTCTTGAACGCGCCGGTCTTAGTCGCGGCGGCGAGGTCGGCGTCCATCACGATCACATTGGGATTTTTCGCACCCAGCTCGGCGAGCGCCTCGCCGTAGCCCTCACGGGTGGCTTTTTTGATCACGTCAGCCATCTCTCAGCCCTCCAATTCTTTGCGTGTGGCGTTAAGCTCCGCCATCGCGATCTCATACTGTTCTGTGTTGGGGGCGCTGCCGTGCCAGCTGCACTGGTTCTCCATAAAGGACACGCCCTTGCCCTTGACCGACTTCTGGACGATGACGGTGGGCTTACCCTCGACCGCACGCGCCTCGGCGAACGCCGCTTCGATCTGATCAAAGTCGTGCGCGTCGATCTCAATGACGTGCCAGCCGAACGCGGCGAACTTCTCGGGGATGGGATAGGGGGAGTTGACTTCTTCGACGGTGCCGTCGATCTGCAGGTTGTTGTTGTCGACGACAGCCACGAGGTTGTCGAGCTTCTTCGCGGCGGCGAACATCGCCGCCTCCCAGACCTGCCCCTCTTCGATCTCGCCGTCACCGAGAATGGTGTAGGTGCGCCAGTTTTCGTTGCTGAGCTTGGCGCCGAGCGCCATACCGACCGCGGCGGAGATCCCCTGGCCGAGCGAGCCGGAGGACATATCCACACCGGGGATGTGCTTCATATCGGGGTGACCCTGCAGGATCGAGCCGACCTGTCGCAGAGTGGGGATGAGATCGGTGGAGAAATAGCCGCGGTGCGCGAGCGTGGCATACAGCGCGGGCGCGGCGTGTCCCTTGGACAACACCAGACGATCACGATCCGCCATCTTGGGATCGGCGGGGTCGACATTCATCTCTTTCCAATAGAGGTAAGCCAGTACGTCCGCGATGGACAGCGAGCCGCCGGGGTGACCGCTCTTGGCGCGGAATGTACCCTCGATGATCGATGCGCGGATATTGGTCGCGACGAGGGACAATTCCTTTTTGGTCATAGCATCCATTGTGTAACCTTCTTTCATATTCCGCTGTGTGGCGGATAATGTGCGTAACTATTGTAGCATACAATAATGGAAAATACTAGTACAAATTCTCCGTTTTTACGGATTTTTCAGCAAAGGGAGTAAAATCGGGACGAGCCGCTTGCGGGAAAGATGCGCCGCAGACGGCGGCAGATCGACCCGATCCGGCGCAAATACGCTCGTTGTCTCACCTGTTACGCGCCGGATGATGTCGGTGATCGCCTGCATCCGTGCGGGTGGTGCGCTGACAAAGTAGGTTTCATCTTTTAGTCCGTTCTGCCCGTAGCGGGTGATCTTCGCGAGTGTGGCGGCAACGCCGCTCCCTTCGCGGTCGGTGGCGAGCAGGGTGCGCAGAGCGTCCTCGTTGACGGGGGTGGTGTCCCAAACCTTGATGACCGCGAACCCCAGCGCATCACCGAAACGGCGATAGTCGCGGCGGTAGAGGGTGGGTAAGTCGGTCTCGGCGAGCAGTTGCCCACGCAGATCGGCGAACAGCGCGGCGGGGTCGCCATCCCATAATGCGGCGAGCCATTGGGTCACCGCGCGATCCTCGGCGCGGGTCTTGGCAGGTGATAGCCCCTCGGTGTCGGTCAGGATCGCGCCGAGCAGGACACGCGCCATCGCCGCGTCGGGGATAAGTCCGTCTCTTCGGCAACGCTCGGTCACCAGTGTGGTCGCCGCTCCGACGGGACGGATAACAGCGTCAATGCCGCTAAGGTCGCCCCCTTCGTGCGGCGGGTGATGGTCGATAATGGCGATGACCTTTCTGTCGTGTACATCGTGGTGGTCGGTGAGGATAAAGCGCGTATCAGGCGCGGCGATTTCCTCGGAAATATCCCGTTCGATCAGCAGAAGCGGTGCGAGTGTGTCGCCGAGCAGATACGCGATCTCGGCGGGCAGATTTTCCGCGGGGATAATCGGCACGGCGGGCGTGCCGTCAGTCAGATAACGACGATAGGCCTCGGCGATGCTTGAGATCACCGCGTCGGTGTCGGGCGCGTCGTGTCCGCGCACGAATACCGCCCCCCGCGGCATCGCCGTGCGGCACTGCCGCAGATATTCTGCCAATCCCGCAACGGTCATCGGTTTTGTTTGCATAGCCTCACCACCTTTTTTAACAGTATACGACATTTCAATGCAAAACACAAGATAAACCCCCCGCGTGTATTGCACACGCGGGGGAGGAGCTTACAATATCAGCAATTCCTTCGGGCTTTTTGTGAAATTCTCATACCCGTTCTCGGTGACGACGATCATATCTTCGATGCGCACGCCGAATTTCCCCTCGAGATAGATGCCCGGCTCGACGGTCATCACCGTGCCCGCCTTCAGCACCGTGTCACACCGCGGGCTGAAATTGGGACTCTCGTGTACGCCGATGCCGATGCTGTGCCCGAGCGCGTGACCAAAACACCCCTTGTAGCCCGCGTCGTCGATGAGATCGCGCGCGACCTTGTCGATATCCTTGCAAACCGCCCCTTCGCGGATGGCGGCGAGGGCGGCGGTCTGCGCCGTCAGCACGGTGTCGTACACCCGCCGTTGCTCGTCACTGACTGTACCGACCGCGACGGTGCGGGTCATATCCGAACGGTAGCCGTCCACCGTCGCGCCGAAATCCATCGTGATAAAATCGCCCTTTTCCACGACCTTGTCGGTTGGCACGCCGTGGGGGAGTGAGCTGTTCTTGCCCGACACAACGATGAAGTCGAATGCTACGCCTTCGCTGCCCAGTCGCCGCATATAAAACTCCATATCCAGCATAATGTCGCGCTCGGTGCGTCCGATGGCGATATGCTCGGTAATATACGCGAAGGTGTCGTCGGTCATTTTCTGCGCCTGCCGCATCGCATTCAGCTCGGCAGGGGTCTTGACACAGCGCAGGTCGGTGATCAGGCGGTCAAAGGTGTCCTCCTCGGACACTGTCACGCCGTCGAGCGCCCCTCGCAGAGCGGCGAGCGAGCGGACGGTCGTTATATCGGCTTCGATATGCAATGTGTCGATCTCCTCGGCGGCGAGCCATTCTTTGATATGTGCCGTCGCGTCGGTGGAAAGATCGACGGCAAGATGCCGCACGGCGGTGCGCGCCGCCTCGATATACCGCGAGTCGGTGAAGAAGGTCGCTCGCTCAGCGGACAGCAGAATAAACCCGTCGCTCGACGCAAACCCCGTCAGGTAAAAGCGGTTAGGCGCGCTTTTAACCAGCAGAGCCGCGCGCGGCGGGAGGGCAGCTTGCAGACTTTGCAGGCGGTTTAGCATAACGCGTACCTCACTTCGTTTTCTTATACAGACGGTAGGAATAGACCGTCGGGATGATCACCATCACGAGGATGATGCCGAAAAATGCGTAGGCGAGAAGTTCGTCGAAAAAGGCGGTGACGATCATCACGAGCCCGCCGACGGTCCACAGCCGTCCGGCAAAGCGGTGGGTGCGGTTCCAGTTGTCCTCGTCGTTCAGCGTCCACGGCAGTTTAATGCCGAGGGTGTAGCTCTGGCGGCATTTTGGGAGATAGTTGCCGATGACGACGAACAGACAGCCGAAAAACAGTCCCATCACCATGGGGATGTTAATGCCGATCCCCAGCGCGGTGGTGTAGATCACGCCGTTGACGAGCAAGGAGATCAGGGGACAGATCCACAGCACCAGTCCGAGCGGCTTGCCGTCGATATTTTTATGCTTAGGGTCGGCGGCGGTGGCGAGTGTACACAGCCAGTGCACCGCCAGCACAAACAGCGGCATCGCGAACACCGCAAAGGGGCGGTTCGAAAAGCCGTCCGCATCTCCGCTCGGACCGAAATGGACGGGGATGATCTCGGGAAGCTTGTTCCACAGAATAATGCCTGCCAACATCGGCAACAAAATCACCGCGGAGGTGAGCAAAAGGCGTTTAATGTTCTTCTTGATCATAGCAATTTTCTCCTTTCAGGTCGGCGAGCCACAGCAGAGTTTCCTCCAGCACGGTGGCATTGAGTGTGTAGTAGATGAATTTCCCGTTGCGCTCGTCGCGGATAAGATCGGCGTCCTTGAGCACTGCCAGATGCCGCGAGATCGCCGCCGCCGTGACGGAAAAATGCGCCGTGATCTCCCCCGCGGACAGTGTGCCGCCCTTGAGCAGGTTCAGAATTTCCCGCCGCGTGGGATCGGCAAGCGCGCGCAACGTGTCTTGTAAGCCCATAATGCACCTCCAATGTTTAACATTTAACTTAATCGTTAAATATAGTATACACGGGATCTGTGGGTTTGTCAAGAGAAACATTGTCCCCCGCAGAAATTTTCTGTGGGGGGATGAGGTTGCGGGAACAATGGATTGTGTGTAGGGAACGGCCTATGTGCCGTTGCGAAAAGGCTCTCCCTTTGGGAGAGTTCCCGCGTCAGCGGGTGAGAGGGTGGGTCAACATACGCGCAGGTCGCTACGAGCCCTCTCCGTCGCGCTACGCGCGCCACCTCTCCCAAAGGGAGAGGCATATGAGGGCATCCGTTATGTTTCATCCTCATCCCACAACGATTCCATAGTCGTATTTAATACTTTTGCCAAAGCAAGAAATTCAATATCATTGACTCGTCGCTTTTTTCTTTCTAAAAGGGAAAGTGTCCGTACACTCATATGGATGCCATAGCATTGTAACATTTTAAGCAGGACGTTTCTTGTAAGCCCTTGTTCCTGCCGTGCCTGCATCACGTGTGTACCAATCATATTTGTTTTTCCTATTTTGCGTTTTCTTATTTTCATATCATCACCTCAAACCTATATACGGTGCTTAATTCCTTGATGTATACGCACCTACGTAAGACAGTATAGAATGTTGCTGTCTCAAAATACTACGAGTACTTGATATTTTGCAACAGTTGTGTAAAAAAGCGGATATAAGGAGTGAGTAATAACGCAATGTGAAAATCTGTTCTGCATTTATTGGGCAGAAAATGAATGTATTTTAGATGATATTACATTGGATATAAAGGGCGTTTGTCGAAACTGTATTTATGTCGATATTAAAGAGGACGATCTGCACAGTCAACGTCATAAGGCACTGAAAAAAGAAACAGCCACCTTGTGAGGTGGCTGTTCGAATTTTTATTACTCCTCGACGACGACCACGCCATCGTCTTTAATGGTAACGGTCATCCCGTCTTTGACGTAGGCGAGGAATTCCTCACCGAGCGAGTCGATGACGGGCATCTTGGTGTGCTCGCCCTCGAGCCAAACATCCGCGAGGATGACCCCCGCGCCCGCGAGCGAGTCGATCGGTTGGGAGAACAGCATACACGCGGGCTGACGACCCATCGAGCAGGCGCAGTAGAGCACCAGACCGCCCGTGGTCGAGCCGATGGTCTGCGGCAGGCAGAGTGCCTTGCCCGCCATCTGTTTACCGAACAGATCGGGGTTATTCTGATCGCCGCAGGTGGCGGTCTTGTCGCCGAACTGCAGCGCCTTCTGGAACGAGGCGAGGGTGTTGAGTCCCCCGTGGGAGACGACCGCCTCGGCGGTCACCTGACCGGGAGCGACTACGCGTCCCTTAAATTCCTTCATCTCAGTTGCCCCCTTTCGTGATCTGCGCGAGGATCTCGTCGTCGGTGTAGTAGCGCGCGGTGGTGTAGGTGCGCAGCTTGTTCGACGAGGTGATGACCGGCATTTTGCCCGCGAGCGGGTTGTTCATATACATCAGCGGGCAGATGTAGGAGGTGATGACGCCCGTCGCCTTGAGGCGCGCGGCGTAGTCGGTCTTGTTGAATTCCTCGAGTACCGCGGGCGCGGCGGTGAACACGGTGGGGATGAGCACTTTCTTGTTGCCCGCCGCCTTGAGGGCGGTCTCCACCTTATCCGTCCAGCTCTTGAGCTGTTCAAGGCTCATATGCGGACAGCCCATAAAGCACAGCTTGGGCTTCGCGTTCTCGTTCTTCCACATCACGGGGTAGTTTTTATACACCCGTTCAAGCTCCGCGTCGTCGATGACATACACCTGCGCACCCTCGGCGATGAGGCTCTCGCCCTGCTCGACCGCCTCGGGGGTCAGTCCCGCGATGTGGTAGAGACCGACCGCGCCGTTGGAGGCGGTCGCCGCGCCGAAGTCCTTGAGGTAGGTGCAGGCGGCATCGTCCAATTCGTTGCCGAGCCATTTATCCAGCCCGATGACGTAAGGGACAGCCTCCATCACCTTCATACCGATGGCAGAGCCGAGCAGCTGCGCCTCGGGCTTCTTGGTGGTCTCGATCTTGACGATCCAGGTTGCTTTACGTCCCTCATCGGTCAGCAGACCGAAGCAGGGTACATACCCGACCACTGACCCCATCAGGTCAATGATGCCGGAGTTGCGGTTGCACCGCGCGCCGAGTACCGAGTTGGCGTACACCACCGCCGAGGACTCCGCCCAAGACAGCACCTCGCCCTTTTGCGGCTTGTTGCCGACGGCATCCATATAGCAGGTGCAGGTAAAGGCGTTTTCGTCCTTGAGACCGAGCTTTTTAAGCTGATCCTCATAGAAATCCTGCTTGGAATACATAAAGTTTTTGAAAATAAAATTCTGCAGGAAATTGCTCGGCACGTTGGGGTCGAGCGGGCGGGGATCGACGGAGAAGCCCTGTTTGGACAGGTTGCCCGTTTCGATGAGCTTATTCATCAGGTCATAGACAGGACCGAGCGCCTTGAGACCGAAGGAGGTGACGAGGTGGTTATACTCGCTCGTCACCGGCACCATCTTCTCTGCGCCGAACAGCTCGCCGTAGCGCACCAGTGACTCCATCACCTTGGCGAGGACCTCGCCCTTTTCGCCGTTCAGGATCGCCTGTTGTTCATCGGTTAAGTACATACTTTCCCTCCTATTATCTAATACCTATATCCTTACAGCTTCATTGCGACATCCCACGCCTGCCAGATGACGGTGCGCAGGTTGCCGACCTTGTGCGCATCGCCGACGATGTGCACGTGGGCTTTCTTTTTCGCAATAGGGGCGGGGGTGTAGCCGACCGAGAGGATGACGCTGTCCGCGTCGATCTTGAAGGACTTGCCGTCCTTGTCGGTGACGGTGACGCCGTCCTCGTGGATCTCACCCAGCTTGGTCTCCAGATGCACCGGCACCTTGTTCGCGGCGAAGAAGTCGCGCAGGTAGCTGGTGTTCGCCAGACAGATCTTATCCGATACGATGAGGTCGTGCTGCATCTCGACGATGGTGGGCTTTTTGCCCTGCAGATAGAGCTCGTACGCGATCTCGCAACCCGTCAGGCCACCGCCGACGATGACGACGTTGTCCCCGACTTCCTTTTTGCCCAGCAGGTAGTCCACCGCCTCGATGCCGTGCTCGGCACCCGCGATGGGGAGACGGCGGGCGACCGCGCCCGTTGCGACGATGATCTCATCGGCGTCGATGTCGCTCACGTCGGTGACGGGGCTGTTGAGCTTCACGGTGATGGGATATTTCTCCATCTCGCGGCGATACCACGCAATGAGTGCGCGGTCCTTTTCCTTATACGAGGGCGCCGCCGCCGCGATGAACACGCCGCCGAGCTCGCCGCTCTTTTCGTACAGCGTGACGGTGTGTCCGCGCTTGGCGCAGACGAGGGCGGCTTCCATACCGCCGATACCGCCGCCGATGACGACGACATCCTTTTTCTTTATTGCGGGGGTGAGCTTATACTTATTCGACTGCATCACGCGCGGGTCGAGCGCGCAACGCGCGATGTGGCTCGCATCGTAGATGGACTGCGCGTTCGCCACGCCTTTATAGTGCGCCATATTGAAGCAGGCGTTGTGGCAGCAGATGCAGGGGCGGATGTCCTCAAGACGATCCTCGATGAGCTTGGTGACCCACTCGGCGTCCGCAAGGAACTGGCGAGCGACACCGACCGCGTCAATGCGTCCGTCAGCAACCGCTTTTGCGCCCACGTCGGGCTCCATACGACCCGCGCAGACGACGGGGATGTCAACGAACTTTTTAATATGCGCGACATCCTCGAGATTGCAGTTTTGCGGCATATACATCGGCGGATGCGCCCAGTACCACGAGTCGTAGGTGCCGTTGTCGGCGTTGAGCATATCGTAGCCCGCATCCTGCAGGTATTTCGCCGCCTTTTCGCTTTCTTCCATATCGCGGCCGATCTCGGTGAACTCCTCGCCCGGCACCGCGCCGACGCAGAAGTCCTTGACATAGGATTTGACGGAATAACGTAGCGACACGGGATAATCGTCGCCGCACGCGCCCTTGATCGCCTTCACGATGTCGGTGGCAAAGCGATAGCGGTTCTCGAACGAGCCGCCGTAGTCGTCGGTGCGCTTGTTGGTGTATTCGTGGGTGAACTGGTCGAGCAGATAGCCCTCGTGAACGGCGTGTACCTCGACACCGTCAACGCCTGCTTCCTTGCACAGCGCGGCGGTCTTGGCAAAGGCGTCGACGATCTCCTCGATCTCCTTAACGGTCAGCGCACGGGTGGTCATCTTATCCGACCAGCGGGAGGGCAGCTCGCTGGGGCTTGCCGACTGGTAGGGGATGTTGATGATGGGCTTGATGATGTCCCGCACGACCGGCATATTATGCAGCATCACCAGCGGGGTCGGGATCGCCCACGAGCGTCCCATACCGGCGGTGATCTGGATAAAGAGCTTCGCACCGGTCTTGTGGATCTCGTCCATAAACTCCTTGAGTTCAACGAACATCTTTTTGTTCTGGTACAGCCACTGTCCCATAAAGGTGCTGCGAATGGGGGCGATACCGGGGATGATCAGACCGACGTTATTTTTCGCCTTTTCGAGGAAGAATTTTGCCGCCTCTCGGTCGAAATGGTTGCCGGTGTGCTCCATCCAGCCGAACAGGGAGGTGCCGCCCATCGGGCAGAGAACGATGCGGTTTTTGATCTCGACATTGCCGATCTTCCACGGCGTGAAGAGGGCTTTGTACTGTTGATCCATAGCAGAAAATCTCTCCTTTTGTTGATTTTTCGAGGGTTTTCTATGTCGATTATTATACCGCGTTGTTAACTATTTGTCAACGTAAAAGCCCCGACCGAAAAGGTCAGGGCTTTAGATGGATCTATGCGTTTTTGGCTTCCTTTTCCTTGCGTGCGATGTCGCGGGCGCTTACCTTGCCCTCGGGACGGATCTCGCCTGCCTTCTGCAGGGAGATCTTGGTGAGGAACGGGCCGACCAGTTCGTAGAAGAGCACCGAGAACAGTGTGATGTTCGCGACGATCGCGCCCTCAGGACCGAGCGCCTCCGCTTTGATCGCCATACCCAGCGCGACGCCCGCCTGCGGGAAGAGGGTGATGCCGAGGTATTTGACGATGCTTTGGTCGCATCCCGTCAGCGAGGCGCTGCTGCGCGCACCGAAATATTTGCCGAGGCAGCGCGTGGCGATATACACAAGCCCCACGAATACGATGACAGGGTCTTTGAACACGGACAATTCCAACTCCGCACCGCTGATGACGAAAAACAGCACGAATAAGGGGGCTGTCCAGCGGTCGACACGGTCCATCAGCTCCTCTGAGAAGTCGCAGATGTTGCAGAAGACAGTGCCGAGCATCATACACACCAGCAGGGGTGAGAACGCAATGTGTACCCCCGCGACACGGAATTCCAGCATCGACAGTGCGACGGTCATCATCACGAAGGTGACGGACATCGCGATGCGCTTCGAGCGGGAGTGGAAAAACTGCTCAAAGAAATTGAACAGAAAACCCATCATCGCGCCGAGCAACAGCGAGCATACCACCTCGAGGATCGGCTCGAGGATGATGGAGATGACATCAATATGCCCTGCCATCAGTGCGCGGGCAATGCCGAAGGACACCGCGAACAGGATCAGACCAACCGCGTCGTCGAGTGCCACGATGGGCAGCAGGATGTCCGTGAGCGGACCTTTCGACTTATATTGTCGCACGACCATCAGCGTCGCGGCGGGGGCGGTCGCCGAGGCGACCGCGCCGAGAATAATAGCGGAGGGTAAGGGGAGCTTATCGGGGATGAGGAAGTGCAGTCCGATGAGCGCCGCGTCGACGAGCAGGGTGGTGGCAACTGCCTGTACAATGCCGATGATGGTCGCCTGACGTCCCGTCTTTTTGAGCTGGGCGAGACGGAACTCGTTGCCGATGGAGAAGGCAATGAAGCCGAGCGCCACGTCCGACAGGATACTGTAGGTGCTGATGTCTTCCATATTGATAAATCCGAGTCCTCGCACGCCGAACGAGCCGAGCGCATACGGGCCGATGAGTATGCCTGCGACGAGATAGGCAGTCACGGCGGGCAATTTGACGAGCTTTGCGAGACGCGAGAGCATCAGCCCCGCGAACACCGCGATGGATAAACTGAGTAAGGCTTGCATATTGTCATCTTCTTCCATAGATAAAAGCATTTCCAGTCGCACATTATACCACGCTGAAAAACAAAGTCAATAGGCAAGATTCACGGATTTCGATACAAAATAAAAAAGTATTTGACGAATACGGGCTATAGGTATACAATAGGGAACGGATCGTTGCAGAGTAGACGGTGTGCGCTGAGGCGACAGCCTCTTAGTGTTGCGGGATGGGAAGTTGCCCGCAAACAAGAAGTCCGCGTGGACTTGTGATGCACCGTTGCATCCGCTGCAGGATGTTTTACTACTCTCCTTTGGTCTGCCTTTACGGCGATTGGAAAGGAGAATTTTTTATGCCCAAATTTTCGCGTCCCGCCCGTCCGTTGCGGGTGACGGTGGCGTGTTCGCTGCTCGTCGCCGCCAGCATCGTGTGCGGAAAATTTTTGCAGTTCCCCGTCGGGGAAGCATTGCGCTTCAGCCTCGAAAACCTACCGATCCTGCTCGCAGGGGCAGCATTCGGTCCGCTTGCGGGCGCGCTCGTCGGCACGGTCGCCGACCTTGTCGGTTGTCTGGCGGTCGGGTATGCGATCAATCCGCTTGTCACCCTCGGCGCTGCGGCGATCGGTCTTGTCGGAGGCGGTGTCTACCGCCTTGCGGGTAAATTGCCGCTCGGGTGGCGGGTGACGCTGGCGATCGTCGCGGCGCATCTAGTCGGCTCGGTGATCATCAAAACCTTCGGTCTGGCGCAGTTTTACACCATCCCGTTCGGAACGCTGATGCTGTGGCGGCTGTTTAATTACGTCATCGTCGGCGCGGCGGAGGGGCTGCTGCTCGCCGCCCTGATGAGAAACAAGACCCTGCGCGCGATGCTGTGAGGTGGACGAGATGAATTATAACGAAGCGCTGGACTATATTCACTCGGTCAACTGGACGTTCTGCAAACCGGGGCTTGAGCGCATCACCGCGCTGTGCAAGGCGCTCGGCGACCCGCAGGAGGGGATGCGGTTTATCCACGTCGCAGGCACCAATGGCAAAGGCTCGTTTTGTGCGATGACCGCGGCGATCCTGCGTAGCGCGGGATACAAGGTGGGTCTGTTCACCTCGCCGTATATCAAGACGTTTAATGAGCGGATGATGATCGACGGTGAGATGATCGGTGAGCAGGAGTTGGCCGATCTGACCTCTTTCGTTCGCCCGATCGCCGACGCGATGGAGGATAAACCCACCGAATTTGAACTCATCACCGCGATCGCACTGCTGTATTTTCGCCGTCACGCCTGCGATGTCGTCGTGCTGGAGGCGGGGATGGGCGGTCGATTGGATTCGACCAACGTGATTCGCCGACCGCTCTTGTCGGTCATCACGGGCATCGCGTTGGATCACACGGCATTCCTTGGTGACACGGTGGAGAAGATCGCCGCCGAAAAGGCGGGCGTCATTAAGGATGCACGCCCTGTGCTGTATGGCGGCGAGGACGCCGCCGCCCGCCGTGTCATCGCCGACACCGCCAAAACGTGCGGCTCGGCGTTTTATGAGGTGGATCATACCGCGCTCACCGTCACCCGCGCGGACTTAAACGGTGCCGTTTTCAATTTTGGTGAATATCAGGATGTAACATTAAACCTGCTCGGCACCTATCAGCCGCGCAACGCGGCGGTGGTGCTGCAGGCGGTGGCTATTTTGCGTGATGAGGGAATGACCATCCTCGAGAGCGCGGTGCGCGAGGGACTGTCGACGGTGACGTGGCGCGGGCGGTTTGAGCTGCTCGCGAACGACCCGCCGATCATCTTCGACGGCGCGCACAACGCGCAGGGCATCGCCGCCGCGGTCGAGGGCATCCGTCATTATTTCGGCGGGCAGCGTGTGTATGTGATGACCGGTGTGTTGCAGGATAAGGATTATCGCACCATCGCCCGCGCGCTCGCGACGGTGGCGGCGCGTGCCTTTGTGCTTACGCCCGATAACCCCCGCGCGCTGGCAGGGGAGGAATACGCTCGCCTGCTTGAGGACTGCGGCGTGCCGTCGGTCGCCTACCCGTCGGTCAAGGCGGCGTACACCGCCGCGGTTTCGGCGGCGCGCGCACACAACATTCCCCTGATCTGTCTCGGCTCGCTGTATACTTACGCGTCGCTGTAATAAAAAGCAAAAAACGCCCACACTATTATGGACAGCCCCGATTTGTACCGTCCGTACAAATCGGGGCTGTCCAAGTCTTTTTATTCTACCATAGGGGACTCTTTTTTCTCTTGTCCGTTTTTACCGGACTTGTTCATTAAGCCGGAGAACGTTTAAAGTGTTTTACGCCAGTTTCTGCATAAAGTCGGCGACTTTGCCGTCAAAGTGCAGGATCGTGTCGCATATGTCGGCACAGAGGGCTTTCGTCCAACCGGCAGAGGCGGCCAGCTCGGTCAGTTTCTTCTCGTAATCGGCGATCGACATGGGAAGCTCCGGCTCGCCGGGTGCGTAGTCTGCCTGGAAGAAGTAGCTCTTGCCATCCTTGGTGGTGACGGTGGCGTTGGCGGCACGTTTGTTGGGGACCCAACTGGTCATCTCGTCATCCGGCTCGATGCGGACAGTCTCGCTGAGAGCCAAAATGTCCTTGTCGGTCAGAGTCTCCTGCGTGAAGGAGTCGATACTGATGCGCCCGGTCTTCAGAGCCAGACCGATGCAGAAGGGAGTGGACATCTTGCCGGCAACGGGGCCGGGGACGGCGGTGTGGGTGTGACCCTTGACACCCTGACCGTACATACGGATGTAGATATCCTTGATGTCCTTCCAATCCACACCGTTTTCTTCCACGGCCTTAACGGCGGCGTAGACGGCGGCGTGGGTGTGGCGGCAGGCGGCGTAAGGCTTGTGATAGCCGCCGGTGATATTGTAATTGGGATCGGTCTCCAGAGACAGGACTTCGGCCTTATATTCGTCGCAGGCAGTGTGGAGGAAGCCGAAGGTGCCGAGCATGGGATCGTAGGGACCCCGGAAGCCTGCCTTGGCAACATAAGCGGCGGTGATGCCGTCGTGGGCTGCGCGACCGATGTTGAAGGGCTTCATGGTGGAGACGTTTTCCATCATCTCGTTGATGCCGCCGGCGGAGGACAGGGAAGCGGCAAGGGTTGCCTTGAACAGCTCCTTGTCGAAGTCCAGTGCGGCGGCAACGCCCATAGCGGCACCCACGGCACCGGCGGTGCCGGAGGAATGAAAGCCTCTGGCTCGGTGGCTGGGCTGGATGCAGCGCCCCAGACGGATGGCGGTCTCATAGCCGATGACAATGCCGCGGATGGCGTCGTCCATGGAAAGACCTTCTTTTTCACACACGGCCAGAACAGGGGGGATGACCGTGGAGCCAAGATGCACGGTGGAGAAGCGGTGACCGTCGTCAAAATCGTAGCTGTGACCGCTGATGCCGTTGGCAAGGGCGGCGTTCTGCAGGCTAGCCTTGCGACCGTAGCCCACTACGGTGGCATCTTCGCCGGTGAAGCAGTCCAGATACGTGTTGAGCTTTTCCTTCTGTAGCGCGGCACCGGCGAGCATGGTGCCCACCTCGTCCATAAGGCACTTACGGGCCTCCAGAACGATTTCCTCAGGCAGAGGCTGAGATTTCAAAGTGTATAGAGTCTCGACAAAAATATCAGTCAGATTCATTTAATTTTCCTCTTTGTATTTTTTAATGCAGTCGATGGCTTCTTTCCAGGTCTTGGGTTTCTCGCCGCCGATCTTCTCGCGCAGATTCAGATCACCGATTTCCTTGAGCTTGTCAGCACCGGCCCGGGTGATGGCAGCGCCGAGACCGTCGGCTTCCATCATTTCAGCGGCGGAGGCCAGCTCGTGGCTGCGGCGAGCAGCGTGGAGCACGCCGCCGCAGGTGCGGCCGTTCATGCCTTCGATGAAGGACTTGCCGTCCATGGTGACGGCCAGACTGTTCATCACGTAATCCTCAACGCCGTAGAAGCTGGCGGCTTCCAGCATTTCCAGCGCCATGGCCAGATGATTCTTAGTGTAGACGCTGCGCAGCAGCTTGATGGCATCGGCATCGCCGGGGTTTTCGGAGATGACTTCCATATCGGTGTGATAGGGAGCGAAGGCGTCGTAAGCGGCCTGTGCGCCGTTGCCGGATAGAACCGTGGGGACCTTATGGGCGAACTTGGGCACGGTGTCCAGCATAGCGCCGTCGGCGAACTTGACACCGGTATTCTTGACGATCTCCCAAACGGTGCGCATATCCTTGGGGGAAGCGGTGCAGACGTCCAGATAAATGTGGTCGGGGGTCATATAGGGCTTGCAGGCGGTCGCCACAGAAACGGCGGCTGCGCCGGGGACGACGACCATGACCACGTTACAGGTCTTGAAGATCTCTTCCTGAGTGTCCAGCTTGGTGACACCTGCTTCGGCGGGATCGTGGATGTAGACCTGAGACCAGGTGTACATTTCATTCAGGCCTTCGCTCTTGAGACCTTTGGCGATGGCGTGGGACGCGTCGCCGTAACCGATAAAACCGAGTTTCATAATGATTTATCCTCCCCAATGATGTATTGCATGGGATCTTCCTCGATCCCGAATTCCTTACAGGTTTCGTAGAGCTCAGTGAAAGCACCGCGGCCCATTTTAATGCCGTTTTTGGTGTTGTATTCGCTGCGCTGGGCTTCCAGTTCGCCGGGGACCAGGATCTGATCGAAGCCGGGAGCCTTCTTGGCGTCCTTCAGCTCCTTGGCGAACTTCTTCATGCGTGCATCGAACTCGTCGGGATCGTCGAAGGCGGCGATGTCGATGGCGATCATAGTGTGGCCGACGTTGGGACCGCAGGACTTGTCCTCACGGACGTGCTTGGAGGTGACACCGTTGTTCAGGATGCCGCAGAGCACGTCCACCATAATGGCGATGCCGGAGCCCTTGTGACCGGCGAAGGGAAGCACTGCACCGACCAGAGCCTTGGCGGGATCGGTGGTGGGGTTGCCGTCGGAATCGATGGCCCAGCCCAGAGGGATCTCCTTCTTCTCACGGTTGTAGTTGGAGATGTTGCCTCTTGCGGTGACGGAGCAGGCAACGTCCAGCACCATGGGAGCCAGGCCCTTCATAGGAACTGCCATGGAGAAAGGGTTGGTGCCCAGCATACCTTCGCTGGAACCGAAGTGTGCCAGATTGGGAACGCCGTTAGTACAGCTAAAGCCGATCATACCGGCTTCGGCAGCCAGCATGGGGTAGTAGGAAGCCATGCCGTAGTGAGCGGAGCGGCTGACGGTGCAGAAACCGATGCCGTGCTCTTTAGCCATCTCAATGGCTTTCTTCATAGCGCAAGTGCCAACGATGGAGCCAAAGCCGTCGTCGCCGTCGATCTGGCAGATAGCGCCCTTCTGCTTGTAGGTGATCTGCGGATCTGCATTCCAGTGCTCCTTGACGGCACGCTCCATATAGCTCTTGATGCGAGCTACGCCGTGGGAGGAAACGCCGCGGATGTCAGCGAACACAAGGCTGCTGGCGATGAACTCGGCGTTCTGACGGGGGTAACCGGCAGAGCAGAAGATCTCCGTACACAGATGACGGACACCGTCGGGATTTACGCGCAGAACTTCGGGGAGATTTAACATAATAAAGACCTCCAATTGCATATTTTCTATCTTATTGCCATTATAAAATGTTTCTGTGCAAAAAAAAATTAAAAAAAAGAAAAAATCGTTAACAAAATGCTAACAATTCGTGAGATAATGTGCTATAATTAGAGTAAACACACACGAGTGGGGGTTGTTCTTATGGAAATCTATCCACTGCTTTATTTCAAAACCATTGCCGAAACGGGAAATCTGACCCGTGCTGCGGAAAATCTAATGATCTCTCCGCCGGCGCTTTCCAGTGCCTTGAAGCGACTGGAACGGGACCTTGGTGTAACACTGTTTGACCGAGTGGGGCGTAACCTTGTGCTGAATCAATACGGAGAAGCGTACCTGCCCTATGCAAAAAAGATCCTTCGCCTGACCGCGCAAGGCAACGACCTGATGCGTCAGATGCGCAATGAACGCGGCAAGCATCTGTGCGTAGGAGATATGACAAAGGTTTTTGCCTCCCATATGATCAGTGAGTTTTTGGAGCAGCATCCGGATATCACCCTGCGCAGGGTCTACGTCAATCCGGTTGATGTGGGTAGCATCGACCTGACGCAGGAGTTTGATTTTGTCATTGGCTCCACCAACGGGATCTTCCGTGCAGATCTGCAGAGTCTCCGCCTTCGGGGTGGGCAGTCTGTGGTCGCCATTATGAACAACGGCAATCCTCTGGCGGCGCGCAAGTCCATCGCTCTGGAGGAGCTTACGGAGCAGCCTATGATCGCTTATGCGTCGGGTATGCCCGGGCGGAAGATGCTGGAGGAGATCTTTGCTGAGGCAGCGAAGGAGCCGACGGTTATATATGAAGGGAACAGCCCCCATGCCATGGTTCCTGCGCTGGAGCGAAATCTTGGCCTGTTTCTTCAACCTGCACATACGACAAAGTTCAATATGAACTACTATGATAATTGCGTGTGTGTCCCCGTCACCGGCTGTACCTATCGGGCAAATACATCGCTGTTTTGGGATCCTGCCCGTCCGCAATCCGCGGCGGCAAAGCTGTTCTGTCGATTCTGCGAGGAATTTTGCAGGACATCCAATGTTGTGGAGCTCGGTGAGTAAGAAGCGATTGTAAGCAAAAATTTTTCTGGCACTGTTGAATTTTTTAACATAAAAATATGCACCCCAAAAGTTAGACACTTTTGGGGTGCATATCAATTATGCGGGGCGCTTTTCAGCGGGATCATTCTTTTGTATAGTATGCTGCGAGTACGGCTTCATACAGAGAGGTTTCATCGGGGATAAATTCCACGTGTTCCTCCCCCATTTTGCTTTCACCGTTCACCGCCAGATACTCGATTTCGGTCTGTCCGCCGACCAGATAGGTGCTGGCAAGATAGGTGATCTCAGAGAAAGTCAGATCACTGACCGCATAAGGCTTGACGGCGGTATAGTATTTCTCAAGCAGGGTAAAATTGCTTTTAACCTTATCCGCGGCGACGCGGATAAATTCATTTAGAAACTGCTTTTGGCGCAGCATACGGCGGTTGTTTGCGTCGACATCGTCGCCGCGCTGCTGGATATAGGGGATGAGGGTGGAGTTGTCGAGGGTGACGGTCTGTCCGGCGGTGAGTGTCCGCACGGACTTGTTTTCATAGATTTTGATATCCTCCAACACGGTTACCTTAACCCTGCCGATGGCGTTGTTAAGCGCCTTGACACCGTCGAAGTCGATGGCAACATAGCCGTCGATCGGCATCCCGTAGAGCAGTCGTCCGACCGAACGGATGACGTTTTCGCAGCCTTCTTCGGCGCTTGCGGCATAGGCGTAGGCGAGGCAGAGCTGGGTGTTCTGCGTGCCGGTAAAGAGTCCGTGCGCGTCGTAGAGGTTGACATCCACCATCGTCTCGCGGGACAGCGGAAGGATCTTAACACTGCCGGTGCGGACATCCAGCGTTGCGAGAAACAGGCTGTCCGCCTGCCCATTGCTTCCGTAGGTGGCATCGGCATTAATATCGGTCTTGTCCACGCCCATAAACAGCAGGCTGACGACCGATTCGTTAAAGCGGTAGGTTTCGCCTTTGTAGGTAATAAGTTTGCTCTCTTGCTCGGCGTTGTCGACGAGGGATTCGGGTGCGGTGAGGTTGTTATCGCGATCCATCAGAGACGCGCGCCCTTTCCAATAAAGGGCGTAATATACGCTCGCCAGCACCAACGCCAGCACCGCGATCACCGCGAGGGTGATGAGCGCGATGCGCAACACGCGGCGGCGTGACGGCAGGTTAGTTCGTTCGTTGGTCATTGGTCAGCACTCCCACGACAAGATAACGCTCACTGTCCCGCGCGTTGCAGGTGCTCAGCGTGATGATGCGGGCGTTGGTCGTGACGGAGATTCCCTCACGCACCTGTCGCACCATCGAGTTGGGTTTGAGCGTCTGCTGTAAAAACGCGGCATAATCCTCTTCGTTGTAGAAGTTAAAGGAGTTGAGGATGTGGCGATTGTCATATAAAAAAGCGGAGTAGATCTCATAGGTGAGGATATGCCCCGGCGTATAAACGGTGATGGTGCGATTTTCGTCAAAAAAGGCTTTTTTCTTGTATTGATGCAACCAAGAAAACATCGAGCCGTTTGCCATATTATGCCCATACAGCACGGTATTCGGATCGGAGAAGTCGGCGGAGTTGAGTTTCTGCATATAGATCGCGCCTGCGCGGTGGGATTCCCCGTCACTGTTGTGATCGAGATAGAAGTTCTCCTCGCGGTCTGCGCCGCTGCGCATCACGGGATAGTCGATGACGGTGCCGGGAATTTGGATCCACGCGACGGTGTCAGGATTTTTCGCCTGTAGGGCGGCAAAGTCGATCGGGTTGTCAGGCAGGTTTTCGTCGCCGCTGACGCTGGGAACGGAGGTGGGTGGCACGATGTTGTTTCGTGAGAGCCAGCCGGGCAGGAAGTAGGCGAGGATGCCGATGATCGACAGAACGAATATGGCACCGGCAATGATCCGCACGGTGCGCCATACGCGATTTTCGGTATTTGGTTGTTGCGTCATCGTAGTCGTCTCCTTTCGAATGCCCAAATCGGCAACGTTACTTTATTATAATGCAACAGCAGGCCGCTGTCAATCGTCGTAACAGCAAAAAACACCGCGGCGTCGTTACGCCGCGGTGTCTTGATGTGACAAAAAGGAACTTATTTCGCGAGCTGCTTCTTGGAAACGAGCACGCCGCACAGTGCGATGAGCGCAACTGCGGAGAGAACCACGACCGTGTTGTCGCCCGTGGAGGGTGCCTCATCCTCATCGTTGACGATGATGGTCTCGGTGATCTCGTCGTTGTAGTTTGCGGCGATAACGATGGTGGCGAGCGGGATGATCTCGATCTCGCTGTCCGTCAGGGAGAATGCGCCGAGAATGCGGTAGTCAACGCCTTCAACGGCGAGCGTACCGTTCGCCTTGTAGATGTTCCAGCTGTTGAACTGACCCTTCTCAGGGTTCGCTTTGACAACGATGGTTTTGTCCTTGACGACGGTGTGGTAAGTGATGTTCTCGTGCTTGTCGCTATTCTGAGGTGCATCCTTGTGATCATTACCATCGACGATGACGACCTTGAAATACTCCTGCCCATTGGGGCTCTTAGCGGCAAAAACCGGAACTGCCAGTCCAAAGACCAGAACGAGGGTTAAAAGGATAGCAAGCGCTTTTTTCATAGTTCATACCTCCAAAGAAAATTTACCTATGCTAAACTAGTATAGCATACTTTTTGGAAAATGCAAACATTTTTTTGGAATTGTATAAATTTTTCCTACCGCACTACAATAAAATTTTCCTACCGCACTATAAGACCTTGCGTTTTTTTGATAAATTTGGTATACTGCAACCGCTATCGCAGTTCTTGAAAAGGAAGGGTGGATCGCTATGGAGAAGATCGCCAGTTTTCAGATCAATCACGACACACTGATGCCGGGAATGTACGTTTCCCGCGCGGACGGGGACGTCATCACCTACGATGTCCGCTTTGTGCGCCCGAACACTCCGCCGTATTTGCCGACGGCGGCGATGCACACGATCGAGCATCTGGTCGCGACGTATGTACGCAACAGTGCGCTCAAGGACGGCGTGATCTATTTCGGACCGATGGGGTGCCGCACGGGGTTTTATTTCCTCACCCGCGGCATCGCGCACGCCGACGCGATCATGCTGGTGCATCAGGCGATGATGTTTGCCGCCGCGTTCGAGGGGGATATTCCCGGCGTGTCGCGCGTCGAATGCGGCAACTGGCTCGAGCACGACCTGCCCGAAGCAAAGCGTTGGGCGGCGGCAATGGCGGCGGTGTTGGAAGACTATCCTGTTTCCGCTCTTGAATACCCGAAATGATGGAAATTCTTTTTGGCATAGTCACTAAAATCTGATATGTTTTTTGTGAACAAGAGCCAAACATCCCTCGAAAGCATTGCCTTTTAGGCGGTTTGATAGTATAATGCGAAAGAGGTTACAATGTTGTAATCTTTTTTTATGAAATAAAACCGACTGCGTGCAACGCGTAAAAGCGGGGCTTCCCCGCTGTGCGTGAGCCGTGCGGCATATGCCGCACGCAACGGCATAAAGGAGGACTGCATTTGTCTGAAAAACAGAAAAAACCGCTGATCGCTTGGGCGGATATACGCGCGGCGGCGACGGCGTGGTTGCATAAGGCGGAGAGCGCCTGCGAGACCGTCTATCGCGTTCAGTATCTGCTTGGTGCGCGAGTCATCCGACGAGTGAATCGCGTACGGCGCGGTCTGTATAAGAAGTCTGCGCCGTTGCGCCGTCGGCTGACGGTGTTGTGGCGACGGGTGGTTACCCGTCGTATTCGCCGTGTTAAGCGGGCGTGGAAATTTTTCACCGCGGCGCTACCTGCCGCCCGTCGCGAGCTGTCTGCCGCGGCAAAGCATAGTGTGTTTTCGGTCTTTCCCTGCTTGTGGGACTTGACAAAACGCGCGGTCTTTCGCCACCGACGGCATTTTGCGAAAGCGTGGCTGGTGGCGGGTCCTGCGGCGGCGCTGGCGGTGTTCGCCATCACCGTCGTCGCCTGGGTGAACACGAATTTTTGTCTCGAGCTTACCTATCGCGGGGAATCGCTCGGCTTTATTGACAGCGCGATCGTGTACGATGCCGCCGCGGATAAGGCGATCAATCGCGTGGTCAATGTTGACAATTCCTTCTCGGTCGACACGTCACCCAAGTTCGCGATTGCGATTAAGGGCGATAACGAAACGCTGGGCGATGACGAGCTGTGCGATGCGATCCTGCGCACTGCCGGCGACGCGATTGCCGAGGCGACCGGCCTGTATGTCGACAATAAATTTGTCGGCTCGATGGAATCTGCCACCGAGCTTAACGCGGTGCTCGACAGCCTTAAGGATGGACGCTACGACAAAAACGACCCCACCCAGCGAGCCGAGTTCGTGCAGAAGGTGGAGACGGTCGAGGGCTTGTTCCCTGCAGCGTCGGTCACCACCAAGAGTCAATTAAAAGCGAAGCTTACCTCTGAGGCGGTGGTCAAGAAGACCTACATCGTGCAGGCGGGCGATACACTGAGCACCATTGCGGTGCGCAATAATATGACCACGTCCGAGTTGCGCGCGATGAATCCCGCGTATGCCGACACCGATATGGTGCGTATCGGGGATGAGTTGATCGTGCAGAAGCCGCAGGCGTTCCTGCAGGTGAAGGTCATCAAGACGATCGAATACACCGAAACGATCGACTATACCACGGTCTACAACAACAACACGAATAAGCCCATTACCTGGTCGGTCGTCAAGACGCACGGGCAGGAGGGCAGTCAGGATATCGTTGCCGAGGTCACCTATATCGACGGCGTGGAAACCGGTCGCAATATCGTTTCCAAGACGGTCACGAAGCAGCCGGTCACCAAGGTGGTCGAGCGCGGCACCCAGCCGGTCTACACGAGCGGCGGCAGTCAGGTCGTGCAGGGCGACGGTGTGACCAAGGGTCAGATGTCCTGGCCGGTGCCGATCTGCAGCAATATGTCCCGCGGCTGGCGCAGCGGTCACTACGCGTTGGATATATGCAACGGACCTGTCACGGTGCTCAACAAGCCCGCCTGCGCGGCGGACGGCGGCACGGTCGTTTACGCCGGCTGGAACGGCGCTTACGGTTACTATGTCAAGATCCAGCACGCGAACGGACTGGCAACCGCGTATGCACATCTCTACTCCATCAAGGTCGTCAAGGGGCAGTCGGTGTCCCGTAATCAGGTCATCGGTCTGATCGGCTCAACAGGGCGCTCGACCGGTCCGCACCTGCACTTTGAGGTGCTGAGAAACGGCGTGCGTGTCAACCCGCTGTATTACGTCACCCCCGGCAAGATCTATTATTGATGAAAGACAAGCCTGCCTGCACGGCATTAGCCGTGCAGGCAGGCTTTTTCACAAACAATTTACAATTTTACGGGATTTTTTCACGCGGAGGGCTTTTTTTTTGCGCTATTATATGGTATTATAATCTGTATGATGGGAAAATAGGAGTATTATACATCCCGCAAACAGGAGGAGAACGCGATGGAGTTGGAGATGGATCTGGAAAACCGCTTGGTTTCCACAGACTACCTGCCGGAGGACGACGGGGATAACCCGCTGCGCCCGCGCACCCTGCGCGACTACATCGGGCAGGAAAAGGTGAAAGACAATCTGTCGGTGTTCATTGATGCGGCCAAGAATCGGCGAGAGCCGTTGGACCACGTGCTGCTGTACGGTCCTCCCGGCCTCGGCAAGACTACCCTCGCCGCCATCATTGCGAATGAGCTTGGCGTCAACTTCCGCATCACCTCGGGTCCCGCGCTGGAGCGTCCCGGGGATCTCGCCGCGATGCTGACGAATATGGAGGAGGGCGATGTGCTGTTCATCGACGAGATCCATCGCCTGCCGCGTACCGTCGAGGAGATCCTCTATCCCGCGATGGAGGATTTCGCCATCGACATCATCAACGGTAAGGGGCAGGGCGCGTCGTCTATTCATCTGCCCTTGCAGAGATTTACCCTCATCGGCGCGACCACCCGTGCGGGGCAGCTCTCCGCACCGTTGCGTGATCGCTTCGGTGTGATTATGCGTTTGGAACTCTACACCCCGCAGGAGCTTGCGAAGATCGTCTCGCGCAGTGCGCGCATTCTCGATGTTCCCTGCGAGGACGAGGGCGCGTTGGAGATCGCGTCCCGTTGCCGCGGCACCCCCCGTATTGCCAACCGCTTTTTGAAGCGTGTGCGGGATTTTGCCGAGGTGCTCAATAACGGCGTCATTGATAAGGTATCTGCTCAGCAGGCGCTTGCGCGTCTGGAGGTCGACGAGCTGGGGTTGGATATGGTCGATCGACGGATGCTGGAGGCGATGATCCGCCACTATAACGGCGGTCCCGTGGGATTAGAGACCCTCGCCGCGATGATCGGCGAGGAGGCGGTCACCATCGAGGACGTGTACGAGCCGTATCTGATGCAGATCGGGTTTATCAGCCGCACGCCGCGCGGACGCGTGGTGTTGCCCGCGGCATACGCGCACCTTGGTCTGGAGCAGAACGGACAGACGATGTTTTGAGGTATAATATGAGAATAGCCGACAATTGGAAAGACTATGAACTGCTGGACACCTCACGGGGTGAACGGCTGGAGCGGTGGGGGGATATTCTGCTCATCCGCCCCGATCCGCAGATAATATGGGATACGCCGCGCCGCGACCCGCGCTGGAAGCAGGCACACGCCCGCTATCACCGCTCGAATGCGGGCGGTGGGCAGTGGGAACGGTATCGCCCCATCCCCGACAGTTGGCAGATCACCTACGGGGATCTGACCTTCGCGCTTAAGCCGATGGGTTTCAAGCACACGGGGTTGTTTCCCGAGCAGGCGGTCAACTGGGACACGATGGCGTCGCTCATTCAGTCCGCCGACCGCCCGATCAGGGTGCTCAACCTCTTCGGCTACACCGGCGGCGCGACCCTCGCCTGTGTGGCGGCGGGCGCGCACGTCACCCACGTTGACGCGTCTAAAGGGATGGTCGCGTGGGGCAAGGAGAACGCGGCGGTCTCAGGGCTCGCCGACCGCCCGATGCGCTGGCTGGTCGACGACTGTGTCAAGTTTGTCCAGCGGGAGCTGCGCCGCGGCAACACCTACGACGGCATTTTGATGGATCCGCCCTCTTACGGGCGCGGACCCGGCGGTGAGGTGTGGAAGCTGGAGGAGCAGATCTACCCGCTGGTGCAGGAGTGCGTCAAGCTCCTGTCCGACAAGCCGCTGTTCTTCCTCATTAATTCCTACACCACGGGGCTGTCCCCGTCGGTGATGCAGTATGTGCTGGCGTCTCTGCTGCCGAAGAATCTCGGCGGCAAGGTGACCGCCGACGAGATCGGTCTGCCGGTCACCGCGAGCGGGCTCGTTCTGCCCTGCGGCGCGACCGCGATCTACACCGGAGAATAAACGAGAAGTGATTTTATGATGCTATCAGCTCAACAAGTGCATTTTCAATACGACGGCGACACGCCGCAGGTCGTGCCTCACGCGGTATTGCAGGGCATTGATCTGGCGATCGAGCGGGGCAGTTTTGTCGCCCTGCTCGGGCACAACGGCTGCGGCAAGTCCACACTGGCGAAGCATTTTAACGCTCTGCTGCTGCCGAGCGGCGGGCGGGTGCTGGTCGCGGGGATGGACACCGCCGATGAGCAAAACACCTACCCCGTGCGCCGCACGGTCGGAATGGTGTTGCAAAACCCCGACAACCAGCTTGTCTCCACCATCGTGGAAGAGGATGTGGCGTTTGGACCCGAGAACCTCGGTCTGCCGCCCGCCGAGATCTGTCAGCGGGTGGAGGAGGCTCTGCGCACCGTTGGAATGTGGGAATACAAAGACCACTCCCCCCATAAGTTGTCGGGCGGGCAAAAACAGCGCATCGCCATCGCGGGAGTGCTCGCGATGCATCCCGATTGTATCGTGCTCGACGAGCCGACCGCGATGCTTGATCCCCGCGGGCGGCAAGAGGTGCTGGACACCGTCTGCTGTTTAAACCGTGAGCAAGGGATGACGGTGGTGCTCATCACGCATTATATGGAAGAAGCCGCGCTTTCGGATCGTGTGGTGGTGATGGACGAGGGGCGTGTGTTGCTCGACGGCACCCCCCGCGAGGTGTTCGCGCAAGCGGATACCCTGCATAAGGTCGGGCTGGATGTCCCCCAACCGACTGCACTGTGTACCGCTCTGCGGGCGCACGGCATTGACCTGCCGACCGATATCCTCACCCCCGAGGAATGTGCCGCGGCATTAATGACACTCATTTAGCAGAAAGGATAGGCGACTTATGGCCGTTCTGGAAGTACAACACATCACCCATACCTACGCGGCCGGCTCGCCTTTTGAACAGCACGCCATCCGCGATGTATCGCTCACGACGGTGGAGGGGGAGTTGCTCGGCATCATCGGACACACCGGCTCGGGGAAGTCGACGCTCATTCAGCATCTCAACGGACTGTTGCGCCCTTCCGACGGGCGCATCCTGCTCGACGGGCGGGACATTTGGGAAAGCCCTAAGAAGATCCGTGACATTCGCTTTGCGGTCGGGATGGTGTTTCAATACCCCGAATATCAGTTGTTTGAAGATACGATCTATAAAGACATCGCTTTCGGTCCGAAAAATATGGGGCTTGACGAGAGCGAGATCGACCGACGGGTGCGCCGCGCGGCGGCGGATGTCGGGCTTAGCGACGAACTGTTGGATAAATCCCCCTTTGATCTCTCGGGCGGTGAAAAGCGCCGCGCCGCGATCGCGGGGGTGCTGGCGATGGAGCCTGAGGTGCTCATCCTCGACGAGCCGACCGCGGGACTCGACCCGCGCGGGCGCGAGCAGATCCTCGCGATGATACAGGATTATCGCACCCGCAGCGGCAAGACGGTGCTGTTGGTGTCCCACAGTATGGAGGACATCGCCCGTCTGGCAGATCGCGTGCTGGTGATGCGCCGCGGCGAGGTGGCGATGCTCGACACCGTCGAGCGGGTGTTCGCCCGCGCCGACGAATTAGAAGAGATGGGGCTGACCGTGCCTGCGGTGACCAAGATCTTGCTGTTGCTCAGACAGCAGGGCGTTGACGTCGGCACGGACGTGTATACCGTCGATCAGGCGGTGGAGCGTTTGCTCCCGTTGTTGGGAGGTGAGCGCGGATGCTAAACGACATCACCATCGGACAATATTTCCCCGGTAATTCCCTCATCCATCGGTTGGATCCGCGGATGAAGCTCACGCTGACGCTATTGTTCATCGTGCTCGTGTTTATCCCGCGCAACTGGATCGCCCTCAGCTGTACCGTGCTCACCCTCGCGGTGACGGTGGCACTGTCCCGCCTGCCGGTGAAGCTGTTGTGGCGCAGTGTGAGACCGATCCTGCTCATCATCGCGTTTACATCGGTATTACAGATATTTTACGTCACCGGCGGCGACACGCTCGTGCAGCTCGGTCCCGTGCGGATAACGACGCAAGGGCTGAACAACGCCGCGTTCATCGCGGTGCGCATCGCGTGCTTGGTGATGGGCAGTTCGCTGCTCACCTACACCACCACTCCGACGGCACTGACCGATGCGATCGAATATCTGCTGTCGCCGCTGAAGGTCGTGCGTGTCAACGCGCACGAGATTGCGATGATGATGACCATTGCCCTGCGGTTTATCCCCACCCTCATTGAGGAAACGGGGAAGATCATGTCCGCGCAAAAGGCGCGTGGTGCCGATATGGAGAGCGGCGGGCTTATTCAGCGTGTCAAGGCGCTTGTACCGATCATCATCCCGCTGTTCGTATCCTCCTTCCGTCGCGCGTACGATCTCACGATGGCGATGGAATGTCGCTGTTATCAGGGCGGTGAGGGGCGCACGCGGATGAAGCGTCTGCGCACCGCCCCGCGCGACTGGCTCGCGCTTCTGGTGTTCGCGGCGGTGACCGCGGGATTGATTTTGCTCAATATTACCTTCGGCTCAGTGCTGAAATGATTGATTTTTAGGAAAGGGCGGTGCGGTTATGGCACGGTTGCTTATTACCCTGCGCTACGACGGGACGGCATACCACGGCTGGCAGGTCCAGCCCAACGCCGTGACCGTGCAGGAACTTCTGCAGGATGCGGTACAGGCGGTGACCGGCGTGCGCGCCGGTATCACCGGCTGTAGCCGTACCGACGCGGGGGTACACGCGGAGATGTTCTGTTGTGTGCTGGACACCGACAGCCCTTTGCGGGGCGACAAAATGGCGAGCGCGCTCAATTTTCATCTCCCGCGCGACATTGCCGTCTACGACGTGCGTCAGGTCGCGGGCGCGTTTCATCCCCGTTATCACGCGCGTGGCAAGCGGTATGTTTACCGCATCTGGAACGGTCCGCAGCGCCACCCCGTCTATGACCGCTATGCCTTGCACCGCAAACAGCCGCTCGACGAGGAACTGCTGAACCGTGCGGCGGCACAGTACATAGGCACGCACGATTTTGCTGCGTTCTGCGCGGCGGGCAGTGATGTGCAGGACACGGTGCGCACGGTGCGCGACTGCCGCGTTAAGCGGCAGGGGGAGCTGGTGCTCTTCTCGGTCGAGGCGGACGGCTTTCTCTACAATATGGTACGCATTATGGTCGGCACATTGCTGGAAATTGCCGACGGACGGCTTGCGGCGGACGCGATCGGCGCGATCCTTGCCTCGGGTGACCGCGGGCAGGCGGGACCGACCGCGCCGGCGAAGGGGCTTTGCTTGCAGGAAGTATTCTATGACGACAAGGAGAATGGCTGATGGCGGATAAAAAAGCGCGTGCGCGCACGCAGAACAACGAGCAGCCCTCCTCCCGCGAAGAAGCCCGCCGCCGCCACCGAAAGCGCGCACGGCGGTTGATGTGGAAGCGGCTGATCATCATTCTGCTGATCTTTGTCAGCGTGTGGGTGGTGTGGCGCAACTGGGACGTCCTCGCGCCGGATAGGCTGCTTGCCAAGTTGCAGGACACGATCGGCGATACATCGGGAACCTATCCCGTGGATATAGCGGGGTCGAATGTGCAGTCTATGGCACGCAGTCAGAATTATACGGTGCTGCTCAGCGACAGCTACCTGACCTATTATAACGATCACGGCGGTGAGGTGACGCGGTATCCCTGCACGTATTCCTCTGCGCTGTTGCGCACGGCGGGGAAATATGTGCTTGTCGCCGAGCAGAGCGGTAAACGGTTGCTGCTCACCACTCGTTCGATGTCACTGGCGGATCTGACACTGGAATATAAGATCCTGTCGGCGGACGTGAACGAAAAAGGGCAGATCGCCGTGCTGATGCAGGGCACGCAGGGCTATGCGGTCGAATTGATCGTGTATGACCGGAAGGGTACGGAGATCTATCGCCGCAGTCGCACGAGCCTCGCGAACGAGGTCACGCTGTCGCCCGACGGCAAGACGGTCGCCCTGCTCAGCGTGGACGCCGTCGGCGGGGTGCTGAACACCACCGTTGATGCGTTTTCACTGTCCTCGACCGACCCGCAGGCGCTGTATTCCTATACTGCCGCGGATACCCTGCTCTACCGTCTGGAATTCTTGACGAAAAATCAACTGCTCGCGGTGGGGGAGAACGGTGCACTGATGCTGTCCACCGCCACGCAGGATAAACCGACGGCGGTCACGATCGGCAACGAGCAGTTGCTCGGCTACGCCGTGGCGCAGGACAGCGTAGCGCTGGTTTTACGACCGCTCGGCAGCACCGACGGCGGCACCGTGCGGGTGCTGAACACATCGGGCGACGAGCTCAGCCGCGTGCTGTTTGTCGGCGAGTTCCGCCACCTGTCCGCGCAGGGCAAGCAGTTCTTGTTACTCACCGACGACACGGTGCAGGTCATCGACAAGACCGGCGCGGGCAAGTCCGCTCAGGTTGAAGCGGACGGTCAGCAGGCGGTGCTGTACGGCAACAACGCGGTCGTACTGGGATTAAGCATTTTACAGCAATACACATTGACATAAACATAGGAGGAACTGAGCGATGAAATATTTATTGGATGCTGTGGTCATACTAATTTTCCTACTATCGATCCTGATCGGTCATAAGCGTGGCTTTATCAAGACCGTGGCAGGCATCGTCGCACTGGTCGCGGCACTGGCGGTTTCGTCGCTGCTCTGCGGTCCCGTTTCGGAATTTGTGTACGACAAGACGATCGAGCCTGCACTCACCGAGGTGGTCGCCGAGCAGGTCGAGCAGGCGCAGGGCAATGCCATCGAACAACTTGACAGCGCGTATCAGTCGCTGCCGACGTTCGTGAAGAATCTGCTCGCACAGGCGGGCGTCGAGGATGTCGACGATCTGGCACAGACGATACCGATGGGGACGAACATCCCCATCTCCGAGAGTGTCAACGCGGTGATCCGCCCCGTGCTGTTGCCGTTGCTGCGGGCGATCTGCTCATTGGTGCTGTTTTTCATCACCTATGTCATCGCGTCGATCCTGCTGCGGGTCCTCAACCTCGTAGCGAAGCTTCCGCTGCTCAAGCAGCTCAACAAAACGCTTGGGTCGATCGGCGGCGTGGTGTCGGGTATGCTGTGGGTGCTCATCGCGGTGACCGTTATCCAGATCCTCGCCGCGACTGCTGCCGCGGACGGCGCGATCACTCTGCAGACGATCAGTGAGACCACCGTCGTTAACTGGCTGTCCGGCATCAACCCGTTGGGCGACGCCTTACTGGATATAATACTCGTGTAAAGAAGGTTGCATGATATGCAGATTCTGAATGTGGAATGGAAATGGAATATTCCAAATGGGTTGTCGGTGGCGCGCATAGCGCTCATCCCGGTATTTGTGACGCTGTATCTGCTGCATCTCGATATGGGTGCGTTCGCGGTGCTGCTCGTGTCAGGGCTGACCGATTTAGTCGACGGTTTCGTCGCGCGACGGTTTCATATGATCACCGACTGCGGTAAACTGCTCGATCCCTTATCAGATAAGCTGACGCAGGTAGCGGTGGTGGTGTGTCTGACGACGCGCTATCCCGAGCTTTTGCCGCTGACGGTGCTGTGCTTCGTCAAGGAGTTGTCGCAGGGCATCGGCGGCATCCTGCTGCTTAAGAAGAATGTGCAGGCGCAGGGTGCGCGATGGTTCGGCAAGGTGTCGACGGTGCTGTTTTACGCGACAATGCTGGTCATCGTGCTGTGGTATGACACCTTGGTCGTGTCCGCGCCGTGGTTGTTGTGGCTGCTTGTTGGGCTGGTGGGTGTATCGATGCTCATCGCTTTTGTCGGCTATCTGCGGATGTTTATCCGCATCCGTCGGGATGTGACCGATGTTCCTGCTGCTGCTCCCAACCCCGAGAAAGGATGAACAATATGATGACCTGCGTTCGTTGCAAAAGGCGTCCCGCTGTGGTGTTTGTCACCCGTGTGGACAACGGAGAAACGACTAACGAGGGCTATTGCCTTGCCTGTGCGAAGGAACTTGGCATTCAGCCCGTCAACGATATGCTCAAGAAGTTCGGCATCAGCGACGAGGACGTCGAGCAGATGACCGAACAGATGCAAGAAATGATGGCACTGGGCGAAGACGAGGGCGAAGACGAGGAGGGCTTTTCTCCCGGCGGCGCTCCCGCGTTTCCGTTCTTGCAGAATTTGTTTGGCGGACAGTTTCCCGGTGGCGCTCCCGCGAAGGGCGAGGTGTCGGGCGACGAGCCGCCCAAGAAGGGTAAAAAAGCCGATAAGGACAAAAAACGCAAATACCTCGACCAATACTGCACCGACCTGACCGCTAAGGCGCGTCAGGGGCGGATGGACCCGACTGTGGGACGCGAGCGGGAGATCTACCGTGTCACCCAGATCCTCTGTCGCCGCACCAAGAATAATCCCTGCCTCATCGGTGAGCCGGGTGTCGGCAAGACTGCCATCGCGGAGGGGCTTGCTCAGCGGATGGTGGCGGGGGAGGTGCCGCTGCGTCTGCGGGATAAAGAACTGCATTTGCTGGATATGACCGCGCTGGTCGCCGGTACGCAGTTCCGCGGACAGTTCGAGAGCCGCATCAAGGGACTCATTGACGAGGTCAAGGCGGCGGGCAACATCATCCTGTTTATTGACGAGGTTCACACCCTTGTCGGCACGGGGGATTCCGAGGGCAGTATGTCCGCGGCGAATATCCTCAAGCCCGCGCTTTCCCGCGGCGAGATTCAGGTCATTGGCGCGACCACGTTTAACGAATACCGCAAATATATCGAGAAGGATGCGGCGCTTGAGCGCCGCTTCCAGCCCGTGACGGTGGAAGAGCCGTCGATGGAGGAGGCCTACGAGATCCTGCGTGGTGTGCGTCCCTATTATGAGGGATATCACGGCGTGACGGTCGCTGACGGCGTTCTGCGCCGCGCGGTGTCGCTCGCTGAGCGGTATATCACCGACCGCTATCTGCCGGATAAGGCGATCGACCTGCTGGACGAGGCGTGCGCCGCGACGGCGCTCGCCAACAAAAAAGCGGATGAATACGCCCGCCTGCAGACGGAGGAAAGCCGTCTGAAAAATGAAGAAGAAACCGCGCTGTCCGCGGAGAACATCGACTATGAGTCGCTTGCTAATACCCGCGCCCAACTGTTGCAGGTGCAGCAGCAGGTCGAGGAAGTGCGTCAGGAAGCGACCGCCGCGCCCGTGACGACGGAGGCGCTCGCGCGGGTGATCGAGCTATGGACGGGCATTCCCGCGTCCAAGGTGCAGGAGAGCGAGCTTGGACGGCTCGCGCAGCTCGAGGATGCTCTGCGGGCGAAGGTCATCGGGCAAGAGGAGGCGGTCGAGGCGGTTGCCGCCGCGATCCGCCGCAGTCGGGTGCAGATCAGCCCCCGTCGCCGTCCCGCATCCTTTATTTTCGTCGGTTCGACCGGCATCGGTAAGACCGAGCTCGTCAAGGTGCTCGCCGCACAGCTGTTCGACACGCCTGAGACGCTCATCCGTCTGGATATGTCGGAGTTTATGGAGAAGCACGCGGTGTCCCGCATCATCGGCTCACCCCCCGGCTATGTCGGCTATGACGAGGCGGGTCAGCTCACCGAAAAGGTGCGTCGCAAGCCGTATTCCGTCATTCTGTTCGACGAGATCGAAAAGGCGCACCCCGATGTGCTGAATATCCTCTTACAGATTCTCGATGAGGGTCGCGTCACCGACGCCCACGGGCGGGTGGTGAACTTTGAGAACACCGTCATCGTGATGACCTCCAACGCGGGCAGTCAGCTCAAGGAAAATCTGATGGGCTTCGGCAAGACTGAGAGCGACGCGGCGAAGGATCGTGCCATTAAGGCGCTGAGCGATTTCCTGCGCCCCGAGTTCATCGGGCGCGTGGATGAGATCGTGTTCTTCCGCCCGTTGTCGAAGGAGAATTTTGTCGACATCGCGCGGCTGATGCTGGGAGAGCTTGTCGACCCGCTCGCTGAGCGCGGCATTCAGCTTACGTGGACAGACGCGGCACTCGCCGCGCTTGCGGAAAAGTCCCACGGAGGCAAGCGGGGTGCGCGCGATCTGCGCAACCTCATCCGCCGCGAGGTAGAGAACAAGATCGCCGAGACCATTGTTAACCGCCACGACGACCCCGTCACCGCGGTCACCCTCGACGGTACAGATGATGGCGTGACGCTGAATTATATATAATGATATATAAACAGCCCCCGACGTTCAAACGTGAACGACGGGGGCTGTTTGTGCAGAGGATGAATACCATCGTAGGGGCGGACAGAGGATGCCCGCCCCTACGATTACAACCTTCCTGTGTGTAGGGGACGTGCCTCCCGTCCCGCGTTGCTTGGCGGCCGGAGCTGTGCGTTATGTTTTATTATAACAAGTTTACCAGTTTGGAACAATTAGCAAGTTTACCAAATAGGTAAAAGGCAGGGGTGCGAAATGTGCTAAAATGGTACAAAAGGGGGCGAGGGAATGTTTGGCGAAAGATTAAGAACCGCACGAAAATCTGCACATATGACATTGGAGCAGGTCGCGCAACGGATGAACACAACATACGCAACGATCTCTCGCTATGAAAACGAAAGGCGCAAGATCGATCCGGACACCTTGACGGAGTTTTGCAAGCTGTATAATGTATCCGCCGATTACATTCTCGGCTTTATCGACGAACCCCGATGCTTGAAATAAGTTAAAAAGCCCGCCGCGACAACGTCGCGGCGGGCTTTCTCTGTTCTATTCTTACAAGGTCGCTTCCAGTCGGTAGATCGGCAGTCCCTGCTCCATAAACTTGCGCTCGTATTCGGTGACGATGTTGTCGGGGTAGTCGTCGGCGTGCAGGTCAAGCGACACGCGCTGCAGGGTGTAGCCGCACTGCGAAAACTGCTCGAGAGAGAACTGGAAAAAGCCGCGGTCGTCAGTCTTCTGCACCACGCGGGCATCCGCGGCGAGCAGTTCCTTATACATCTTAAGGAAATGCCCGTGGGTCAGGCGATGCACCGCACTGCGCGCCTTCGGGAACGGGGTGGAGAAGTTGAGATACAGCGCCGCAATGCTGCCCGCGGGGATAAAGCGCGGTAGATATTCCGCATCTCCCCACAAAAACCAGATGTTGTCAAGCTCCATCGCGCGGGCGCGCTCGACGGCAGTAACGAGAACGTTGCCGTATTTCTCCACCGCGAGGAAATTGATCTCGGGATGCCGCGCGGCGATCTCGCAGATGAAGCCGCCCTTGCCGCATCCGATCTCGAGATGCACGGGGTGGTCGTTGCCGAAGATCGCGGCATAGTCGAGCAGGGTGTCATTGTCGGTCGCGTCAAAGCGGCGGTCCTTGACGAGGATATTGGTGACGCGCTCGGCGCAGAGCGCCATCCGACTGTCGAGATTTTTCTTGCGGCGCATACGCATAAAGGGTAACTCCTTTGAAAATTGGTGTGGTAATTTGTTTGCGAATATGCTATAATACCATTACAGTTTAATAACGAGCTGTGTGCCCGCGCGGCGCAGGCTTGCATCCCCCGTCAACACCGCGAGATTTGAGCGGTAGAGGAAGGACGGATCAGCGAGGAAATTCTCTTTGATCTGTGCGGCCTGATGCTCGTCCGTTACGCGCAGGGCAACCGACAGTAGCGGCTTTCCCTGATCGAGGACGGTGCAGGTCACCTGACACCCGCCGTCGTCGAGGCGGCGGATATCCACTTTGTTGTCTTTTTCAATCTTTTTGCGCTTGAGTAGCTGCAGGGCGGCGGCGATCGATCGCTCGCGCAGGGTGTAGGGGATGCGCATCGACAAGGAGTCACCGATCTGACTGCCCGTGACGGTGGTGGCGATGTTACGCTCATCGTCGGTGACGAGATGCTGCAGGCGGAGGAGTTCTTCGATCGCGTCCTCGGTGTCGAAGTAATTGGCCATTCCGCCGCCGACAATGATGTCGGTGACCTCGTTGCGCGGCATTGCGCAGTTGACGGTGTGCAACATATAGCACAGCAGGATCTTGATCTCCTGCGAGGTATTCAGACCGCCGGGCTGAACGCCGGCAGAAAAAACATCCGACATAGCGGTGTATCTCCTTTGCAATTCGTTACGATCTTCATCATACCACAAAAACCTCGCTGTGAAAAGAGCAAAAATCAAATTTTCAAAAACTTTGAAAAGGATGCGATGATATGAACAAATCTCGATGGTGTGCGCTGGTGTTGGCGACGATGTTGCTGTTGTCGCTTGTCGCCTGCGGCAACAAGGACGGGAGCGAGAGCCTTGCCCCGAGCGATTATCTGCCCGACATCGCCCCGCCGCTGAATATCACGATCACCGACTGCTTGTCCGCGGCGGAGGTCAGCACGATTATGGGTGTGGATATGACCGCATCGGAACCGTACGAGGAGGGTACGTGGGTGGTCTATTCCTCCGCGGATGCTCAGCGCAGTGTGTCGGTGAGTATGGAGAACGCGACCGCCGAATTGTACGACGCGATGATCGCGGGGCTTACGGGCGGCGAACAGGACGCCGCGCTCGGCGAGCGTGCCTATTGGTATGATCTCACGGGAGAGATGATCCACTTCTGCGAAGGCTATTCCATCGCTGTCAGTGTCAACGACCCGACGGTGGTAAGCACCAAGGGATTATGTCAGGCTGTGATGAAGAAGCTTGTGGATAACCTGCAGGCGAAATAAGCCACAGGGTCGGCAACCAAACGGTTGCCGACCCTGTTGTTATTAAAGCACTTGCGCCATCAAGTCATCCATATTGTACAGCCCTGCGGGCTTGTCGACGAGAAAGCGGGCGGCGCGCAGGGCGCCCGTGGCGAACAGGGCGCGGGATTGTGCGCGGTGGGTGATGTTAATGACCTCATCCGCGCCCGCAAAGATCACCTGATGCTCGCCGATGATGTTGCCGCCGCGGATGGCGGAGATGCCGATCTCCTTGTCACCGCGTTTCTCGCGGCGGTCGTGGCGGGTGTAGACATACTCGGGTTCATAGGAAAGCCCCGCTTTTGCCGCGTCCGCGAGCATCATCGCCGTACCCGACGGCGCGTCGAGCTTTTGGTTGTGATGCATCTCAAGGATCTCAATGTCGAAATCCTCGCCGAGTACCGCCGCCGCCTTTTTGGTCAGCGCGGTGAGCAGTCCGATGCCGAGGCTCATATTGCCGCTAAAGAATACCGGCACCTTCGCGGCGGCGTCGCGCACCGCCTGCGTCTGCTCGGCGGACAGCCCCGTGGTGCAGATGACCGCGGGTACGCCGCGTACGACCGCATAGGTCAGCACGCCGTCCAGCGCGGCGGGATTGGAGAAGTCGATGATCACGTCTACTGCTTCGGTGCAGTCGGCGGGGTTGGCATAGACGGGGAAGTCGCGCTCGCTCCACACCGCGTCAATACCCGCGACGATGACTTCGCCGTCCTTGACGGCGGCGGCGACTGCGTGTCCCATACGGCCCTGACAGCCGCAAAGCAAAATACGCATACGTTTTTACTCCTTTATTAATCCGTGGCGGCGCAGGATGGCATCCAGCGCGGCAAGGGCTTTGTCCTCCATCGGGTAGAGCGGCAGGCGGCATTCGCCGACGTTCATACCCATTAAGTTCATTGCCGCCTTCACGGGGATGGGGTTGACGTCGGTAAACAGCCCGTTGGCAAGGTCGAGATAGTGCAACTGCAACCGCTTGCTCTCCTCGACGTTGCCGTCAAACCACGTCTGACAGATGTCGTGCGTCTCGCGCGGGATGACGTTGGACAGCACCGAGATAACGCCTAAGCCCCCGAGCGACAGGATCGGCACGATCTGGTCATCGTTGCCCGAATAGATCGGCAGGTCGCACATGGCGGCGATCTTCGCCACCGAGGAGAGGTCACCGTTTGCCTGCTTGAGGCCGACGATGTTCTCCACCTTGGCGAGCGTCGCCACCGTTTCGGGCTGGATGTTCAGCCCTGTGCGGGAGGGGACGTTGTAGAGGATCATCGGTAGATCGGCGCTCGCCGCGACCGCCGTGTAGTGGGCGATTAAGCCCCGCTGTGAGGTCTTGTTGTAGTAGGGCGACACCAACAGCAGTCCGTCCGCGCCGAGGCGTTTCGCCTCGCGGCAGGAGTTGATGCAGTGGTCGGTATCGTTAGAGCCGGTGCCCGCGATGATGGGCAGACGCCCTGCGGCGCGATCGACGGCGACCTTGATCGCCTCGAGATGCTCTGCCATCTTGAGGGTGGGGGCTTCGCCCGTCGTGCCGCACATAATGATGGCATCTGTGCCGTTATCAATGTGCCGGTCGACCAGCTCTTCGATCTTGGCGTAGTTGATGCTGCCGTCGGGCAGCATCGGGGTGACGAGCGCCACGCCGGCACCGGTGAATAACGCTTGTTTACTCATAAAAAACGCCCCCTATGAAAATTTTGAATATCAGATATAATTATCCGCGCACAGCAGTTCGGCGAGCAGCACCGCGCCGCCGGCAGCACCGCGCAGAGTGTTGTGAGACAGACCGACGAACTTGTAGTCATACTGGCTGTCCTCACGCAGACGACCGAGCGAGACGGACATACCGCCCTCGAGGTCGCGGTGCAGCTTGGTCTGCGGCATATTATCCTCCTCGAAATACTTGAGGAAATGCTCGGGCGCGGAGGGGAGCTTGAGCTCCTGCGGACGGCCGGAGAAATTGTTCCACTTGTCGATGATCTGCTCCTTGGTGGGCTTATTCTCGAAGCGGACGAACACCGCGGCGAAGTGACCGTCGGTCACCGGCACGCGCAGACACTGCGCGGTGAAAGCAGGAGAGGTCGCAGGGACGATCTCGCCGTTTTCGATGGTGCCCCAGATCTTGAGCGGCTCCTGCTCGGACTTCTCTTCTTCGCCGCCGATGTAGGGGATAACGTTATCCACCATCTCGGGCCAGCGCTCGAAGGTCTTGCCTGCGCCGGAGATCGCTTGATAGGTGCAGACGAGCGCCTCTTTGACGCCGAACTCATCGAGCGGGTACAGGGCGGGAACATAGCTCTGCAGCGAGCAGTTTGACTTGACCGCGACGAAGCCGCGCTTGGTACCCAGACGCTTGCGCTGGCTCGCAATGATCTCCTCGTGCTGCCAGTTGAGTTCGGGAATGATCATCGGCACGTCGGGGGTGCCGCGGTGAGCGCTGTTGTTGGAGACGACGGGGCATTCCGCCTTGGCGTACGCCTCTTCCAATGCGCGGATCTCCGCCTTGGGCATATCGACGGCGCAGAAGATGAAATCCACCTGCGCGGCGACCGCCTGCACGTCGGAGGCGTCCAGCACGGTCATCGGCTTCATCGTCTCGGGTATGGGGGTGGCCATCGCCCAGCGACCCGCGACCGCCTCCTCGTACGTCTTGCCCGCCGAGCGGGGGCTGGCGGCGAGGGCGGTGACGTTGAACCATGGATGATTCTCCAACAGGGTCATAAACCGTTGACCGACCATACCGGTGCAACCGACGACACCTACACGATACTGTTTCATATAAACATACTTCCTTTCAAAGCGGAACAGAACAAATCGGAAAAAACCGTTGAAAAAATGCCGCTTATATTGTATAATGACAAGGATAACCTTTACATCGTCCCCTATTCTACCACTCATTATAGTGGGTTGTCAATAACACGGCGCGGTTTTTCGCCGAAAGAAAGCAGGGTTTTACAGGGAATGTTACGTCAGGATTTTTATTACGATCTGCCCGAGGAGCTGATCGCGCAGGAGCCGATCGAGCCGCGGGACGCGTCGCGGTTGCTGGCGCTTGACCGCGCGAGCGGCGATATCACCGATCGGCACTTCTGTCATATTGTTGATCTGCTGCACGAAGGGGACTGCCTTGTGCTCAACGACAGTCGCGTGTTGCCCGCACGCCTTATCGGTAAGCGCGCTGCCACGGGGGCGAATGTCGAACTGCTGCTGCTCACCCCCCGCGGCAATGACACGTGGGAAGCACTCGCAGGTCCGGGTCGCCGCGCGAAGACGGGGGATATCCTCGTGTTCGGTGATGGATTGCTCACCGCCGAGGTGCTGGATGTCCTCGAGGGCGGCAACCGATTGGTCAAATTCTCTTACGAGGGAAATTTTTATCACGTTCTCGAGCGCATCGGGCAGATGCCGTTGCCGCCGTATATTAAGAAGAAACTGGAAAACGGCGAACGCTACCAGACGGTGTATTCCCGCGAGGTGGGCAGTGCCGCCGCGCCGACGGCGGGTCTGCATTTCACCCCCGAACTGCTCGAAAAGATCCGCGCCAAGGGCGTGGACATCGCCTATGTGACGTTGCACGTCGGTCTGGGGACATTCCGCCCCGTCAAGGAGGATGTCATCGAAAACCATACGATGCACGCCGAGCATTATGAGCTGAGCGCCGAGACGGCGGATGCTATCAACCGTACCCGCCAGCGGGGCGGTCGGGTCATCGCCGTCGGCACGACGAGCTGCCGCACGCTGGAGAGCGTCGGGCTGACAAACGGACGTGTTGAGCCCGCTGACGGGTGGACGAGCATTTTCATCTATCCCGGTTATGAATTTCAGGTGCTGGACGGGCTGATCACCAACTTCCACCTGCCCGAGAGTACGCTGATCATGCTCGTCAGTGCCTTCGCCGGCTACGACCGCACGATGGCCGCCTATCGCCACGCCGTGGAGGAGAAATATCGCTTTTTCTCCTTCGGCGATGCGATGCTTATTGTATAGGTGAAGAATGAATAATGAAAAATGAAAGATGAAGAATTAAGGAGTGCCTACGGCACAAATTTATAATATGTCGGCGTAGCCGACACCAAAATTATTCATCATTCACTATTCAATTTTACGGCATCACATATGCCGTGAAATTCGATGATGCGATGCTCATCCTATAAAGGATGAGCAGGTAAGAGGTAAGGTGTCGGCTTCGCCGACGGATTTGAAAGTTTCCTTTTCAAATATCCCGTAAACTTCGGCGATGATGATTGTATAGGTGATTTTGTAGGGGTCATTCTTGAATCGCCCCTACAAGACAAACCACAAATGATATCGTAGGGACCGACCTATGTGTCGGTCCGCAAAACGGAACGGCACATAGCCCGTGCTTATGTGCAAATTTTTCGGGACGGGAAGCCGTCCCCTACAATGCGACTATTGTCGCATCACAAAGGAGATAATCTCTATGATGAACGTCATTAAGACCGAGGGGAATGCTCGCCGCGGGGTGTTCGAGACGCCGCACGGCACAGTGCAGACCCCCGCGTTTATGAACGTCGCGACCAGCGCGGCGATCAAGGGCGGTGTGTCCGCCTTTGACCTGAGGGACCTGCATTGTCAGGTGATGCTGTGCAACACCTACCACCTGCACGTGCGTCCGGGCGACGACCTCGTGCGCCGTATGGGGGGACTGCACAAGTTTACCGGCTGGGACGGTCCGATCCTCACCGACAGTGGGGGGTTTCAGGTATTTTCTCTGGCGGGTCTGCGCAAAATAAAAGAAGAGGGCGTGTATTTCTCCTCCCACATCGACGGCAAGAAGCTGTTTATCGGTCCTGAGGAGAGCATGCGCATCCAGTCGAACCTCGGCTCGACCATCGCGATGGCGTTCGACGAGTGCGTGGAAAATCCCGCGAAATACGACTATTCCGCCCGCTCCTGCGAGCGCACGACCCGCTGGCTCAAGCGGTGCCAGGCGGAGATGGCACGGCTAAACGCCCTGCCCGACGCCGTCAACCCACAGCAACTGCTCTTCGGCATCAATCAGGGCTGCACCTTCGCCGATCTGCGTATACAGCATATGCAGGAGATTGCCGAATTGGGGCTCGACGGCTACGCCATCGGCGGTCTGGCGGTCGGCGAACCCGCCGAGGTGATGTACGAGATGATCGAGGCGGTCGAGCCGCATATGCCAAAGGATAAGATCCGTTATCTGATGGGGGTCGGCACGCCGGAGAACATCCTCGAGGCGGTGCATCGCGGCGTGGATCTGTTCGACTGCGTGATGCCCTCGCGCAACGCCCGCCACGGGCACATTTTTACGTGGCAGGGACACCGCAACCTCATCAATAATAAGTACGCCGACGATCCCCGTCCGCTCGATGAGGAGTGCGACTGCCCCGTCTGCCGCAATTTTTCGCGCGGCTATATCCGTCATCTGCTCAAAGCAGGGGAGATGCTCGGGATGCGGCTGACGGTGATGCATAACCTCTATTTCTACAACACGCTGATGGAGCGCATCCGCGCCGCCCTTGATGAGGGACGATTTGAAGAATTTTACCGTCAATATACCAACCGTCTGGATACGCGCATCTAAATAAATTGTAAATTATTCAGGTAGGGCTTGCACTTTTTGCGATTACCCTTTATAATAAGAGTAACTTTTAATTTATGGAGGAAGTTATGATGAATTTGCTTTCGAATCTGATTCTGCTCACCGACACCGCGGCTACGGGTGATACCCAGCAGAGCGGCGACCTTGGCAGTATGCTCGTGTCCTTCCTGCCGCTGATCCTCATTGTGGTGCTGATGTACTTTATGATGATCCGTCCGCAAAAGAAGAAGCAGAAGGAAGAGCAGCAGATGCGCAACAACCTGCGCGTCGGCGACGAGCTGACCACCATCGGCGGCATCAAGGGCCGTGTCGTCAGCATTAAGGACGATACCATCACCATCGAGTCGGGCGCCGACCGCACCAAGGTGCAGTTTATGAAGTGGGCGATCCAGTCGGTAGAGACCAAGCACGACACTCCCGTGGATGACGACGATGACGATGATGATGATGATGATGACATCTAAACGTCACCTTGGGTATAATCCTCCCGTCTCGGGCATATCTCTTGGATAGAACACCTAGGGAGGAATACACCATGAGAGCAAACGACCGATCCCCTTCATTTTTTCGCTGTTGGCTTCGCCCTGTGTTGGTGGGCGTGGCTGTCGGTCTGATCGTCTGTGTCGGCGCGTTGATGCTGATGGCGTTGATTGTTCAGTCGGTGGATGTACCCCGTGCGGCGATCTTGCCGCTCGCGATCGTCGCTGCTGCGATCGGCGCGTTTTTGGCGGGTCTGACCGTTGCCGCCGTCGCGAAGCAAAAGGGACTGTTGCTCGGGGCTGTCTGCGGACTTGTCCTGTGGCTGCTCATCCTGCTCGCGGGGGTTGCCCGCTATACGGGTGTCAGCGGCGAGGGCGCGGCGCTCAAGCTTGCGGTGCTGTTGCTGTGCGGCAGTGTCGGCGGCGTGCTCGGCGTAAATATGCGTAAGCGTTAAGGCTGATCGTTCGGTATGATCGGGGGCGGAGTAGGCGGTGCTTACTCCGCTTTTCGTTCTATTTTGTGCGGTGGACGCATACACATCTTTCATAAAGGAGAGATGTGTATGAAACGGACAACCACCCGCCGCCGTAAAGAGGCGGCCGCCTTTATTCACGAAAACCGCCGCCTATTCCCGTTCGCAGGACTGTTTTTGTTCGGCGTGCTGTGCGGGGTGCTGGTGTATGTTGCCGCCGCCCGTCCCGTCGAGGAGTGGGCGGGACTTTTACAAGTGTCGATGACGATCGACAGCTGGCAGAGCGGGCTTGCCACCCTGTGGGGATCGGTGCTGTCCGTTGTTGTGCTGTTAGGCGCGCTGTTTTTGCTCGGGATGTGGTCCTGCGGCGCGCCGTTTATCCTGCTCGTGCCGCTGTTTTACGGCTTGGGGCTGGGCTTAACCGAGGCGTATTATTACAGTCTCGGCGGGCGAGGGTTTCCTGCGGTGGCACTGGTCGTGATGCCGCACGGGCTACTGTGTGCCGCGGTGCTGGTGACGGCGGCGGTGGAGAGTATGCGGCTGTCGACGAAACTCAGCCGCCAACTGCTGCCTACCGCATCCGGCGGTGGCTTGTGGGCGGCGTTTCGGCTGTATTGCCTGCGTTTTTTGCTGTTCCTGCTCGCGACGCTGTTCGTCGGCTTGCTGGATGTATTGTTTCGTATGTTATTCGGGCGGTTACTGCCCTGATGGGGGCTGACCGCCCCGGAAAGTGAGGATGTCCCAATGGCTGGTTTTTTCGGACTGTTAAATTATGACAAGGAAGGTCCCGGTATCGAGAAGAACGCGCCGAAAAAGCGCGCCCTCATCGTCTTTTTTGAGATCTACGGGCGCAAATTCTGGCAGTTGTTCTACGCAAATCTGCTGTTTTTGCTGACGAATATCCTTGTCGTCACCCGCGGTCTCGCGGATGTCGGTCTTTGCAAGATCACCCGCAACTTCGCGCGGGAGAAGCACGCTTTCGTGAAAGAAGATTTCTTCGAAACGGTTAAGAGGAATTGGCGGCAGGCGCTTTCTGTCGGCATTATCAATCTCGTGGTGACTGCGCTGCTGCTCTTCAATGCCGGCTATTATTTCATCGGGATGTTCCCTGAGGTCTGGGGGCTTTTCGGTTACGATACGTCGACGATGACGGTGATGACCCCCGGTGTCCTCGATTATATTGTTATTGGTGTGACCGCGTTCGGGTATATGGTCTTCACGTGGATGAAATATTACATTCCGATAATGGTCGTCACCTTCAAGCTGAACAACAAGACCGTGTATATGAACGCCTTTAAGTTCGCGATCGTCGGTCTGAAACAAAATCTGTTGATCTCGGTCATTCTGATTGCGCTGTATGCGCTTGTGGCGGCGCTGTTTTTCAGCGTCGGCTGGCAGATCGGCTGTTTGATCCTGATCGTCGCCTCGCTGATTTTGCCGTCTTTCCGCTCGCTGCTTATTCAGTTCACCATCTTCCCGTTGGTGCGTAAGCTAATGATCGATCCGTATTATGCGGAGCATCCCGAAGCGGACAAGCAGCTGCGCCGTGACCTCAATCTGGAGGTCGAAGAGACCGCTGAGGAGAAGGTCGAGGCCGTCTTCGACGACGCCCGCCCGATTGAGAAGGAAGAAACGACCGTGCCGCGGCAGTACAGCGCGGACGAGCTACGCCGCTTTAATGCCGCGGCAAATGACGAGGATGAAACCATTTAACAAAGGATGGGACGTATGACAGACTATATTTTGATCGGGCTCGCCCTTGTGGCGATCGGCCTAATCATCGTCGCGGTGTGTCAGCTTGCGGCGTTGCGCCGTCGGCAGGACGACTCCGCGCAGATAAAGGCGCTGGAGGATAAGGTCAGCCATCTGGAGACCGCGCTGCTCGCCGAGCAGCGCGCGGGTCGGCAGGAGAGCACGCAGAGCGTGCAGGCGATGAGTCAGGTGCTGCTCACCGCGCAGGGACAAGCGAATCAGGCAATGACCGAAAGTCTTGAGAACATCCGCCGCGCGGTGTCGGGTCAGCTCGATACCATCCGACAGGAGAATACCCGTCAGCTTGAGCAGATGCGGCAGACGGTGGACGAAAAGCTGCAGAAGACCCTCAACGACCGCATCAGCCAGTCGTTCCAACTGGTCAATGAGCGGCTCGAGCAGGTGTACGCGGGGCTTGGTGAGATGAAGACGCTCGCGAGCGGCGTCGGCGACCTCAAGAAGGTACTGTCGAATGTCAAGACCCGTGGCGTGCTCGGCGAGTTCCAGCTTGGGGCGATCCTCGAGCAGATCCTCTCGCCCGAGCAGTATGAGGCGAACGTCAAAACGCGCCCCGGCAGCACACATTATGTCGAATACGCGATCAAGCTTCCCGGCAACGATGACGGGACGGTTTGGCTGCCCATCGACGCGAAATTTCCCGTCGATGCGTACACGCAGTTGTTGGATGCGTATGATACGGGGGATGCCGATGCGGTGAAGGCGGCGGGCGGTGCGCTGGATGCGCGCATCCGCGCTTTCGCGAAGGATATTCGTGACAAATATATCGACCCGCCGAACACCACCGACTTCGGCATTATGTTCCTGCCGATCGAGGGCTTGTACGCCGAGGTGGTGCGTCGCGGACTGGTGGAAACCCTGCAACGTGATTACCACGTCAATATCGCGGGTCCGACCACGATGGCGGCGGTGCTCAACAGCCTGCAGATGGGCTTCCGCACCCTCGCGATCCAGAAGCGATCGGGCGAGGTGTGGAAGGTGCTCGGCGCGGTCAAGACCGAATTTGAGAAATTCGGCGGCGCGGTCAAGGCGGCGCAGAATCGCCTCGAGCAGGCGAGCGACGAGCTGGACAAGCTTGTCGGCGTGCGTACCCGCCAGATCCAGCGCAAGCTCGCGAATGTCACCAACCTCGCCGATACCGAGGCGGTCGCCCTCTTGGAGGACGGCAGCGACGAATGACGGCATAATTCCTCTGCCCCCACACTATGTATGGGGTAGGAGGGATGGCTATGGTTCGACTGATCTCGTGGCATAAGTGGCAGAATACCGTGTTGTGCGCGGTGATGGCGGTGTTGGTCGCGATCGGCATTGGGGAGACGCTCGTTTCCCGTCGCGCGGCGACCCTCGCCGCATCGGCGATAAAGAACGAAGGTACGGTTTTTGTGCCGATCGTGATGTATCACAGCGTGCTGAATGATGCTGCCCGTGAGGGGCAGTACATCATCAGCCCCGCACAGTTCAGAGACGACCTGCAGGTGATTCGTGACCACGGCTACACCACCGTGGTGATGGCGGATCTCATCGCCTATGTTGACAACGGCACGCCCCTGCCCGAAAAGCCCATTATGCTCACCTTTGACGATGGATATTATAACAACTATCTGTTCGTTGACCCCTTGCTGGAACGCTATGGGATGAAGGCTGTTATCTCGCCTGTGTGCAAGTGGACGGAGTTGTATTCCGACAACCCCGCGCAGAGTGACTATGCGCTGTATTCCCATGTCACGTGGGAGGAGCTCCGGGCGATGGCGGCGAGCGGGCGATGGGAGATACAAAACCACAGCTACGATATGCACTATTGCGAGGCGGGCAAGCGCAAAGGCACGCTTCGCCGCGCATCCGAGACGGTGGAGGCATACGAGGCGGCTCTGCGGGCGGATCTCGGCACCGCACAACAACAGTTGACCACCCTTGCGGGGGTGACCCCGACGACCTTCACCTATCCCTATGGCGCGATGTGTGATGAGGCTCTGCCGATCATCAAAGAACTCGGCTTTCGCGCGACTCTCACCTGCGAGAGCCGCATCAACCGCATCACCCGCGACGCGGATTGCTTGTACGGTCTTGGGCGGTATCTGCGCCCTGCGGGCGTGACAAGTGAGGCGTATTTTAACCGCATTTTCGCCGCGGTGGACAAAGCAAATCAATAAGGAGTATATGATGGAACAGAAAAAGATCGACCGCATTAACGAACTCGCGCGTCTGGCAAAAGAGCGCGAGCTGACAGCTGAAGAAGCTGCCGAGCGACAGGCTCTGCGCGCGGAATATATTGCGGCGTTTCGCGCCAATCTGACGGCGCAGTTAGAGAACACCGTGATTGTTGACAAAGACGGCAATCGCATTAAACCCACGCGAAATCCCAAAAAATTCTGAACACAAAAAAGGAGGATACCATAATGGAAAAGCTACTCAATTTACTCGACAACAACGCCCGCCTCACCGTCGAACAGATGGCGGTGATGCTGGATATGAGCGAGACCGAGGTCGCGGCAGAGATCGCCCGTCTGGAGGCGGACGGCATCATCCGCGGCTACAAGCCGCTCATCGACTGGGAGAAGACCGACCGTGAGCTGGTCACCGCCATCATCGACCTGCAGATCGCGCCAAGAAAGGATAAGGGCTTTGACACCCTCGCCGAGACCATCACCTCCTTTGACGAAGTGGAGAGCGTAATGCTGATGTCGGGAGGTTATGACCTGTCGGTGAAACTGAGAGGGAAATCCTTCCGCGAGGTCGCGATGTTTGTGCACAAGCGATTGTCCCCGCTGGACGGCGTGCTGTCTACCGCCACCCATTTTGTGCTCAAGACGTATAAGGAGCGCGGTGTGCTGTTCGCCGACGAGGAAAAGGACGAGAGAGGATTAGTATGAATTACGAAAAACTGCTCAACACTACCCTGCGGGAACTAAAGCCGTCGGGCATCCGCAAGTTTTTTGACATTGCGGCGGAGATGGACGAGGTTATTTCCCTGTCGGTGGGCGAGCCGGATTTTGCGACGCCGTGGCATATCCGGCAGGAGGGCATCCGCACGCTGGAGAAGGGGCGCACTTGGTACAGCCCCAACGCCGGCCTGCTCGCCTTGCGTGAGGCGATCGCGGGCTATATTCGACGGCACGGCGGGGTGGAGTATGACCCCAAAAGTGAGGTTTTGGTTACGGTCGGCGGCAGTGAGGCCATCGATCTGACCTTCCGCGCGTTGCTCAACCCCGGTGACGAGGTGCTCATCCCTGAGCCGAGCTTTGTGTGCTACGAGCCGCTGACTTGTATGGCGGGCGGCGTTGCCGTGCCGCTGGTGACGCGGATGGAGGATGATTTTCGCCTGACCGCCGAGGCGGTGCGCGCGGCGATCACTCCGCGTACCAAACTGCTCGTGCTGCCCTTCCCGAATAACCCCACAGGCGCGATTATGACCCGCGAGCATCTCGAAGAGATCGCCGCGGTGTTGCGCGGTACCGATATTATGGTGCTGTCGGACGAGATCTACGGCGAGCTGACCTATGGGTGCAAGCATGTGAGCATCACCGCTCTCGAGGGGATGCGGGAGCGCACGGTGCTTGTCAGCGGCTTTTCCAAGGCGTTCGCGATGACCGGCTGGCGTCTCGGCTATGCCTGCGGTCCCGCGCCGGTAATGAAGATGCTGACAAAGCTGCACCAGTTTGCGATCATGTGTGCGCCGACGACAGCGCAGTACGCCGCCATCGAGGCGATGACGTGCGGCGATGCGGCGGTGGAGTCGATGCGTGCCGAATACGATATGCGCCGCCGCCTGACGGTGGACGGGCTGAATAAATTGGGGCTGACCTGCTTTGAGCCACAGGGCGCATTTTACGTGTTCCCCTGCATCCGCTCGACGGGAATGACCTCGGAGGAGTTCTGCAGTCGTCTGCTCAAAGAGAAGCACGTCGCGGTCGTCCCCGGCAACGCTTTCGGCGACAGCGGCGAGGGCTTTGTGCGCATTTCGTATTGCTATTCCGTCAACCATATCTCTGAGGCGTTAAAACGTATCAAAGAATTTCTTAAGGAGAATAATCTATGCAAGTGACGGTGCACGCCCCCGCGAAGATCAATCTGACGCTGGATGTGGTCGGCGTGCGCGCGGACGGGTATCACCTGCTCGAGAGTGTGATGCAGTCGGTGGACTGCTGTGACACCCTCAGTGCGACCGCGACCGACGGCGCGTTGACGCTCACCGTGGTCGGTGCGCCGCCTTGCCCTGTGGAGAGGAACACCGCTTACCGCGCCGCGCAGGTATTTCTGCGTGAAACGGGTGTGTGCGGCGGCGCGGCGTTGACCCTCACCAAGCGCATTCCGCAGCAGGCGGGAATGGGCGGCGGCAGTGCGGACGCGGCGGCGGCGCTTATTGCGCTGGATCGGTTATACAACACCCGCCTTTCGACCGAGGAATTGTGTGCGATGGGCGTGCAGGTGGGAGCGGATGTGCCGTTCTGCGTGCTCGGCGGTACGGCGATGGTGACGGGGATCGGCGAGGGTTTGGAGCCTCTGCCTGCCCTGCCCGACTGTTATATCGTCATCGCACAGCCCGCACACGGCGTGTCTACGGCGGCGGCGTATGCCGCGCTCGACCGCGCGCCGATCCCGACCCACCCTGATCACCCTGCAATGTTGGCGGCTTTGTGCCGCGGCGATCTCGGCGGCGTGTGTGCGGGGGTGTTCAACGTCTTTGAACCCGCGACCGCGCTTAGCGGCGTGACGGCGATCCGCCGTCGGATGGCGGAGTATCGCCCGCTTGCCGCGCAGATGACCGGTAGCGGCTCGGCGGTATTCGCGATCTTCGACGATGCCGCGCGGGCGCGGGCGTGCGCCGACGCGCTCGCGGGGGAGTTCCCCACGGCGTTCGTGTGCCGCCCCTGCGACGGTAACTGCGTGGAAATAAAATAATTGCATAAACTTTCCAAATCCCGTCCATACTGTCAGCACAAGACAGAGAGGACGGGATCTTTTATGGTGTTAACGAAACGGTTTTTGCGTGCGGGTGTCGGCGGGCTAGTGCTGTGCCTGCTTATTTCTTTGTGCGGCTTTTACGGACGATGTACGGGGGTGCGGGAGAGCGTTGTGCGCCTGCATATCCTCGCCAATTCCGACAGCGAGGAGGATCAGACGCTCAAGCTCCGCGTGCGCGATGCGGTAGTAGAGGCCGCTGCGGGGTGGCTGGACGGCGCACAGGATGCCGACGAGGCGCTCGCGCTCGCCGAGCAGCGTCTCCCAGCGCTTAAGGCGGTCGCACAACAGGCGGTGACGGATGCGGGATATGACTATCCCGTGGATGCGACGCTGTGCACGATGTATTTCACCACGCGACAGTATGACGCTGTCACCTTGCCCGCGGGGGTGTATGAGGCGGTGCGCTTCACCATCGGCAGCGGCGAGGGGAAGAACTGGTGGTGCGTGGTGTACCCGCCGCTGTGCGCGGGTGCGGCGATAGAGCGAAAGTCGCTCGGCGACGTGCTGGACAGCGAGCAGGTGGCGATGGTGACCGATACTGAGCGGTTTGAGGTGCGCTTTAAGGTTGTGGAGTGGTGGGAAGGTCTGGTCGATCGTCTGCGTCGATGAACAGACGTAGAAAAATTTGAAAAAACTTGAATTTTACTCTTGACAAACGGGAATGCTTAGTGTATTATAGTCAAGCGGCTTTTGAAGAGCCGTTGGTGACTTACGCACCTTTAGCTCAGTTGGTAGAGCACCTGACTCTTAATCAGGGTGTCCAGGG